>DAORNC010000076.1:0-10891 GCA_035440785.1 Rhabdaerophilum sp. | reverse complement strand
GCACTCTATGCCGCGAACCTGCCACCGCTCGATCTCGAGGCGACCAAGGCGCGCTCGACCGTGGTGCTGGACAAGGACGGCAGGCTGCTCCGCCCCTTCGTGATGGCGGACGGGCGCTGGCGCATGCCATTAACTGCGAAAGAGGTGGATTCCCGCTATCTGGCGATGCTGGTCGATTACGAAGACCGGCGCTTCTACAAGCATGGCGGTGTCGACCCCGTCGCGATCCTGCGCGCGGGGTGGCAGCTGATCCGCCACGGACGGATCGTTTCTGGCGCCTCGACGCTCTCGATGCAGGTTGCGCGGCTGGTTGAACCGCGCGAGGAACGCAGCCTTTTCGCCAAGGCCCGGCAGATGGCGCGTGCGCTCGAACTTGAGCGCCGGGTCGGCAAACAAGGGATTCTCGATCTTTACGTCAGCCTCGCGCCATTCGGCGGCAACCTCGAAGGCGTGCGGGCGGCGAGCTTCGCCTATTTCGGCAAGGAGCCGACACGACTCTCGACGGCCGAGGCCGCGCTGCTGGTCGCAATCCCGCAAGCGCCCGAGAGCCGCCGGCCAGACCGCTTCGTGCGCCGTGCCGAGGCCGCGCGGGATCGGGTTCTCGCCCGCGTTCGCGAAGGCGGCGTGCTACCGGTCGCGGAAATCGAGCGGGCGCTGGATGAGGCGGTGCCGGAGGCTCGCCGTCCGTTCCCGCATCATGCCGCGCATCGCGCGGAAGCACTGGTCGCCGCAAACACCGGCACCACGCGCATCGAAACCGCGCTCGATCATGGTTGGCAGGTGGTACTGGAACGCCTCGCCAAGGAGCGCGCCGAAGCGATCGGGCCGAAACTCTCGGTGGCCATCGTCGTCGTCGAAAACGAGACCGGGCTGGTGCGTGCCTCGGTGGGCGGCGCGGATTACTTCGCGTCCGAACGCGCGGGCGGCATCGACCTCACCCGCGCGATCCGCTCGCCGGGTTCCGCGCTCAAGCCCTTCATCTATGCGCTCGCGTTCGAGAATGGCATCGCCCATCCGGAGACGATGCTGGAAGATCGCCCGCACCGCTTCGGACTCTATGCGCCGGAGAACTTCGACAACACTTTCCAGGGCATGGTGACGGCCCGTTCGGCGCTTCAGCAGTCGCTGAACCTACCGGCGGTGGATCTTCTGAAACTCGTCGGCGCGCAGAAATTCATCTCGCGGCTGCGCGAGGCGGGCGCGACGGTCGAGACGCCGAAGGAGGGCGGCGCACCGGGTCTTGCCATCGGCCTTGGCGGGCTCGGGATTTCGCTCAATGATCTCACCATGCTCTATGCCGGGCTTGCGCGCGGCGGCGCGATGCTCGACCTTCGCGAACTGCCCGCGCGCGGGCCGAAATCCGATCCGCTCCAGTTCGTCGGCCATGTTCCGGCCTGGTATATCGCCGATATCCTGATCGGCGCGCCACCACCCGACAATGCGCCGCAGGCGCGCCTCGCCTACAAGACCGGCACGTCCTACGGCTATCGCGACGCCTGGGCGGTAGGATTTGACCTCAAGCATACCATCGGTGTTTGGGTTGGGCAGGCGGACAACGGTGCGGTGCCGGGGCTCGTCGGCCGGCGCGTGGCGGCGCCGATCCTGTTCGATGCCTTCAGCCGCATCGGCCTGCAATCCGGCTTGCCGCGCCGGCCGCGCGAGGCGCTGGTCGCCACCAACCTGACACTGCCCCCGCCCCTGCGCCATGTCCGACAGGATGTGCCGAAAACCATTGCCGCCATGAGCCGGCCGGGATTGCAGATCGCCTTCCCGCCGGATGGCGCGGCAATCGACGCGGAGGCGACACGGATCGACGGCCATCCGCTGCTCAAGGTCAAGATAAACGGCGGCTCCCCGCCGTTCACCTACCTTCTCAATGGTGCGCCAGCGCACGCGCCGTCCAGCCGCCGCGAGGCAGGGTTGCGCCCGGAAGGAATGGGATTTGCCCAGATCTCGGTGATCGATGCCACGGGCGCGACCGACCGGGTGACAGTGCGGCTTCAATAAAGGGATTTGAGACAAACGATGAGCGACGACAACGATTATTCGCAATTCGGCCTCGACAACAGCGGCGACCAGACCTTTTCCGCCCCCGATGGCGGTGAGGACGTCCATGCCGCTCCGCAAGGCTTTTTCGAGCGGCTTTCCAACTCCTTCGGTTCGATCGTCGCCGGTCTCATCATGATTCCCCTCGCCTGCTGGGGGCTCGCCTGGAATGAGGGTCGTGCGGTAAAGACCGCACGCGCGCTCACCGAGGGGCAGAGTATCGTTCAAGCCATCGGCACCGACAGGGTCGACCGCGCGCTCGACGGCAAGCTCATCCACGTTTCGGGCGAGGTGAAGAGTGCTGGTGGCGTCGCCGATCCCCTGTTCGGCGTGAGGACAAGCGGTCTCAAGCTGATCCGCCACGTGGAGCAATATCAGTGGGTGGAGAAGGAAAGCGGCTCCGGGCAGGACCGCAAGTTCACCTACAGCCGCGAGTGGCGCGACCGACCGGTCGATTCCTCGCGCTTCAAATTCCCACAAGGGCATCAGAACCCCGGCAATTTCAATATCCGCAGCGAGAACTTTGCCGCGAGAGACGCGAAGATCGGCGCTTACCCCGTCGGTCTGGCGGCGCAGAGCCTGACCGACAGCAGCGAGTTCACTGTTAA
Source organism: Rhabdaerophilum sp. (assembly GCA_035440785.1). Taxonomy (GTDB): domain Bacteria; phylum Pseudomonadota; class Alphaproteobacteria; order Rhizobiales; family Beijerinckiaceae; genus Rhabdaerophilum. Next base: position 8,237 of record DAORNC010000076.1, on the reverse strand, counting down.
CTCGTCCGGGCTCGATGCGGTGCGCCGTGCCAACTTCGGCCCGGCACAGATCTACAACGGCGGCTATTACATCGGCGGCAATCCGAACAACCCGCAGATCGGGCACTATCGCGTGACTTTCCGGCTGGTGCCCGAAGGCAAGGCAAGCTTCGTCGGCAAGCAGACGCCGGACGGCATCGAAGCCTATCGTGCCAAGAACGGTCGCGAATTCCTGCTCGCCCAATCCGGGACCAAGACCACCGACGAAATGTTCGAGAAGGCGCAGGACGACAACGCGACCCTCACCTGGATCCTGCGCGGCGTGGGCCTCCTCGTGCTGTTCATCGGGTTCTCGGCGCTGTTCGCACCCGTAACGCTGCTCGCGAGCTACATTCCGATCCTTGGCTCGCTCGTCTCCGGCGCGGTCGGCTTGGTGGCGGGGGCGGCGACAGCAATCGTCGGCACCGGCGTGATCGCGATTGCCTGGTTCGCATATCGGCCGGTCGTGTCGCTCGTCGTGCTGGCGATCGGCGCAGCCGTTGCTTTCGGGCTCCGGCAGCTTCGGTTGCGCAGGCAGGCCGGGCTGGCACAGCGGCCAGCCTGAGCCGGCCGGGGAGCACAGGGCCGCACCGGTCGTTTCATTCGCAACCGATGCGAGCGCATGCCGCATCTGCAATCCAGCGTAGTTAACGGCCACTTAACACGAATATGCGAAAAATCACTCGAATTTCCTCGAATTCGGGCTTCATCATGCGCCTTTTTTCCAGACAACATTCCTTTCTCGCCGACATGCTCCTCGCATTCGGCGTGCTGCTGACCCTGTGTGCGGTCGCGGGCTGGATGGCCCTGACGATGACACTGCGACTGCTCGACAATACCCGCGACGCGGTGTGGGAGGCCTCCGTTCCGCCGAACTATGTTCACGCGCTCATCGAGGCCCAGTGGCGTAACCATGTCGAAGCGACGGACGCGCTGATCGCGCCAGAGAAGGCCGGGGCGGCTCGAGCCACTGTCGCCGCCCGCAACGCCAAGGTGGACCCGGACTGGAAGTCCCTCGTCGGGTTGTCGGCAGATTTTCCCGAGCCCGTGAAGAAGGCGATTTCGAAGACCAACGACGCGCTCGCCAATGCTCGCAAGACGCTTGACGACAGCTTGGCCGGCGCGGCCGGCGGCGCCCAGACCGAGGCGCGTGTCGCCCTCGCCTCACGCCAGAACCAAGCCATGACCGCGCTTTCGGAATCCGCCGGCGACATGCTCTCCGCCATGCGCGACCGGATCCAGTTCGTCACCGCGCGGATGGAATCCACGGCGATGGAAGCGCTCATCAAGATCGTCGGGCTCGGAACCGTCATCGTTCTGGCCCTGTTCGGGACCGGTCTGGTCATCTTCCGGCGGATCATCCGGCCGATTTCCCGGTTGAGTGACGTGATGTCGCAGCTGAGCGTCGGCAAGCTCGACGCGGAAGTGCCCGTCAGCACGCGCCGTGATGAGGTGGGACGGATGTCCGAAACCGTCCAGATCTTCCAACAGAACCTGCGCGAGACCGAGGCCCTACGCGTCGCGCAGGAGCAAGAGCGTGCCGCAGCGGAAGACCGCCGGAAGTCCGGGCTTGCCTCGCTGGCACAGGCGTTCGAACAGCGTGTCGGACGGGTCGTGCAATCGGTCACGGAAGCGGTCGCCATGCTGGAACGGGCAGCCGAAGAAATGTCGCGCGAATCGGGTTCCGCCACCGGGCAGGCAACCGCCGTGGCTGCCGCGTCCGAGGAAGCGACCGAAAACGTCCGCACCGTCGCCGCCGCGACGGCGGACCTCTCCAATGCCATGAACAAGGTCGGCTCGCAGGTCGCCGACAGCGGCGAGCGCATCCGTCAGGTTGCGGAGCAGGCCCGCCAGACCGATCGGGACGTGCAGTCGCTTGGCGCGGCAGCGGAATCGATCGGCACGGTCGCCAAGGTCATCAGCGACATCGCCGGGCAGACCAATCTGCTCGCGCTCAACGCGACCATCGAAGCCGCCCGCGCGGGAGAAGCCGGCCGTGGGTTCGCCGTGGTTGCGCAGGAGGTGAAGGAACTCGCCGCACAGACCGCGCGCGCGACCGAGGAAATCGCCGGTCAGATTACCGCCATTCAGGCCGCGAGCGCCAATGCCATCGAGGCGGTCCGCAGCATCGCCGGCACGATTGCTGACGTGAACCAGATCTCGGAAGTGATCGGGGTCTCGATTTCCGACCAGATGACGACCACCGGCATGATCGCCGACAATATCGATGAAGCAGCGAGGGGGACGGTCGAGGTGACGAAAAGCATCTCCAACGTCAGCCTCGCAATCCAGAATTCCGGGCGTCTCGTCGAGGAAGTTCTCGATTCGTCGCGCGAACTCGGTCGCGAGGGGCAGGCGCTCGCCGGTGCCGTCAACGAGTTCCTTGGTTCGATCCGCGCCGCCTAGGAGGTCGGCGCAACCGCCATCTTCACGCGTATCCGGGCGTCGACGATATTGCCCCGGCCGAGAAAGACCACGGAATCGAACGCGATGCTCCGCGCCAAAGCAAGACCGCGCCCGCACGGCACTTCCGTCGGCTGGAGATCCCGCGGCAGCACCGAGAAATCGAAACCCGGTCCCTCATCCATCACGCGGATGCGGATCGAGCGCGCCTGCTTGCGGAACATCACCCGGACGACGCGCCCGCGGAACAGCTCATCATCCTGGCGTCGCGCGATTTCGTCGAGGTAACGACCTTCGAGCACGAGCCGCGCCTTGGTTTCGCCGTCGATCTCGAGCGAACCATGCTCGACCGCATTCGACAGCAGTTCCCATATCCCGACCGCCGCCGTTTCCGGTTCCGGGCATTGCATCGCCAGCATGGAGGAAAGTCGTTCCGCCTCCTCCAGCGTGCGGATGTCGAACACGCCCTGGACCAACTGGCCGATAGCCGGCTTGTTCACCGCCACATAGCGACGGATCGCCTGCCGCCTCTCGGTATGGGAAGCGTTCCGGACGGGGCGGGGGCGATGGTTCGACACCGGGGCTGCCATGTTCCGTATCCCCTCCGTCTTCGCGCTATTTTCCATCATACCGGCTGCTCCTTGTGTTGGATGACGAGCACCGTCAGGTCATCTTCGGGAAGGTTCGGCATCAGGCTGGCGAGGAGATCGCGCATGATGCTGTGGCTGCTGGCATCCGGAGCCAGCCGGTTGAGATGGCGGCACAGGCTCTCGGTAGTGAAGACGGCGTCCGGTGGGAGAGGGGTCTCGATCAAGGCATCGCTGTAGAGGACCAGCATGCTGCCGGGCGGAAAGGGGTAGCGGCGCGCGCAGTAATCGCTCTCCGTGAGGATGCCGAGCGGCAGGCCGTCCGAAGCGAGCGGCTCGAACTCACCCTCCCCGCCGCTGCGCAGCATCGGCGGCGGCCCGCTGGCCGAACAGATCTCGATCCAGTTCTCCCGGAAATTGATCCGGCAGCTCAGGAAGGTCGCGAACTGCCCGACCGGCAGCACGTCATGCAGGAAACTGTTGAGACAGGCCATCGCATCCGCCTCGGGGAGCGAATCGAGCGGCTCGTTGCGCAGGAAGGAGTGGAAACGGAACGTATTGAGCGCCGCCAAGACACCGTGGCCAGTGAAATCGGCCATGAAGAAACGGAGATTGCCGTCGTCCGTCGCCCGGCAGCCCCAGAGATCGCCGCCCAACCCCGACGAGGCCTTGTAGGACGGTGCGATCGAAACCGGGAAGACGGCCTCGAAAGCGCGAATATCGTCACCGCTTGGCAGCAGGGATTCCTGCATCTCGCGGGCCATTTCAAGCTGCTGGGCCATGGACTGCTGATAATCGGACAGGCGCCTGACCAGATGGCGCTGTTCGAGATGAACCTGCACACGCCCCAGCATTTCGCGCAGGTTGATCGGCTTGGTAATCAGGTCCTGCGCGCCGTGCGAGAAAGCCTCGGCCCGTCGGTCTGCGGATTCCGTGCCGGTCTGGATCAGCACCGGGATCTGGGCGAAGCGTTCGCTGTCCTTGATCGTGCGACAAAGCGTGAGCCCGTCCATTTCCGGCATCGCAATATCGGTAATTACAAGATCGGGCTCGATCTTCTCCATGATGTCGAGCGCGATTCGACCATTGGCTGCTTCCATCACATTGGCGAACCCCCGGTTACGGAGGTAGGTCATGATCGTCTTCCGGATCGTGATGCTGTCGTCGACGACGAGAATGCGGGAGCCGACGAAATCCACCGCCAGGGCCGCATCAGCGGCGGCACCGATGCCCGGAGGATGCGGTACGGCACGTCCGTTGGCGAGGTTCAGCATGTGATCGGGATGATCTTGTCGAAGCGGGAGAGTTCGAGAAGCTGCTTCACGTGTCCTTTCGGCGCCTGCAACGACAGCTTCCAGCCCGACTTCTCCGATTGCTGGTGCGCGATCATCAGCATTCCGAGGCCGGCGGAGTCGATCGAGATCAGCTCCGACATGTCGAAGATGCAATGTGTCGGTTTCTCCTTATCGATCGAGTTGAGCAGTTCCCGGAATTTCGTGTGGTCCGAAAAGGAGAGGCGCTCGTGCAGCTTCACCTTCATTTCCTGATTTGTCTTCGTCAGTTCCGCTCGCATGATGCCCTCCTTCAAAACAGGTCGATCTCGCCCGCGCGACTCTGTTCGGCGCGGGACAGTTCGGCGGGAGGCGGCAGACCGTGCATCTTCGCCAGGATCCGCGCCTTGACATCGCCGAGGGTCAGCGTTCGATCGATCTCGGAGGCGATATTCCGGCCGCCGACCGGGCTCGATAGCGACTGCATCAGGATGCCCATAACCTGCCGGACGCTCTGTATTTCCTGTGTCGCCCGGTCCTGGAACTGCATCTTGACGACCGCATCCCGGATCTCGTTCGTGAGTTGCCCTGTATTCACCGAGGCCAGTTCCAACGCCTCAGAGAACATCGCGTGCTGTTTGACGAGGCTGTCGACGATCATGTTGATCCGCTCGTTCGCGAAAACATTCTCTTCGGACATGTCGATGGTCGAGATTTCCTTGAGAAGGCTGAAGCTGTTGTCGAGCCCCGCCGTCACGCGCGTGATGCGCTCGTGGAGATCGCCGGAAATCTCGTTGGTTCGCAGCGCCAACTGGCGAACCTCGTTGGCGACCACGGCAAAGCCGCGGCCGGCATCGCCCGCGTGAACTGCCTCGATCTTCGCGTTGAGCGCCAGAAGGTTGGTCTGACTGTTGAGCTTCTCGATATTCGCGACGCTCTTGCGGACCTGCCGCACCTCCTCGAGAACATCCTCAAGCGCATAGACCATCGCCATGCCGCGCGAGGAGAGGAAGATGATCTTGCGGACGAGCTCGGCCAGCGTGCCCTGAAGCTCCGAGGCGACGCTCGTCAGCGTGACCCGTTCGCCCGCGACCTCGATCGTCGAGGTACTGTCGATCAGGTCGCGGATGCCGGCCGTCTGCGCAGCGGCATCGCCGGCGATCTTGCCGAATTGGGCGGAGACGCCGGTGGCGTTTGCCTCGACGAGTTCGGAGACCCCTTGCAGAACCTGACTGATCGCCTCCAGCGCCAAGCGGCGCATCTCGGCGACCGCGTCTTCCGGGGCGATTCCGGGCGCGGCCAAATCCGGAACCGTAGGATCGTGCTCGGAATATGTTGCCGGAATCGTCACATGAGCCTCGACCGATTTCTACAATCTCTAGTAGGTTAACGATGATAATTTAATCAAAAGTTGTGTCGCGCTAAATCACACGCCTCCCGTGTGCCCTCATCACCGGCTCTGAACGGCGGCAATGACCTCGGCCGCGACTCGCGCCAACGGGGATTGCTGCTCAACTCCCCCGGCCTCGAAGGCAACGCGCGGCATGCCGTAGACGAGGCTCGAGGCCTCGTCCTGCCCGATCGTGAGCGCACCTGCCGCGCGCATGGCGCTCATTCCCCGTGCGCCATCGCGCCCCATACCGGTCAGGATAACGCCGATCGCGCGGTCGCCGACGGCAAGGGCCACGGATTCCATGAGAATATCGACCGAGGGCGCATGGCCGAGCGGCGCCGGACCTTCGAAAACCCGGCACCGGAACTCGCCGTCGCGGCGGACGATCTCGAACTGGTAACCGCCGGGACCCAATGCGGCCTGCCCGGCCCGGATCGGCATCCCGTCCTCCGCTTCGACGACCTCGATCTGCGACAGGTTCGCCAGCCGCCGTGCAAAGCTGCTGGTGAAGCCGCCCGGCATGTGCTGCACCACCGCAATCGGTGGCAGGCCAGATGGCAATTCGGCGAAAACCCGCGAAAGCGCCTCGACGCCCCCGGTGGAGGCGCCGAAGGCGATGAAATGGCGACGGGTCCGACCCGGCACGACCTGGAGGGGCACTCCGGCGGTTACTGCCGGGGCCGATCGCAGTCGCGCCGAGGCGACGGCATGGATCTTCTGCAGGAGTGTTTCTCGGAATCCGGCCATCTCCAGCTCGCTGGTTGCGTCGCGCGGCTTGCCGAGGCAATCCACCGCCCCGCTGGCCAACGCCTCCAGGGTGAACTCCGTGTTCTTCTGCGTGAGCGAGGAGATCATCAGCACCCGCGTGGGGCGCAAGGCCATCAGCCGACGCAAGAATTCGAGGCCATGCATGTTCGGCATCTCGATATCGAGCGTGACAACGTCGGGATCGAACTGCTTGATCTTCTGCCGGGCAATCAGTGGATCGGACGCCGTCCCCACGACCTCGACATCGGGATCGGAGGCCAGCATGGTCGAGAGCATCTGCCGCATCAGGGCGGAATCATCGACGACCAGAACGCGAATGGGTGCGCGGGGGTTAGTCGAAGAGGTCAATATCGCCATCAAACTGCACCTTGCTGAGGGTCGAGCCATACCGCGCTTCCTCGGTGATGACCTGGCGGTCTTCCCTGTCCTTGAGCAGAAGCCGCTGCACCTTGCCCGTCGTGGGCGAATAATGGATCCGGCGGCCGTAATCTCCACCGAGGTCGGACGAGGCGAGCGGAATGCGCTCTACGTCGAGGTAGTGCCGGGCGAACGCCGCGTTCTTGCCGCCGACATTCGAAACCGGGTTGTGCATGCTCGCGCCGCCGAACAGTTTCACCTCGAGATCCTGCCGAGTGCAGCCGGATTTGAGAACGGCATTGATGAGCGCCTCCATCGCGAAATTGCCGTAGCGGTTTGCGGCGCTGACGCCGTTCCACTCGTCGCTTTCGCTTTCCGGCAGCATAAAATGATTGAGCCCGCCGAACCCGTTGTAGGGATTGCGGATGCAGGCCGCGACGCAGGAACCGAGGACAGTGACGACGGTCGTGGCCGGATCGTCCGTCACGTGAAAATCGCCGGGCAGGACGCGGACGATCCGCCCCGTTCGCCCGCCAGCACCCGAACCACGATCCGCCGCAAGAGCCATCACGCGATCCTTTCGTAGATGGTGCGGCCGACGAGACGGAGCCGGTCCTGATGCTCGAGAAGCGTCTCGGAATGGCCGATGAAGAGCCAGCCGCCCGGTTGGAGCAGATCGGCCAGACGATTGACCAGCCGCACCTTGGTCGGCCCGTCGAAATAGATCATGACGTTGCGGCAGAAGATCGCGTCGAAAGGTCCGCTCATCGGCCAATCATGGAGGAGGTTGAGCGGCCGGAAGGTGATCCTCGCACGGAGCTCGTTCTCCACCGAGACCTGCTCGCGGCTCTTGTCTGTGGAATGGAAAAAGCCGTTGCGCCAATGCGGCGGCAGGGCGGCGACGGCAGCCTTCGGATAGACCCCGGCAGCGGCGCGGGAGACCATGTTGGTGTCGAGATCGGTCGCCAGCAGCCGCGCATCGAGATTGCGCAGGTGGTTCGCCGCCCGTTTGAGGCAGATCGCGATGGAATAGGGCTCCTCGCCCGAGGAGCACCCCGCCGACCAGAGCCGGACGCGGCGCGTTCCATCCTGCATCGCCCGTTGGGCTGCGCGCGGCAGTGCGGTCGACTCCAGAAATTCGAAATGATGATCCTCGCGAAAGAATTTCGTGAGGTTCGTGGTCATCGCATTGATGAAATCGCCGATCTCGCTGTCGCCGTCCGGCCCGCGCAGCAACTCACCATAGGCTTTGAACGATCCGAGCTTCAGTTCGCGCACACGACGGACGAGACGCGAGAACATCATGCTCTTCTTGTGATCGGCCAGCACGATGCCGCTCCTCTCGTAGACGAGCCGGGCGAAGAACGCGAAATCCCGATCAGTGAAGGTCGATTCGAGATCGGCTCGCTGGGGCGATGAGGAAACGGCTGCGGACATGAA
>DAORNC010000075.1:0-15384 GCA_035440785.1 Rhabdaerophilum sp. | reverse complement strand
TTCCTTGAACACCGGCAGCACCGACTTGCGCGACACCGAGGTCCAGCAGCCGAAGGTTGCGGCGACCTTGTGCTGGGTGATGAGCTCGCGGGCCTTCTCGGCAAACAGCGGCCAGTTCGAGGCCGGATCGACGACGACAGCTTCGAGCTTCTTGCCGAGGAGGCCGCCCTTCTTGTTCTGCTCTTCAATGAGCATGAGCATGACGTCCTTCAGGGTCGTTTCGGAAATCGCCATCGTGCCCGAAAGCGAATGCAGGATTCCGACCTTGATCGTATCGCCCGACTGGGCAACCGCCGGCATCATCGGCAACGCCGAGGCGGCAACGACCAGCGCGGAAGAGGCAAGTAGCGAACGGCGCGTGAGTTTCATTTTCGAGGTTCCCCGGTTGGAAATGACAAAGGGGAACAGCACAAGGCGTGCCAACTTCACGCGGAGGCAGCTTGCCGCGATTTCCGATTAAAATTGCACAGTTTTGTAGCTTCAAAGCCGATATTTCAGGCAATCGGCGAAGAATTGGCGTTTATTTCATCGCCTGCGGATTGAAGTGGAGGCGCAATGCCTCTTTCTTGTGCGGCGCAAAAATTATCCTCCGATGACGATCGGGCTGAACATCCGCGCTTTTTCGATCGCCTTCCAGTCCCAGTCGATACCCAGGCCCGGCGCCGAGGGCGGCACGGCGTAACCGTCTGTCACGTCGAGGCGGCTGTGGGTGATCGGCTCCAACTGCGGAATCCATTCAACCCAGCGGGCGTTGGGCACGGCTGCCGTCAGGGAAACGTGAATTTCCATCAGGAAGTGCGGGCAGATATTCACGTTAAAGCTCTCGGCGAGGTGGGCGATCTTGAGCCAGGGCGTGATGCCGCCGACGCGCGCGACATCCGCCTGCACGATCGAGCAGGCGCCTTTCTGGAGATACTCGCGGAAGTGGCTGGGGTGATACATCGATTCCCCGACCGCGATGGGCAGCGAGGTCGATTGTGAGAGCCGGATATGGCCGTCCATGTCCTCCGCAGGCAGCGGCTCCTCGAACCAGGCAAGATCGAGCGGCTCGAAAAGTCGGGCTCGGCGGATGGCCTCCGAGACGGTAAAGGCCTGGTTGGCGTCGACCATGATCTCGAATTCTGGCCCTACGGCCTCGCGGACAGCCATCAACCGCGCGACATCCTCGGCAACATGCGGCCGCCCGACCTTGATCTTCGAGCCCTTGAAGCCTTTTGCCCTGGCCTGCAACGCATCCTCGACCAGCGCGGGCGTATCGATGTGCAGCCAGCCGCCCTCGGTGGTGTAGAGCGGCACCCGCTTCTGTGCCCCGCCCGCCTCCAGCCAGAGCGGGCGCCCGGAGGCGAGGCATTTGATATCCCATAGCGCCGTGTCGATCGTCGCGAGCGCCAGCGCGGTGATCGCGCCCACCGCCGTTGAATGGGTGGAGAAGAACAGATCCTTCCAGATCGCCTCGATCTCTAGTGGATCGCGACCGATCAGCCTCGGCGCAAGGTGATCGCGTATCAGCGCGACGACGGACGAGCCGCCGGATCCGACCGTGTAGGAATAACCGGTGCCGGTGAGGCCCTCGTCCGTGGAAATCCGCACCATCGGCGTTTCCTGCTTGACGAAGGACTGGATCGCGTCGGTCCGCTTCACGAGGGGCACGAGATCGACCTGAAGGATTTCGACGCGGGTGATGCGGGACATGCGGGCCTCTGGCTGGTTTCTGCATGCAGCATATCGCTTGCCTTATCCGTCGCAAGGCCGGTAGCGCTCGACAGGTGCGTCGCGCGTCGATAAAACCCACCCGACCGCAAACAGCGAAAAAAACGTGGCGCCTCCCCTTCTCCAGCTTACCGGCATCCGCCTGACGTTCGGCGGTCGAAATCTCCTCGAAAGCGCCGATCTCTCGGTGAGCGAGGGAGAACAGATCTGTCTTGTCGGCCGCAACGGCTCCGGCAAGTCGACATTGCTGAAGATTGCGGCTGGAATGATCGAGGCCGATGGCGGCACCCGCTTTCTCCAACCCGGCGCGCGCGTCGGCGTACTCGCTCAGGAGCCGGATTTCTCGGCTTTCCGGACGACGCTGGCTTTCGCGGCCGCTGATCTGGCGCCGGATGAAGGCGAGCATTCGGCTCGGTTCCTCCTCAACGAGCTCGGTCTGACAGGCGAGGAAGACCCGGCGCGGCTTTCGGGTGGCGAAGCACGTCGCGCGGCACTCGCCCGCGCGCTGGCGCCGAACCCGGATATCCTGCTGCTCGACGAGCCCACCAACCATCTCGACCTCCCGGCTATCGAATGGCTCGAAAAGGAGATCGCGAGCCGGCAATCGGCGCTGGTGCTCATCAGCCATGACCGCCGGTTCATGGAGCGCCTCAGCCGCGCGACGGTCTGGCTCGATCGAGGCGTCACGCGGCGGATCGAGCAGGGCTTTGGTGCATTCGAAGTCTGGCGCGATCAGGTCCTGGCAGAGGAAGAAGCCGCCCAACACAAGCTCGGACGCAAGATCGCCGACGAAGAGCATTGGCTGCGATACGGCGTCACCGCCAGGCGCAAACGCAACGTCCGCCGGCTCGAAGGCCTGCATTCCCTGCGGAAGGAGAAGCGCGAGCATGTCCGCGTGGCCAGCAAGGCGACGCTGGAGGCGGCCGAACTCGACAAGGGCGGCAAACTGGTGATCGAGGCGGAAAAGCTCGCGAAATCCTATGGCGAGCGGCGTATTGTCAGGGATTTCTCACTGCGCGTGTTGCGCGGCGATCGGATCGGCATCGTCGGCCCTAACGGTTCGGGCAAAACAACCCTGATCTCGATGCTCACCGGCGATCTTCAACCGGATTCGGGCTCGATCCGCTTCGGCACAGGGCTCGCCTTCGCGACGCTTGAACAGAAGCGCGACAGCCTCACGCCCGACACTACGCTCGCCGATGCATTGACCGGCGGCGGCACGGACACGATTGTCATCGACGGCCAGCCGCGCAACGTCATCGGCTACATGAAGGACTTCCTGTTCGCGCCCGAAAAAGCGCGCACGCCGCTCAAGGTCCTCTCCGGAGGCGAGCGTGCGCGGCTGATGCTGGCTCGCGCCCTCGCCCGCCCGTCTAACGTGCTGGTGCTGGACGAGCCGACCAACGACCTCGATCTTGAAACGCTCGACGTGCTTCAGGAGATGATCGGGGATTATTCGGGCACGGTGCTGCTCATCAGTCATGATCGCGACTTCCTTGATCGGGTTGTCGATTGCGTGGTGGTGCCGGAGGGAGACGGGCGCTGGCAGGTCTATGCCGGCGGCTATTCCGACATGCTCGCGCAGCGCGGCGGCGATCTCGCACGGGCGAAAGCGTCGGCGAAAAAAGCCGAGTCGTTTGAATCTCCTGCCGCCACCTCTTCAAGCAATGCCCCAAGGCGCAAGCTCACCTTCGACCAGCAGAAGCAGCTTGAAACCCTGCCCGGCGCAATGGAGAAGATCCAGGCGGTCACCGGCAAGCTGCAGGCAAAAATCGCCGACCCGACGCTTTACGAACGCGACCGGAAGGCGTTCGACGATACGATGGCGCTGCTCGCCAAGGCGCAGGGCGAACTCGAAAGACTGGAGGAGCGCTGGCTTGAACTCGAAATGCTGCGCGAGGAAATTGAATCGCGATAGGCGCTTAGGCGGGCCGGTTCAGAAAACGAATCATGCCTCGCGCCGCCGCCGCGCCGGTCGCGAAGCTGGCCTGAAGCAGGTAGCCGCCGGTGGGCCCCTCCCAATCCAGCATCTCGCCCGCCGCAAATACGCCCGGCAGCGCGTTGAGCATGAAGTTTTGGTCAAGCGCATCGAAACGGATGCCGCCCGCGGTCGAGATCGCACGGTCGAGCCCCGCCGTGCCGGAGACCCGAAGGGGCAACGCCTTGACGAGCACCGCCAACGCCATCGGCTCGTCTCTCGGCACGGGCTTACCGGCGAGCATCATCGCCTCGGTCAAGAGCGCGACGGCGGGCGGCTGCAACCCGGCGGCTTTCCGAAGGCGCGAAGAAAAACTCTCCTTGCGGTTCGTGGCCGCAAAGCGCGAAGCGATGAATTCCGGGCGGAAATCCGGCCGGAGATCGAGCAGAAGGCGGGCCGTGCCGCACTTCTCGATCGCCTGGCGGAGCGGGCGGAACAATGCGTAGATCGCGCCGCCTTCCAGGCCCGCCTGGGTGATGACGGCCTCGCCTGACGCCTCATGGCCATCGACCCTGACGTGGATGCGTTTCAACGGCTGTCCGGCCTGCCGCTCGCGAAAATGAGCCGTCCACTCGACAAGGATGCCGGCGTTCGCAGGGCAAAGCGTTGCGATGTCGACACCGTGCGGCGCAAGGATATCCTGCCAGCCGCCATCCGCGCCGAGACGCGGCCAGCTCGCACCACCCAACGCCAGCAGGATCGCGTCCGCCTGAACGACAACCCCTCCCGTCGGCGTGTGGAACGCGAGGGAACGGTCTGCGCCGATGCCGATCAGCGCATGGCGGAGATGCACCTCCACCCCCAGTGCCGCAAGTCGTCGCAGCCAGGAACGGAGCAAAGGCGACGCCTTCATCTCGCGCGGGAATACCCGGCCCGAGCTTCCGGCGAAAGTCTCGTGCCCAAGCGCTTCGCTCCAATCACGCAACGCATCGGGCGGAAACGCTCGGATGGTCGCGCCGAGTTGCGGCGATGCCGGATCGTAGCGCCGGAGGAACGCGGAAATCGGTTCCGAATGCGTGAGATTGAGCCCTCCCCGTCCGGCCATCAGGAATTTGCGGCCGAGGCTTGGCATCCGGTCGTAGATGGTGACGCTACAGCCGGCCTCTGCCAGCTTTTCAGCGGCGATTAGCCCGGCGGGGCCGCCACCGACGACGGCGACGCGAGGTTTTTCTGGAGTGGAAGCGCTCATCCGGCCTTGGTGGGCCGGAACGCCACAATGTCAAGCGTTCAGGAGGCTGCCCGCGCATTCCCCTGCAAATAATCCATCGCCGCCTGAACGCCGCCGGGACGGTGCGGGATCGCGCTGGCGGCGAGCCCCATCTCGACGCCGGACAGGGTTCCCGTCGCCATCAGGTCCGAGAAATCGCCGAGATGACCGATGCGAAACACCTTGTCCGCCAATCGCCCGAGCCCGTTGCCGAGACTCATGTTGCTCCGCTCCAGAACGAGCTTGCGGAAGGCATCTGCGGAATGACCCTCGGGCAGCATTACTGCCGTCAGAGCGGCGGAACAAGCGTCTGGCGCGCGGCAAACGGTCTCGAAACCCCAGTGCCGGACGGCGCGGCGTGTCGCCTCGGCCGCCCGGTCATGGCGAGCGAAAACCTGCTCCAGCCCTTCCTCTTCGAGAAGATCGAGCGCGACCTTCAACCCTTGCAGCAGGTTGGTGGACGGCGTGTAGGGGAAAAATCCCTGCTCGTTCGCCATCAGCATCTCGCCCCAGTCCCAGAAGGAGCGTGGGAAGCGGTTTGCCTTCGAGACCGCCAACGCCTTTTCGGAAATCGCGTTAAAGGAGAGGCCCGGCGGCAGCATCAGCCCCTTCTGCGAGCCGGCGACGGTAACGTCGACCCCCCATTCCTCGTGACGATAGTCGATCGAGGCGAGCGAGGAGATCGTATCGACCATCAACAAAGCAGGATGTCCTGCCCGGTTGAGCGCCGCGCGGACAGCGGCGATATCGGAAACGCAGCCGGTGGAGGTTTCGTTATGAACAATGCAGACTGCCTTGAAGACGCGCGCCTTGTCGGCGGCAAGTCGGGCTTCGAGCGCAGCCACATCCGCGCCTTGCCGCCAATCGGACGGAATGAATTCGGCGTCGATGCCGAGCCGTTCCGCCATCCGGCGCCAGAGCGTCGCAAACCAGCCAGTCTCGACCATCAGCACCTTCTCGCCGGGGGAAAGCGTGTTCACCAACGCCGCCTCCCATGCGCCGGTGCCCGAAGCCGGATAGATCACAACCGGCCCGCGTGTGCGGAAGACGAAACGAAGGCGGTGCAGGATATCCTTTGCGAGCTTCTGAAACTCCGGGCCGCGATGATCGATAACCGGACGAGCGATCGCCGCGAGAACTGCCAGCGGGGTGTTCGTCGGGCCGGGGATCTGAAGAAAGTGACGACCTGTCTGCATTGCGAGCCCCGGAAATTTCTGACGCGTCAATCTTGCATGCCAGATATGATGCATACAATATCCAGTTTGGGCATCATTCCTAAGCCCCTTGATCGTGAAAGATCCAATCATGGGCGCGCGGGCCGCTACGCGGGATACGAGACTGGAGCGCCGCCTGAAGGTCGCCTTGCGCGGTGATGTGCGCTTCGGGATGGTGGATCGTGGCCTTTACGCCACGGATGCCTCGATCTACCAGATCATGCCGCAGGGTGTCATCCTCCCCGCCGATGGGGATGATCTTTCCACCACCCTCGCCATCGCGGCAGAAGAAGACATTCCTGTCACCCTGCGCGGTGCGGGCACCTCGCAGAATGGCCAGCCGCTCGGCTCGGGGTTGATCGTCGATTGCTCCCGCTATCTCGACAGGATTCTCGACTATGATCCGGAAGGTCGACGCGTGCGCGTCGAACCCGGGCTGGTGCTGGAGCAGTTGAACGCCCGCCTTCGCGTCGACGGTCTCTTCTTTCCTGTCGAACCCTCCACGGGATCGCGCTGCACGCTCGGCGGCATGACGGGCAACAACGCCTGCGGTGCGCGCTCGCTGCATTACGGCAAGATGGTGGACAACGTCCGCGCGATCTCGGCGTTCGATGCGAACGGGAACAGGCTCGCATTCGGCGCCGACACAGCGCGCTCACCGCTCGTCACGCAGATGTTGGCGCTGGCTGAACACGAACGAGACGAGATTCTGGCCCGTTTCCCGAAGGTTCAAAGGCGCGTCGGTGGCTACAATCTCGATGCCCTCCTGGGCAAAAACGCCAATTCCGCGCATCTCCTCGTCGGCTCCGAGGGCACATTGGCGGCATTCACGGAAATCGAGCTTGCGCTCATGCCGCTGCCAGCTCACCGGGTGATGGGCGTATGCCAATTCCCGACCTTCCGGGCCGCGATGGAAATGACGCGCCATCTCGTGGCGCTCGGGCCAACAGCTGTCGAGCTGGTCGACCGCAATGCCCTCGACCTCGGCTCGGATATCGCGATTTTCCGCGAGACGCTTCGGCAGATCGCCCAGCCTGAAACCGAATGCCTGCTGCTCGTCGAATTCGCGGGAGACGATGCGGCGGAACTCAGGCGTGCGCTGATCGGCCTGGATACCTGCATGGCCGACCACGGCTTTCCCGCCTGCGTCGTTGCCGTGTTCGATCCGGGCTTCCAGCGCAGGATCTGGCAGATGCGCGAGTCCTGCCTCAATATCATGATGTCGATGAAGGGAGACGGCAAACCGGTTTCCTTCATCGAGGATTGCGCGGTCCCGCTCGAACATCTCGCCGCCTATACCGATGCCATGAACGAGGTTTTCACCCGGCACGGAACACGCGGCACCTGGTATGCCCACGCCTCGGTCGGCTGCCTCCATGTCCGCCCGATCCTCAACATGAAGAGCGAGACGGGCCGGCGTTCCATGCGCGCCATTGCCGAGGAAACAGTCGATCTCGTCCGGAAATTCGAAGGGTCCTATTCGGGTGAACATGGGGACGGCATTTCGCGTTCGGAGTTCATCGAACCGATGTTCGGCGGCCGGCTAACCCGTGCGTTCGAAGCGGTCAAAGACGCCTTCGACCCGGACAACAGGCTCAATCCCGGCAAGATCGTGCGCCCTATGCGCTTCGACGATCCGTCGCTCATGCGCTTCCCTCCCGGCTATTCGACCCAAACCCCGTGTCCGGAAGGACTGGACTGGTCGGCCTGGGGCGGGTTCGGCGGCGCCGTCGAGATGTGCAACAACAACGGCACCTGTCGGAAGCTTGCCGGCGGGACGATGTGCCCCACGTTCCGCGCCAGCCGGGACGAAGTCAACCTGACGCGCGGCCGTGCCAATGCGCTGCGGCTCGCGCTTTCCGGTGCTCACGGCGGCGATGCCCTGCTTTCCAGCGATGTCGAAGCGGCGATGGCCCATTGCCTCGGCTGCAAAAGCTGTCAGGCCGAGTGCCCGACCGGCGTCGATATGGCGCGCATGAAGATCGAGTTCCTGCACCAGCGCCACCAGCGGAGCGGTCTTTCATTCCGGGATCGCCTTTTCGCCTACCTGCCCGCCTACGCACCTGCGGCAGCAAGGATCGGCGCGCTTCTGAACCACGGAGGGCGCTCGCCTTTCCTGCGCTGGTCCCTGCAGAAGACCATCGGGCTTGCCGCCTCGGTTCCATTGCCGCAATGGCGAACTCCCTGGGTGGAGCCGCTTATGCACATCGATCCGCGCCAACTGAAGGCCGACGGGCGGGAACTGGTCCTTCTGGCCGACACGTTCAACCGCTATTTCGAGCCCGAAAACCTGGAGGCGACCAAGCGGGTTTTCACGCGTGCCGGCTATCATCTCATACACCCGCGATCGGGTTTCGACGGGCGGCCCCTGTGTTGCGGCCGGACCTATCTCTCCCTCGGCCTGATCGATCGTGCCCGCGCGGAAGCGACCCGGCTGGCGACAAACCTTCTTCCGTATGTCGAACGCGGTGCGCGGATCGTCGGGCTGGAGCCGTCCTGTCTCGTGACCATCCGGGATGAGTATGCCGCCCTCCTGCCACCGGACCTCGCCCGACCGCTGGCACGCGCGGCGTTCCTGGCGGAAGAGATCCTCGCGAACGACCGCGCGGAAGGACGGATCGATCTCGCCTTTGCCAACCTCGACGGCGAAAGGGCCTTGTTGCACGGCCATTGCCATCAGAAGGCAGCCGGTGCATTCGCCGCCGTCGAGGCGTGCCTCTCCGCCATTCCAGGGCTTCAGGTCGAGGTGATCGACTCCGGCTGCTGCGGAATGGCCGGCAACTTCGGCTACCAGGTCGAGACCGCTGATTTCAGCCGACGGGTCGGCGAGCTGACGCTGCTGCCGGCGGTGCGCGAAGCGACGCCCAATGCGCATATTATCGCCGACGGCACCAGCTGCCGGCACCAAATCGAAAATTGCACTGACAAACTGCCGCTCCATGCCATTCATCTCATCGACAAGGCGCTGAAAAACACCGTATAAAATCGTGCATGATCGAGCCTTTGCACTCCGTCGGCATCAAACGCCGTTATCTGCATGACGAAGTCGCAGAGCGGCTGCGCGAGTTGATCATGAGCGGTGAGCTGGAGCCGCGCGAGCGCATCAACGAAAACGAGCTGTGCGAGCGGTTTGGAATTTCGCGCACTCCGCTGCGTGAGGCGCTGAAAATCCTCGCGACCGAAGGCCTGCTGGAGCTGCTTCCCAACAGGGGTGCCCGTGTCGGCTCCGTGAGCGAGGTCGAGATTCACGAGATCGTCGAGGTGGTTGCCGGACTCGAAGCGCTGGCGGCGGAGCTTGCTTGTTCGGCGGCGACGGAAGCGGATATCGACACAGTCGAGACGAAAACGCTGATGATGCAGCGGGCATATCAACGGGGCGACGACGCGGCTTACTTCATGCTCAACCGCGAGATTCACGAAGCGATCATGCAAGCTTCGCGCAATGCCACGCTCGCCGGGCTCTACACCAACTTGTCGAGCCGAATCCAGCGGATGCGCTACCGGGCGCATAAGACTCCCGAGCAATGGCGATCGGCGATGGAGGATCATCTCGAAATTGCCCGCCTTCTGCGAGCGCGGGATGTTGAAGCGCTGCCGCGTGTCATGCGTCAACACATCCGGGGCGTTAAGGAAGTCATTGTCGCTGCCTACGGGGTGTGAGCCCGGATCGGCCAACCGCAAACTTTTTTCTGGCATACCCGCTTCGGCTTAATGTATACAATAATGGTCGGGTCGTATGAAATAATCCAACCGACCGGAACGTGGCATGCTCAACATCGGATTTCTGAACGAGCTTCTGAACTCGATTGCGCATCAAGGGCGCTCTCTGGTCGATCGGGCGCGAGGGTTGGCGGGCGATTCCGGGCGGATCGACGCGATGCCGCTCGCCGATCTTGCAGCTTTGCTCCTCTCCGCGCGAGGCGAGGCATCCGGTGTCGTCATCGCCCGCGAGATCGTTTCACGCTATCCGCGACTGGAGCCGACCGAGCGGCGCGCCTTCCTGCTCGCACTCAACAACTTCTTCGCCGCCTCGCCGGAGCAAATCCGCGCGGCGTTCTCCGCCTATGATTCCGAGCCGAGTGCCCGCAATCACGCGCGGCTGCTCGCGGCGGTCGAGCCGCCGCGGCAGGAGGTCATCCGGCGCCTCAACCTTGCCCCCGGCAACACCGGTGGCCTCGTCCGGATGCGCGAAGATCTGCTCGATGCCCTCCCCGACCATCCGGAACTCGCGGCACTCGACAACGATTTCCGCCACCTTTTCTCGTCGTGGTTCAATCGCGGTTTCCTCGTCCTGAGACGGATCGACTGGTCGAGCCCAGCGCAGATTCTCGAGAAGATCATCCGTTACGAGGCTGTCCATGCGATCGAGAGCTGGGACGACCTGCGCCGGCGCATCGAGCCGGCCGACCGGCGGTGCTACGCTTTCTTCCACCCCGCGCTGATCGATGAACCGTTGATTTTCGTCGAGGTGGCGCTCATGACCGAGCGCCCGGCCGCGATCGAACCGATCCTTGCGGAAAAGCGCGATATTCTTGTGGGCGCGCAGGCGACAACGGCGGTTTTCTACTCGATCTCGAATTGCCAGAAGGGGCTTGCTGGCATCTCTTTCGGCAATTTCCTCATCAAGCAGGTGGTCGAGGATCTCCGGCGCGACATTCCCTCCCTCGACACCTTCGTCACGCTTTCGCCGGTACCGGGGTTCCGTCAGTGGGTCGAGGCGGAATGCGCCAACAAGGCCTCTTCCTTCGTCAGCGACACCGACCGTACCGTGCTCGCCAGTCTCGATGGCGAGGAAAGCGATCCGGAGGACATGGACGGCGCGAGCCGGGTGCTGTCCCCGCTCCTCGCCCGCTATTTCCTCGAGGCGCGGACGCCATCGGGGCGCGTCATCGACCCCGTCGCCCGGTTCCATCTCGGAAACGGCGCGCGGCTGGAGCGGCTCAATCTCTTCGCCGATTTCTCGGCCAAGGGCTGGCGTGACAGTTACGCGGCGATGGTCAACTACCTCTACGATCTCAAGAGCATCGAGGAAAACCACGAACGCTTCGCCACGCATGGTGAGGTTGTGGCCTCTGCCGCGGTGAGCCGGGCCCTCGGCACCCGCCGCCTTCACAAGTCCGAAGCAACCCCTTAACGAGAACACGCCCGGCTAACGGGCCGAAAGACATTGCAGGCGCATTCAATGACCAACCATCTCTTTTCGGAAATCTGTTCCCGCATGCCGGACCTCGCGGCGCCGTTCGCGACGCTCGCCGATGGCCGCGTGTTCCGCTATAGGGATGTTCTGGAGTCCTCCGCCCGGTTCGCGAACGCTCTGACTGCACTCGGCGTCAAGCCGGGCGATCGCGTCGCGGTGCAGGTAGACAAGAGTCTCGAAGCGTTGATGCTCTACCTCGGCACGGTGCGCGCAGGGGCGATCTTCCTGCCGCTCAATAACGCCTATACGCCGACGGAGATCGAATACTTCATCGGTGATGCGAAGCCTGCCGTCTTCGTCTGCGATCCGGCCAAGGCCGAGAGCCTGCGTGCCGTTGCAACCGTAGCGGGGGCACGGCTGGAGACGCTGGGAACGAAGAGCGATGGCTCCCTGGTGGAAAAAGCCGCCGCAGCCTCGATCAATTTTTCCAATGCCGCGCGCGGCCCGGAAGACCTCGCCGGCATTCTCTATACCTCCGGCACCACCGGCCGCTCCAAAGGCGCGATGCTCTCCCACGAAAACCTCGCCTCCAACGCCCGCGTTCTGACGAGGGAATGGCGTTTCACGAAGGACGATGTGCTGCTGCACGCGCTGCCGATCTTCCACACGCACGGGCTGTTCGTCGCCACCAACGTGGTGCTGTTCGCCGGCGCGCAAATGATCTTCCTCGCAAAATTCGATGCCGACGACATCCTCGACCGGATGCCCGGCGCAACGTCGATGATGGGCGTGCCCACCTTCTACGTCCGCCTCGTCGACAGCCCGCGCCTCGACCGGGAAATCACGAAGGGGATGCGCCTCTTCATTTCCGGCTCTGCCCCGCTGCTGGCGGAGACGCATCGCGCGTTCCAGGAGAAGACCGGTCACGCCATTCTCGAACGCTACGGCATGACCGAAACGAACATGAATACCTCGAATCCCTACGAGGGCGAGCGGATTGCCGGAACGGTGGGCTTCCCCCTGCCCGGCACCGACCTTCGGGTTGTCGATCCCGATACCGGGATACCGATTGCAACCGGGGAGATCGGCATGATCGAGGTGCGCGGCGCCAACGTCTTCAAGGGCTACTGGCAGAACCCGGAGAAGACCAAGGCGGAGTTTCGCGATGACGGGTTCTTCATCACCGGCGATCTCGGCAAGATCGACGCGCGCGGTTATGTCCATATCGTCGGGCGCGGCAAGGATCTCATCATCACCGGCGGTTACAACGTCTACCCGAAAGAAATCGAAACCGAGATCGACGGCATGGCAGGGGTTAACGAAAGCGCGGTGATCGGCGTCCCCCACCCCGATTTCGGCGAGGGCGTTACGGCGGTCGTGGTGCCGGTGAAAGGCGCGACGCTCGATGCGGACACCATCCTGAAGACTCTTGAGGGCCGTCTGGCGAAGTTCAAGCTGCCTAAAAAGGTGTTCGTGGTCGACGAACTGCCGCGCAACACCATGGGCAAGGTTCAGAAGAACGTGCTGCGGGAGACCTACAAGGACATCTACAAGGCCTGAACCTGCGCGGCACTTGTCGGGGCAAGGTTCAGAAGAACGTGCTGCGGGAGACCTACAAGGGCATCCACAAGGCCTGGATCCGGGCAGGCTCGATAAAAAAAGGCCCGGCAGGGGAGAACCACCGGGCCTCTGAAGTCGCGATTTCGATGGGCTTCAGCGGAAGACCTCCGGCAGCCAGAGCGAAATCGCGGGGATATAGGTCACCAGCATCAGCACGGCAAAGGCTGCGCCGTAGAACGGCCAGATCGTGCGCATCGCCTCCCAGATCGAGATGCGCCCGATCGCGCAGGCGACGAACAGAACCGAACCGACCGGCGGCGTGCAGAGCCCGATACCGAGATTGAGGATCAGGATCGCGCCGAAATGCACCGGGTCCATGCCGTAGGCAGTCACGACCGGCAGAAAGATCGGTGTCGTGATGATGATTAGCGGCGACATATCCATGAATGTGCCCAGGAACAGCAACAGGAGATTGATCAGCAGGAAGATGATGATCGGGTTGTCCGAGATCGACTTCATGAAGGAGACCATCGCCGCCGGAACCTGAAACAGCGCAAGAAGCCAGCCGAACGAAGCCGCGCAACCGATGATGAGCAAAACCATCGCCGTGGTGCGAACCGCACCGTAGGTCGCTTCCATGAACCCTCTCATGTCCATGCCGCGATAGACGAACACCGCGACGAGGAAGGCATAGACGGCGGCGATGCACGAGCTTTCCGTCGCAGTGAACACACCCGAGCGGACACCACCGAAGATGATCCCGATGAGAATAATGCCCGGCATGGCCGCGACGCCGTAGGTCAGCACGGTCCTGAGACCGGGGAACGGATCGCCCTGATAGCCGCGCTTCTTCGCTTGATACCAGGTGGTGACCATCAGCGCGGCGGCCAGCATCAGCCCCGGCAGAATGCCGGCGGTGAAGAGATCAGCGATCGAAATCGAGCCGCCGGCCGAGAGCGAATAGATGATCATGTTGTGCGAGGGCGGGATCAGAAGCGCGATCACTGCCGCGACCGACGTGAGGCTGACCGAGAACGAGCGGTCATACCCGCGCTTTTCCATCTGCGGGATCATCAGGCCGCCGATGGCCGAGGCATCGGCCACAGCCGAGCCGGAAATGCCGCCAAACAGGGTCGAGGCAGCGATGTTTACCTGTCCGAGCCCGCCATACATGTGTCCGAACATCGAACCAGCGAAGCGAACGAGCCTTTCCGCGATGCCGCCGCGGATCATCAGATCTCCGGCGAAGATGAAGAACGGGATCGCCATCAGCGAGAAGGCGGAAATGCCGGAATTGAGCCGTTGGAACACGATCAGCGGCGGCATGCCGATATAGAGGATTGCCGCCAGCGAGGAGGCGCCGAGGCAGAACGCGATCGGCGTGCCGATCATGAGCAGGAACACGAATGTTCCGAAAAGGACGACGAGTTCAGGCGCCATCAGATCTGCGCCTCCGGCGCGTCTGTGAGAAGAAGATAAAGCTGCTCGAGGGCGAAGAAGACGATCAGCACACCGCCGAAGGTGATCGGCATGAAATCCGTGCCGCCGGGCCAGCCGAGCACGGGGAGTGTCGCCGTCCATGTGCCGATGACGAGATCAAGCGAATAGACAGCCATCGCTGCGCCGAAGGCCATGACGACCAGCATGCTGACGATCGCCATCAGCCGCGCCACAGGACGCGCGACGACATGGCGGAGCACATCAAACCCGAGGTGATAGTTCTCCCGGATGCCAACTGCCGATCCCAGCAGGATGAACCACCCCATTAGCTGGATCGAAAGCGGTTCGGTCCATGCGGGGGAGTCGTTGAGCACGTAGCGGCCGAAAACCTGCCAACTCACCGCCAGCGTCATGCCGACGAGGCCGATCGCCGAGAGACCGATGGCGATATTGCTCAGGAACAGCGAAATCGAGCGAAGGGTTTGCCGCACGGGCGTATCTCCGGGAATGGAGGCGTCGGGAGAATGGCGGTAGCATTGCCACCGCCATCCCGTTTCTGTCAGTAGGCGCTTACTGGACGGCCTGGATCTTCGCGACGAGATCCTTCATCGCCTGATCCTTCACGAACTTCTCGTAGACCGGCTTCATCGCGTCGATGAAGGGCTGCTTCTCGACTGTATTGACCTGCGCGCCACCGGCCCGGACCTTGGCCTCCGACGCCTTCTCGCGCGCATCCCAGAGTTCGCGCATCTTGATGACGGATTCCTTGGCAGCCGCCTTGATCATTTTCTGCTCGTCAGCCGAAAACTTGTCGAAGGTCTTCTTCGACATCACCAGCACCTCCGGAGAGAGCGAGTGCTCGGTCTGGGAATAGAACTTCGCGACCTCGAAGTGCTTGGTCGACTCGTAGGACGGCCAGTTGTTCTCGGCGCCGTCGATCAACTTGGTCTGAAGACCGGAATAGACCTCGCCGAAGTTCATCGGCGTCGGCTTCGCGCCCCAGGCTTCCGCCATCGCCTTGAACACGTCGTTCTCGGGCACCCGCAGCTTGAACCCGACCATGTCGGCGGGCGTGTGCACGGCCTTCGAAGTCGTCGTGATATGGCGCGTGCCGTAGTAGGTGGTGCCGAGGATGCGC
>DAORNC010000074.1:15208-15425 GCA_035440785.1 Rhabdaerophilum sp. | reverse complement strand
CGCCTGCGCGAGGAGATCGGCGGCGATCCATTCGGGGTTGGCACTCGCATCCGCGATCACCACCACCTCCGAGGGGCCGGCGATCATGTCAATGCCGACCTGCCCAAACACGCGCCGCTTGGCGGCTGCGACATAGGCATTGCCGGGGCCGACGATTTTCGAGACCGGGCGGATCGTCGCCGTGCCATAGGCGAGTGCGGCAATCGCCTGCGCCCCG
>DAORNC010000074.1:0-15171 GCA_035440785.1 Rhabdaerophilum sp. | reverse complement strand
CGACCCCGCCGAGTTCTGCCGCAGCGAGCACGAGCGGTGAGATCGTGTCGTCCGGCGTCGGCACCACCATGACGATGCGTTCGACCCCCGCGACCTTGGCGGGAATGGCGTTCATCAGCACCGAGGAGGGGTAGGAAGCGGAACCACCGGGCACGTAAAGACCGACTGCCCGGATCGCCGACCAGCGCCAGCCGAGCTTCACGCCCTGGGCATCTTCGAAAACCTGATCCTGCGGCCTCTGGCGTTCGTGAAAAGCGCGAATGCGCGTCGCCGCCAAACCCAGCGCGTCGAGCTCAATCCGCGAGCAGGCGGAACGCGCGCGCGCGACCTCGACCGCCGAGATGCGCA
Source organism: Rhabdaerophilum sp. (assembly GCA_035440785.1). GTDB lineage: Bacteria > Pseudomonadota > Alphaproteobacteria > Rhizobiales > Beijerinckiaceae > Rhabdaerophilum. Next base: position 14,823 of record DAORNC010000074.1, on the reverse strand, counting down.
AGCCGCTTGCAGCGAGATCGACCCTGTCGAACCGGCGCGAGTAGTCAGCCAGCGCTGCATCGCCGCGCGTGACAACGTCCTCGATGATCGCCGCAACCGCCTGATCGACATCCTCGGACACCTCGCGCTTGGCGCCGAGGAGCGCGGCAAAGGCCTTCTCGAAATCGGCCGCGCGCGAATCCAGCTGCCATCCGGGAGCGAGACTGGAACTTGCGGGGGCGACGGGAGAAGGCATGATCGCTCTTGTAGAATGCAGATACCGGGCTTCGTTTTGTTGTTACCCATCCTCCGCGCCGCCTGCAACGGCAGAAGCGTGTTTGTGCCCCCTGCTTTTATCCAATGGCGTCCAAATCGCGTTTGCTCTTCATGTCCCCTTCAGCTTTGATGCTGGAGAACCTGTGCGTGCACTCCATGGAGCATTTCATGAAACAGATTCGTTCATCCCGCCGGCCGCTCAACACCCTGCTTGCCGCCGTGTTTCTGACCGCCACCGGGATCGGCATCGCCGAGGCCCAGTATTACAGCGACCGTTCGGTCTGCGTAACCTCGCGCGGCAACTGTGATGCCGGTTATGCTCCGCTCGGTGCCGGCTGCTATTGCAATATTCCTGGTTTCGGCCGCAAGGCCGGCAATGTCGGCGGTGCGCAATATGCCCGGCCGCGCTACCGCGAACGACCGGTTTATGAGGATGATGGCTTCGCGCCACGCCCCCGCCCGCGCTATTACGATGATGGCTATTCGCCCCGTCCGCGCGCTTACGGCACGGTTTGTGTGACCTCGCGCGGCGAATGCCCAACCGGCCGTCCGGTTCCGATCATGAGCGGCTGCTATTGCAAGATTCCGGGTTTCGGCCGCAAGGCCGGCAACGTCCGGTATTGATTACGGAGGGGCCGGTCCTTCCGGCCCTCATCGTCACGAGCGGATGCGTTCCACTTGCGCGCCGCAGCGCATGAGCTTGCTCTCAAGTCCCTCGAAGCCACGATCGAGATGATAGACGCGGCTGATCATCGTCTCGCCCTCGGCCGCAAGCGCGGCGATCACCAGGCTGACAGAAGCGCGAAGGTCCGTCGCCATTACCGGTGCGCCCTTGAGCGACGGCACCCCCTCGACAATCGCGCGGTCGCCGTCGAGCCGGATCCGGGCGCCGAAGCGGGCCAGTTCCTGCACATGCATGAAGCGGTTCTCGAAGATCGTCTCGGTGATGTGAGACGTTCCGCCCGCGCGCGTCATCAGCGCCATGAACTGGGCCTGGAGATCAGTCGGGAAGCCGGGGAAGGCTTCCGTCGTCACGTCAACCGGCGCGATATTCCCACCGCTCGCCCGGATGCGGATGCCGGTGCCGGTATCGATGACTTCCGCGCCGGATTGGGCGAGCTTGTCGAGCGCCGCCTGAAGCAGTTTCGGCTCGATTCCCTCAAGCGTGACATCGCCTCCGGCCATGGCGGCCGCGAATGCGTAGGTGCCAGCCTCGATCCGATCCGGCAACACGCGATGAGTTGTGCCTCCCAGCTTGCCGACGCCGTCGATCTCAAGCGTTGCGGTGCCGATGCCCTTGATCCGCGCCCCCATCTTGACGAGGCATTCGGCGAGGTCGGTCACTTCCGGCTCGCGCGCCGCGTTGCGGATCAGCGTCGAGCCGTTGGCGAGAACCGCCGCCATCAGCGCGGTATGCGTGCCGCCGACGGTAACCTTCGGAAAATCGATCTCCCCGCCGTTCAGCCCCCCTGCGGGCGCTCTTGCAATGACGTAACCGGCGTCGATCTCGATCGAGGCGCCAAGACGCTCCAGAGCCATCAGAAGGAGATCGACGGGGCGTGTGCCGATTGCACAGCCACCCGGCAGGGAGACTTTGGCTTCGCCCATCCGTGCGAGCAACGGCGCGATGACCCAGAAACTCGCGCGCATCTGCGAAACGAGATCATAGGGCGCAAGGGTATCCACGATGCTCGCCGCCGAGAGCGAGACGCGCTCGCCATCCTCCACTGTCTCGCCGGGGCGCTTGCCGGCGACGCCGATGCCGACGCCATGATTGTTGAGGATACGCTTGAGCATCCGCACGTCAGACAGGCGCGGAACGTTTTCGAGTACGAGCGTATCCGGCGTCAGGAGACTCGCGATCATCAGCGGGAGAGCGGCGTTCTTCGCGCCGGAAACGGGAATGCTGCCCTTGAGCGGCGCACCGCCGACGATCCTGATCCTGTCCATGCGTATTCCTGTTCCTCAGCCGGGTCGTTGGTCGCGCGCTCCTTGCCATGCCAAAGGCGGCTTGGCAAACACAGGCGTCCCTATTCGGATGTCGTGGGACTTTGCGGCGGTTTCTCGGCCGAAACCTGTTCGCTTTTGCCTGCATCGCCGTCCTGTTCTGCCCGCTTGCGTGCCTGCGCCCGACGGCGGCGCATATTCTCGCGCAGCGCTGCCGCAAGACGCTCCTGCCGCGCTTCCTTCTGTGTCTTGCCCGGACTGTCGCTGCCCAAAACCGTCCCCGTCAATCGCAAATGCCCTCCGGCTTGTTTGTGATCAATGCCGGGGTTGGCCAACGATGACAAGAAAGATATACAAACCGGAATGTTTCCAGAGTAGGCCTGCGGGTCCGCGCCTGGGCAAAAGCACGCTTGGGGAAGGGTGGACCGCATGTTCGATTACCGCGAGGCCTTCGCTGCCGTCTCCGAGACCCTGCGCGCGGAGAAGCGCTATCGCGTCTTCACGGAAATTGCCCGCGACAAGGCGAAATTCCCTCGCGCGACCTGGCACAACGGCGAGGCCTCCCGCGAAGTTACGGTCTGGTGCTCGAACGACTATCTCGGCATGGGCAGGCACCCCGATGTCGTCACCGCGATGATCGAGGAGGCCGAACGCGGCTCCGTCGGCGCGGGCGGGACGCGCAATATTTCAGGCAACAGCCATGCAGTCGTGGAACTCGAACGGGAACTGGCTGATCTCCACGGCAAGGAAGCCGCGCTGGTATTCTCTTCCGGCTATGTCGCCAACCAAACCGCGATAGCCACCATCGCGCAGTGCCTGCCGGGTTGCATCATCTTCTCGGACAGCGAGAATCACAACTCGATGATCGAGGGCGTGCGGCGTGCCGGCTGCGAAAAGAAGATCTTCCGCCACAACGATACCGTCCACCTTGAGGAATTGCTGAAGGCGGCCGATCCGGGCAGGCCGAAGCTCATCGTCTTCGAGAGCGTCTATTCGATGGACGGCGACGTCGGCCCGCTTCACACCTTCGCCGATCTTGCGAAGAGATACGGCGCCATCACCTATCTCGACGAGGTCCACGCCGTCGGCATGTATGGCGCGCATGGTGCGGGTTTCGCCGAGGAAATCGGCGCAATGGACCGGATCGACGTCATCCAGGGCACGCTGGGCAAGGGGTTCGGTTGTTTTGGCGGCTATATCGCCGCGAGCCGTGAGATCGTGGACGCGGTGCGCTGCAACGCGCATGGCTTCATCTTCACCACCGCGCTGCCACCGCCGGTCGCCGCTGCAGCAAGGGCGTCCATCCGACATCTGAAAACCTCGTCCGCTGAGCGGCAGGGCCAACGTCGGCAGGTCGCCCGCACGAAACGCCGGCTCGCCGAACTCGGCATCCCGGTGCTCGACAACCCGACCCATATCGTCCCGGTGATGATCGGCGATGCGGCCAAGGCCAAGGCGGCGAGTGACCTGCTGCTCGATCGTCACGCGATCTATGTCCAGCCGATCAACTATCCCACGGTGCCGCGCGGGACGGAACGGCTCCGCATCACGCCGACACCGTTCCACGACGATGCACTGATCGAGGATCTGGCGCGCGCCCTCGCGGACGTGTTCGACACGCTGGGGCTGGAGCGGCAGCGGACCGCCGCGCTGGCTGCCGAATAGGCCGATATACCATGCCGCGCGAGCGCAGGCATGCTTTCGCGGCAGCAGCGGCCCCTCGGTCAAAACCGGAGGCCGCTCGCATAAGCCTTATTTCTTCGGTTTCGTCGCCTTTCTGACGGCCTCAACGCCCTGCTCAGCGGCTTCACGCGCGCGCTTCTGAAGCTTTTCGGCCTCGGCCGTCATTTCCGCAGTGGCGGCGCGGGTCCGGCGCTGGATTTCCTGTCCCGCTTCCTGCACGTGCTCGCGCACGACCTCGTACTGCTGGCGCATATATTCGGCCTGATGCTTCATGAACTCGTCCATGTTCTTCGCACCGACGAGCTTCTGGGCGAGATCAAACGCCGATGCGATGCTCGCCTCGGTAAAAGCCAGGCTCTTCTTCTTCATCTCGGCGATTTCCGCCTGCGTGGCATCCGATTTGGCCTCGATCGACTCCACGGCCTCGCCGGCGGCCGCCATCAGCTTGTCGAACCCCTCGCGCGCCTGCCGGACGCCCTGGTCGAGCATGGTCCGCATTTCGTCCGGAACCTGAAACCCGCCGTCCTTCTTCATCATCGAAATGCCCTCGCCTTGATATCCTGAACCGGCGCAGACGCCGCGCCTTCGTTCAGGATACCAGAAAAAACCGCCGAGCTGTTAAGGTTGTTTTTCAGTAAATCGTTGGAGGTCCCAAGCGGTGATGGACGAGCCGCGCGCCGCGTTTTATGGATAAATCGTTAAGCGGCGTGTCATTCCGGGACAGTTCATGCCTTTCGCCGGCTCCGGAAACGCCGGTATGAGTTTGAGTGAGGGCGCGTCGATGGCCACCGAAACCGCGAACCGTGCTGCATCCGGCCTCCTGCCGGCGCATCTGCTCGATTCCCGCGCCCGCGAGCACCTTCTTGCACAGGTCAGCCCATCTTTCCTGTTGGCGCCGGATGGCCGCCTGCTCTGGTCGAGTCATGTCGCCGCACGCCGGCTCGGCGTATCCGATGGCGCCTCCTTCATCGCCGCGCAACTTCCGGTCGGTGCACCGGGCACGCAGCGGCTGGGTGTGCTCGCACGCGAGGCCGGACCGGGTTCGGGTCGCCGCCTCGAGCGGCTGCGTTTCAATCTCGGCTTCCGCAGCCAGATGCTGACCGCCCTGTGCGAGGCGCTTCCGCTGACAGACGGCTCGCACGGCCTGATGGTTTCGCTGATCGACGCCAACGCCGCCAACGAAGAAGCCTTCGCACCGACCCCGGTGAACGACCGCACCGCCGAGATGCCGCCTCCCGCTGACAACATCATTCTGACCCGCCGGCACGACGATGTACCCGTGGTGGCCAGCCTTGCCGGTGCCCCGGCCTGGACCCACGGAGTTGGTGACGTCCGCCGACCGATCCGTTTCACTTTCACCCTCGATGCCGATGGGCTGGTCGAAGGTGTTTCTCCCCCGCTCGGCGAAGCCGTTGGCGAGGAAAATGCGCGCATCATCGGCCGGCCGCTCGCGGCCGTCGTGCAGGAGTTCGACGAGGATGCGGCCGATGCCTTGCGTTCGGCGATCCTGACCGGCTCGACATGGAGCGGGATCGAGGTTCTCTGGCCGGTTGCGAATACGGACCTCGCCCTGCCGATTACGCTTTCCGCCCTGCCGGTGATCGATACCGAGCAGGGACTCGCTGGTTTTTCCGGCTTCGGCCGCTGCCATCCGGATCGCGCCCGGCAGGTCGAGACGCCGCCCCCCCTCGCAACCGAGCCGGAGCTGCCGCTCGTTCCGCCAGTCCCTGACAGCCCCCTGGCGGTGTTGGCCAATCAGGCTCAGTTGCCCGACGGCGACGAAACTGCAGTTCGGGATACCGTTACCGCCGAGGAGGAGGACATGCAGGCCGCGCTCGAAGCCTTCGGCGCGGAGGAGCCCGACACTCCCGAAACTCCGACCGCCCAGGTGCAGCCCGAGCCTGCGCCCCCGGCCGACGAAGGCAATGTTGTCTCGCTTCGCAAGGACCAACCGGATTTCGTGCCGCAGGCACCCTCACGCAACGGCCTGTCGATGGCCGAGCGCAACGCTTTCCGCGAAATCGCGCGAGCGCTTGGCGCAAAATTCGAGGAGGGCGCCGAGCCCCCCCCCGTTTCGACAGAACGAGCGGCCGAGAACACAACAGGCCATACGCCCCGCGAACTGACCCAGGAGGCATTTCCCACGGCACCGGAAGCGCCGACGTCTGCCATAACCCGTACGGGCTTTTCCTCCGGCATCCTCGATCAGGTGCCGGTCGGCCTGCTCGTGCTGCGCGGCGACGATCCGCTCTATGCCAACCGGACACTGCTCGATCTGACAGGCTATCCGGATTTCGCGACCTTCCGCATCGAGAACGGCGCGCAGGCAATCTTCCGCAAGGGGACAATGCCGCGCGACAGGCACCAGGGCTTCGATACCGTGGTGCTGACGACACGCGAGGGTGAACTGTTCCCGGTCGATGCCCACCTTCAGTTGACGGACTGGGAAGGCGGCAAGGCAACGCTGATCTCGATACGGCGAGCGGTCGAACTGGAGCAGGGCAAGGCCCTGCGCTCGGTCGCGCTCGATCTCAAGCGGATGCGAGCGGAGGCGCAGGAACTGCGCGCGGTCCTCGACACCGCGACCGATGGCGTCATCACGCTCGACGAGAAGGGTCGCATCCTATCGGTCAACGGCGCGGCGGAAGCCCTGTTCGGTCTCGATCAGCGCGAGATCGCGGGCGATAGCTTCACGGTTCTCCTGCATAACGACAGCCATGCCGATGCGCTCGATTACTTCGAGGGCCTGCTGGCCAACGGCGTCCGCAGCGTCCTCAACGACGGGCGAGAGGTCGCAGGACGCGAGAAGAAGGGCGGGCGTATTCCCCTGTTCATGACGCTCGGCCGCATCAGTGACGACGAGCCAAAGCGTTATTGCGCCGTTCTGCGCGACCTTACTTCCTGGAAGCGTGCCGAGAGTGAACTGACCGAGGCACGGCGCAGCGCTGAACTCGCCAGCGCCAAGAAGAGCGATTTCCTGACCAAGATCAGCCATGAAATCCGCACGCCGATGAACGCCATCATCGGTTTTGCAGAGGTGATGATGGAGGAACGCCTCGGTCCGATCGACAACCCCAAATACAAGGAATATCTCGGCGATATCCGCACCTCCGGCAAGCATGTCGTCAGCCTCGTCAACGACCTGCTCGATCTCGCCAAGATCGAGGCCGGCAGGATGGAGATGCAGTTCGCCTCGACGGACCTGAACGCGATTGTCGCCAGCTGCGTCGGCATCATCCAGCCCCAGGCCAACCAGAACCGGGTGCTGGTGCGTAGCCAGCTCGCCCAGAAGCTCCCGCCGGTGGTGGCGGACGAGCGCTCCATCCGGCAGATCGTGCTCAACATCCTGTCGAACGCGACGCGCTTCACCGAGAGTGGCGGGCAGGTGATCGTCGCGACGGCGCTTCTTGAAAGCGGGGAGGCCGTCATCCGCATCCGCGATACCGGGGTCGGCATGACCGCGCTCGAGATCGAGCAGGCGCTGGAGCCGTTCCGCCAGGTCGGCACCCGGCGAGATCACGGCGGCACCGGGCTCGGCCTACCGCTCACCAAGGCGCTGGTCGAGGCGAACCGGGCGAATTTCGCGATCCGCTCAACGCCGGGAGAAGGCACACTCGTCGAGGTGACGTTCCCCTCGACCCGCGTTCTCGCCGAGTAAAAGCGGCAACGTTCAGGGATCGATGCGCTGCACGGGCACGCGGTTCGCTTCGGCGGCACGTGCAGTCAAGCCGGCGGAATCGAGCGTTATCGGCTCGGTCTGCGCGCGGCGGACCGGTCGCGCCTCTTCGGCTGCGTTGAGCACCTCGCCGGTATCGAGCCCGTAGATGTCGCGCCGGAAATGCACGAGACCGTCGGGCGTCACATAGCCGGTGAGGTAGGTCCAGACCACGGGGATCGGCGCGGTCGGGCGAATATCCTTGCGCTCGCCGGTGGCGATCGCAGTATCGATGGTGGTTCGATCCCAGCCTTTTTGCCCTTCGAGAATCCAGACTGCGAAATCGCGGACATTCTCCACCCGCACGCAACCCGAGGACTGGAACCGGTTGTCGAGCCCGAACAGGCGCTTCGAGGGGGTGTCGTGCATGTAGACCGCGTCGCGGTTCGGCATGTCGATCCGCAACTGGCCGAGCGCATTGCCGCTGCCCGATTCCTGCCGGAGGTTGAAGGCCGCAGCCCGCTCGGTGTTCCAGTCGATCGCGGTTGCCGGAATCTCGTTGCCACTTGCGCCGAAGATGCGGATCTTGGACTTGGCGAGATAGCCGGGGTCCTTCCGCATCTTCGGGATGATATCCTTCTTCACGATCGAAACCGGCACGGTCCAGGTCGGGTTAAGGTTTACGTTGGTGATGCGGGTCTCGACCTCCGGCGAGGCCCGGTCCTTCTTGCCGACGACAGCGACATAGCGCTTCTCAACGATGCCGTTCTCGATGGCCTCCACGGAGGCGGACGGGATGTTCACCACCACATAGCGCGAAGCAAAGTTGAACCCGGTGCGGGCGGTGAGGCGGCGCGCGCTCTCGTTGAGCTGCCGGAACCGGTCTTGCGCGGAAACCCGCAACTCGCTGAGCGTTGCGCCGCTGACAAGTCCGTTCTGGCTCTGCCCGTGGCGGGCCTGAAACCGTTTGACGGCGGCGATGAGGCCCGGATCGACAACTTCCTTCGTCACCTCCTCCGTCGGGAGATCACCCTCTGCCGCGAGGCGCTGGCGCAGCATCAGCACGATTTCTCCCTCGCTGGCTGCGGTGATGGCCGCATCCTTCGGCAGGATCGGCCAACCTCCCCCTTGTGAAATCGCGAGATACTTCCGAGCCGCCTCGTTGATGGCTTCGAGCGATCGCGGGTGGAAGCTCGGACGCTTGTCGTTACGCGCGACAACGCGCTCATGGACAACCGGCGCAACGGCCTTCTTACGGGGTTTCGGCTTCAGAGCGGCCACGGGATTGACGGACGCGGGCGCGATGGAAAAACCTCCGGCCGGGACAGGCGCACCACCGAGGGTCTGGGCCACAACCGGGCCATGCAACGCCAACAACAGGCTCGCCGTGAACGGCAGGAGGGGCAGTCGCCAAGGGCGCGTCTGGGCGTGCATCGGGCCTTCCCGGATGTTCAAACCGGAAAAGCTTGTCATGAAAAGGCGAATAAATCCTTGTTAAGGTAAACGCCTTCAACCCTCGACGACGAGCACATGCAGCCGCCGCGGCCCATGCGCACCGAGCAGGATCGTCTGCTCGATATCACCCGAACGCGAGGCGCCGGTGATGCAGTTGACCGTGCGCGGCATCTCGCCTTTGCCGTAGCGCATGCGGATGCGTGGCCAGACTGCCTCGAGATCGCCGACGAGGTCGCTCGCCTTCAGCACGACGATGTGATTGTCGGGCAGGAAGTTCAGCGTCGTCGGGTTCTCATGGCCCGAAGTCAGCACCAGCGTGCCCGTTTCCGCGATCGCAGCCTCTGCATGGCTGATTGCGCTGAGATCGTGCCCGTCCGACCGGCCTTCCGAAACCTCCAGCGCGGTCTCGGACCACGGCAGGCCGGCAAGGCGCGGATCGTCACCTTTCCGGACCGTTGCCGGGAGGTTGTTCGAGCGGAGATAATCGGCGACGGCGGTCGGAATCTCGGATTCATTCTCAAGCCGCGTGAAAGTCGCCTGCACGCCTTCGAGCTTCTTCAAAAGAAGTTCGAGTTTCGCGCCGTGATCGACCTGCGCACGGGTGGGGATGATCCCCTTGGGCGCGCGGTCGAGCCGATCCTCGACGATGCCGGCGCGGATGCGCTCGTCGCCCTTCACATGCAGCGAGCGGCGGATGGAGGCGAAGATGGAATCGCGGGCTTCTGTCATTTGCCACCCCTTTCGCGCTTCCACTTCGCCTGGAAGGTCTCGCCCTCGGGAACGGCGAAATCGCGGTACTTCGTCCAGGCTCCCACACCCGGCAGCATCGAGAAGCTGCCCTTGGAGCGTCCCAGCAGCTTCATCGCTTTCATCGCGAGACGCGTCGAAAGCGCGTAGAGCTTCGGACGCTTGGCGAAGAAAGCCCAGATGCCGAGCCCATAGCGCGCGACCGCCGGGTTGAGGTTGCGCTCGAACTCGCGCTCGCGCCAATGCCGCATCATCTTCGGCAGCGGAATCTTCATCGGGCAGACGCTCTCGCAGCGCCCGCAGAAGGTCGAAGCGTTGGGCAGGTGCCCTGCTTCGTCGACGCCGATGAGCGACGGGGTGAGCACCGAGCCCATCGGGCCGGGGTAGATCCACCCGTAAGCGTGGCCGCCGATCTGATGATAGACCGGGCAATGGTTCATGCAGGCGGCGCAGCGGATGCAGCGCAACATGTCCTGGAACTCGCCGCCGAGCATCGCCGAGCGACCGTTATCAAGAATGATGACGTGATATTCCTCGGGCCCGTCGACGTCGCCGGCGCGGCGCGGGCCGGTCGAGAAGGTGGTGTAGCAACTCATCTCCTGCCCGGTCGCGGAACGGGCCAGCAGGCGCAGGATCTGGCTCACGTCCTCCAGCGTCGGCACCATCTTTTCGATGGAGGCCATCACGATGTGAACCTTCGGCAGGATCTGCGTGAGATCGCCGTTGCCCTCGTTGGTGACGATGATCGAGGTGCCGGTTTCGGCGATGAGGAAATTCGCGCCGGTGATGCCGACGTCCGCCGCGAGGAAGCGCTCGCGCAGCACGGCGCGCGCCTCCGTGAGGAGCGAGGTCTTTTCGGTGAGGTCACGCGCGGGATCGAGGTGCGTGTGCACCCGGCGGAAGTCGCTCTCGATCTGGTGCTTGTTGAGGTGGACAGCCGGAGCAATGATATGGCTCGGCGCCTCGCCCCGGAGCTGGATAATATATTCGCCAAGATCGGTTTCGACCGGCACGATGCCGTTCGCTTCGAGATAGGCGTTGAGGCCCACCTCTTCCGTAATCATCGATTTGCCCTTGGTCACGGTCTTCGCACCGACCTTGCGGCAGATGTCGAGCGCGATCCGGCGCGCCTCCGCAGCATCGCGAGCGAAATGGACGTGGCCGCCGCTGGCCGTGACCTTCCCCTCGTATTTTTCGAGGTAAAGGTCGAGATGGGCGAGCGTGTGGTTCTTGATCTCCTTCGCGCTCTCGCGCAGCGTCTCGAACTCTGGCAGATCCTTCACCGCCTTCAGGCGCTTGTCGATGAAGTTCTGGCGGACGGCCTTGAGATTGCCGGTCAACTGCTTGTCCGCGATCGCGCGCGAGGCGTTGTCCTTGAACTGGCGGGAGGTGGGATGCGCGCTCATCACTGCCCCTCCCTGCCCGAACCCTGCCCGACCCTGCCGATCGGCGGGGTTTCGGTCATGCCGGCGAGCACCTCGGCGACATGGCGCACGTTCATTTTCGAGCCTTGCCGCGAAAGCTTGCCGGCCATGTTGAGGAGACAGCCGAGATCGCCCGCGAGAAGCGTTCCGGCCTCGGACGCCTCGGCATTACCGGCCTTCTCGGAAACGATCTTGTCAGAGATCTCGCCATATTTGACGGCAAAGGTGCCGCCGAAGCCACAGCAGACTTCCGAATCCTTCATCTCGACGATCTCGAGCCCCTCGACCGTGCCGAGCAGCTTGCGCGGCTGCGATTTGATGCCGAGTTCGCGCAGACCCGAGCAACTGTCGTGATAGGTCACAGTGCCGTCGAAGCGCGCGCTCACGGCTTCGACGCCGAGAACATCCGTCAGGAACGAGACGAGTTCGTGGGTCTTCGCGGCGAGCTTCTCTGCGCGCCGCGCCATATCAGGCTCGCCGGCGAAGAGTTCAGGGTAATGTTTTGCGATCATGCCGCCGCACGAACCCGAAGGCACCACGACATAGTCGTAAGGCTCGAACGCTCCGATCATCTGCGCGGCGAGCGCCTTTGCATCCTTGCGATCGCCGGAGTTGAAAGCGGGCTGTCCGCAGCAGGTCTGCGGCGGCACCTCGACGCGGCATCCGGCATCTTCCAGAAGCTTGGCGGCCGCGAAACCGATCGTCGGCCGCATAGCATCAACGAGGCAGGTTGCGAACAGGGCGACACGCGGTTGCGACTTGCCTGACGCAGAATTTGACTGGACCACGACACTGCCGGGCCAAAGCCCGCCTCCCCAATGCGCCCCCGGAATGGCTTCCATCCCGCAGCTATCAACTCCTTCTTAGGAGGCGGGACGGGTTGTCCGCAAGCCGGGAAAGCTGTTCACTCCCGTTCGAGCCTTGCGCTTCGCTCATGCCCCGCCTGCATTTTCATGAAAGAAGTGCTTGAACGACATCGATTTTGCGCCAGTCTTGCTTCTGAAGTCGCCGATGGACCGTCTTTCGCGCACAAGCGATACAAACACGTTCGCAACAGGGATTCGATGCAGAAATCCGGGATTCCACACTGGCTTGCCGAAGTCGACGACCTGTCTGAAGCGGCAAGACGGTTTGGCGAAGTTGGATGCGTCGTCGTCCTTGTGTGCGAAGAAAACCCACCCGCCGGCCTGCCGCCATCTCTGCCAAGCGAGATGACCGGCACGCCCAGGCTCGGTCGACGCGGTTTTCTACTCCGGCGGCAGGTCGCGAGACAACTGGCCAGCGCAATTACGGGATTCGGCGCCGACAGGTTCGTGATCAACGCGAGCGCCGGCGGAGCACCGGCGATGTCCGGGCCGGGCGAACCACTTTGGCTCAGCCTTTCCTGTCGAGGCGGGACGAGCCTCGTCGCATTGGCCAGAATGCCGATCGGCGTCGATATCGAGATGGAGGTCGCGACGGACGATATCCCGGTCAACGTGCTGCGCGATGATGAAAGGAAAGCGCTGAACGCTTGCTCCCCCGGTCAGCGTGGGGTGCATTTCTCCAAACTCTGGGCCAGAAAAGAAGCGCTGGCCAAAGCTTTGCATCTCGGCTTCGTGCTCGCGCCGGAAGCGATACGGATCAGTGAGGAAGCTCCCCCCTCCGTTCGCCTCGACGGGCAATGGCGAACGCTTCGGGCAAGGCTGGACGTTGCACGCATCGAAATCCGGTCGGGAACCTGCGCCACGTTCGCGCTCGCGCTCTTGTCTTCTCCCGATGCATCCGCCATGACGGATGCCGATTTACCTCGCCGAGAACCCCTCTAATGGACGCCCTGACCCCGTATATCGTGCCGCTGCTTCAGATCATCTGGATCGATCTCCTGTTGTCCGGCGACAATGCCATCGTCATCGCGCTTGCATGCCGGCAACTGCCGCCGCGCCAACGCAAGCTTGGTATGCTCCTCGGCGCGGGCACCGCGATCGTCCTGCGGATCATCTTCGCGGTCTTCGTCACCTATCTGCTGAAGGTGCCTTTCCTTAAAGTAGCAGGCGGGTTGCTGCTCTTGTGGATCGGCATCAAGCTTGCCGTCGGTGAGGATGAAGACGGTCACAACATCGAATCAAGCGACAGTCTCTGGCGCGCCGTGCGCACCATCGCTATCGCCGACGCGGTGATGAGCCTCGACAACGTAATCGCCATCGCAGCGGCAGCCGGCGGGAATATCTGGCTGTTCGTCTTCGGGTTGCTGCTCTCGATCCCGCTGATCATTTTCGGCTCGACATTGCTTTCGGGCCTTATGTCTCGCTTCCCGATCATCATCTGGGCCGGCGCCGCGCTGCTCGGCTGGATCGCGGGCGAGATGATCATCTCGGATGGCTGGGTAATCGACCAGCTGGGCAAGATCGATCCGAATTGGATCGTCACGGCGCAAGTCTCCGACGGGCACGGCGGTTTTGCGTCCGCCATCAAGCCGATCGGCTGGCTGCTCTATGGCGCGGCGGCCGTCGGCGCAGGAATCGTCGTCGTCGTCGGCTGGGTCATGGCGCGCGGCAAGCAAACCGAAGAGGCGTGAGGAGCATCGATCGCTCCGGACGAAAAAGCCGCCTCGAAGGGCGGCTGTTTTCATGGCGGGACCACTGTAGGTGGGAATGGTACAGTCGGGTGGATTCGAACCACCGACCTTCGGTGCCACAAACCGACGCTCTAACCAACTGAGCTACGACTGCACGACACGCGCTTGCTAACGTCAATCGCCGGGGAATTCAAGGCGGCATTTGGCTCCGGCCATGAATTCTTCCGCATTCGCGTGGCGCGCCACGCGGACGTGCAAAGGCGCGGCCGAAACCGCGCCTTTGCCAAATAGCGTTCGGCCGTGCCTTACTTCTTGAACGGCAGGATCGCTCCGGCCTTCACCGGCTCGGCAACATCGGTCGCGATCTTCTTCGCCATCTCGGCGAGTTCCTTCGCGTGGGTCTGGACGGCCTCGATCTGCGCCTTGGCAAAGTCCTGCTGGAGCTTGACGGCGTCCGACACAGTCTTGGCGGCGAACAGCTTCTGGGCATGCTCGAAGGCGGCATTGCTGTTGGCGCGGAAGAACTCGAAAACCTTGATGTTGAAATCGCGGGTGCCGGCATGGGCGGCCGCGACGCTCTCCTCGAGCTTGTCGGTCACGGTTTCAGCGTTCGACTTCAGTGTCGCATATTGGCTACGCAGCTGCTCGAGCCCCTTCTCGGCGGTCGAGCGGATTTGCTCCTGCGCATCGGCGAACGGCTTGGCGAAATCGGCAACGGCTTCCTGGGCAGCCTTTACCGATTCGGTAGCGGCGGCGGCAACGGTTTCGATCGTCTCGTCAACGGTCTTGGCAACCGGCTTCTTGGCAACGGCCATGATCATTCTCCTTAAAAGAGGCGCTCTGGGCTGCCGGTTTCCGGCAGCGGAATTAGGGGGCCGCCCGACGGGTTGGTCGGGTAGATCCCCTGAAGACAACGGAAACTTTCTACATCGGTTTTTGTTGCAGTGCAACATTTTTGTGCGTCGCACAATCCTGCTCTGCATATTCCACATCCCTTGCGCTTGACCTGCCATGCCCCCTGTGGCAGGAGCACGCATCACGCTGCTGTAGCTCAGTGGTAGAGCACTCCCTTGGTAAGGGAGAGGTCGAGAGTTCAATCC
>DAORNC010000073.1:14388-15476 GCA_035440785.1 Rhabdaerophilum sp. | reverse complement strand
ACGAAAATCACCGTGTAGGCAAGGCCGCCGCGCACCGGGCCGAACAGCTGGCCGATGGTATCGAGTAGATCCTCCGCCATGCCCGAACGCTCGAGAACGAGGCCCATGAAGGTAAAGAACGGGATCGCGAGCAGCACGTCATTGTTCATGATGCCGTAGATGCGTTCGGGCAGGGCCTGCAGGAAGTTCGGTACGAAAAGACCGAGTTCGATACCGACGATGGCGAAGAGCAGGCCACAGGCGGCGAGCGCGAAGGCCACGGGGTAGCCCAGCAGCAACATCGCCACCAGCGAGGCGAACATGATTGGTGCCATATAATGCGTGATAAAGCCGATGAACCCGGGCTTCACATCGGATGCGAAGGCCGGTTCTGTGCCGAGAACGGCGGCGATGGCCACCAGGCCTGCCAGAAGAAGCGCGCTCTTGAGGAAGGCAAGGCGCGAAAGCGGGAAGCTCGAAAACATCGGGAAAACCTCGAGGTGCGCGTTGCGGATCAGGAGCGTGTATCGGCCTGCACGGCCTGCAGGAGGCGCTCGGCCTCCGCTTCAGCCGCGCCGTGGTGGCCCACATGCGCATGAGGGTCTTCCATCTCGCCACGCAGGATGGCGATCCGCTTGATGAGCTCGGAAACGCCCTGGATCAGCAGCAGCACGAACCCGAGCGGTACCAGCACCTTTGCCGGCCACACCGTGAGGCCACCGGCATTCATCGAGGCCTCGTTGACTTCATAGGAGCGCAGGAAGAACGGAATGCCGTGCCAGATCATGATCCAGGCGAAAGGCATCAGGAACAGGACATGGCCGATGACATCGATCCAGTCGCGGGTCTTCTTCGAGAAGTTGGCTGTGACGATATCGATGCGGATGTGCTCGTTCTTCAGGAAGGTATAGGCCGCGCCGAGCATGAAGACGGCACCGAACAGGTACCATTGCAGTTCAAGCCAGGCATTCGAGCTTTCGTTGAACAGCTTGCGGATGATGGCGTTGCCGGTCGAGACCAGCACAGCCGCCAGAATGAGCCATTTGATGAATTGCCCGACACGCGAATTCAGCGCGTCGATCGCGGCACTTAGTTTCAACAAGGTCTGC
>DAORNC010000073.1:0-14365 GCA_035440785.1 Rhabdaerophilum sp. | reverse complement strand
GCCCGGCTGGGTATCCAGCTCTTCGGGCTATTCATGCATTGTCTTTCCAGCAGGCCCAATGAGAGCCGCAGGTGATGACGCTCTTGCACAGCATCCAGTGGCGAACAACGTCACCAGTCATCTCCAATCATCATATTAGCTATGCAGAAATGCGATGGCTGAGCTTGCGCTGTGTGGAAAATTCACGGGTTTTGAATGAAATGCAAGCCCTATTGCGTCTTTTGTCGAATGCGCTCGCGATGGAGCGTGTAAAGACCGCTTATGCCGATCAGCGCGATGCCCGCCAGCGCGATGGGGCTCGGCCAATCGCCGAAGACGAGAATGCCGAGTAGCACCGCCCAGATGATGACGACATAGCGGAACGGGGACACCACCGAGAGTTCGGCATCCCGGCAGGCCGCGACGATCGCGTAGTTTCCCATCGCGACGAACAGTGCCGCAGAACCGATGATCACAGCCAGTTGCGGCGTGATCGGGCGCCAGCCATCACCGAACAGCGACAGGATCAGGCCGGCCAATGTGGTACCGATGATGCTCATCAGTGCGATGACAGCGGTCGGCACATCGAGTGGCAGGCGCCGTGTCGTGATGTCGCGGGCGGCGACGCCCAACACAGAGACGAACGCCAGCACAAGCGCGAAGAGCGGAAAGGCGCCGTCGCCGGGGCGCACCACCAGCAGCATACCGAGAAAGCCGACCACCACCGCGCTCCAGCGCCGCCAGCCGACTTTCTCGCCGAAAAAGATCATCGAGAGGGCCGTAATCAGCAGCGGCGCCAGCATCAGGATCGCGGTGATTTCCGCCAGCGGCATGAACCCCAGAGCGGTGATGAAAGTGGCGGCGATGCCCGCCTCCAGCGCGCCGCGCCCGAGCATCGGCGGCCTCAGAACAAGATTGAGTTTGCCGAGCGCGTGAGACTGCCGGAGCCAGATCGCCATGAGCGCGAGGCCGAAAAACCCGCGGACGGCCATGATCTGCCCTGCATCCCAGTGGACCCGCGCCAATTTCACCAGCGTATCGTTGATGACGAAAAGGCCCATGGCGAGCATCATCGCGACGATGCCGCGCAGGTTCTTCTGGGCTTGGGACACGGTCGTCCTTGCGGGAAATTGCGGGAAGCGTTGAAAATCACGCCCGCCGCGTGTCGATGATCGGGAGCCGTTATGGCTACATCTCGGAGCCGGACCCCGCAACTCATTCCATCGGAAAACTCATTCCGGCGTCGAACCGAAAGGATGGCGACCACAGAATTTTTTACAAGTGCTTAAGGTTACCGTGTTGGAATGTCTGAAACATGACATTCGGATTCGGTGGGCATGATCGGCAATCTTAGGTTGATTTTGGGCGGCAAGGCCCGCGCGAAGGCGCCTGCCGAAGGTTCGGGAGAGCCTTTGGTCGAGCCGACCGGCGTCGCCGCGCTCGACACCGACGCAACGGGTTCGACCGAAGAACTCGCGGAGGCACTCGATCTGTTCAGTCAGGATATTTCCCGCATCGTGAAAAATCTCGACAAGGAAATCCTGCTCGCGCGTGACCATTCCGTCGAGGCCGGCAAACACCTAGGTTCCGTTCAGCAGAGCATGGGCACGCTCGTGAGCGCGAGCGACAAGATCAATGTCGAAATCGCGGGAGTGGCGCAATCCGCCGATGAGCTCAATGCCGCCGCCGACGAGATCACCAAGACCGTGAAGGGCGTCCAGGATCGCGCGGCATCGACGCTGGTCTCGGCAGATAGTTCCGCGGCGCAGATCGAGAGCCTCGGTCAGGCCGTGCAGCAGATCGGCTCGTTACTCAACTCGATCAGCGAGATCGCCACGCGCACCAACCTGCTGGCGCTCAACGCGACGATCGAGGCCGCCCGCGCCGGCGAGGCGGGGCGGGGGTTCGCGGTCGTTGCGGGCGAAGTCAAGGCACTCTCCGTGGCTGCCGCCCAGTCCGTGGGGGCGATCCGTGCGCGGATGGAGGAATTGCAGGCCGCCTCGCAAAACGCCATCGAGAACATGCACAGCATACGCGAGGAGATCGGCGGACTGACGCCGATCTGTGACCAGATCGCGAATTCGGCACAGACGCAGCGTCACGCCATCGGCGATCTCGCCGGCCGCATGCACAATGCCCAGGCGGCGACGCGCGAAGTCGGCGAGGCCGTGCGCTCGGTCGAGGATGTCGCGGCGAGCGCCGTCACCGTCAGCCAGACGGCAGCGGATCTCTCGGTCAATGCCTCGCACGAGGCGGAAGATCTCGAGCGCCGCGTCGTCACGATCCTGCGGACAATTCCGGCGGCGGATCGCCGTCGCTTCGAACGTTTCCCGATCGATTTGCCGGTGCGCGTCAACGTGGGCGGGCAGATACTGGCATGCCGCTCCTTCGATATCAGCGAGGGCGGCATCCTGATAAAGGTGTCCGAAAAGGAGAAACTGAATTCGGGCGTGACATATGACGCGGAAATCAGCCGCGTCGGCAATGTCCGGCTGCGCGTCGTCGGCCACTCGAATCTCGGCGTCCACTGCGCTTTCATCGATATTTCTGACAGCGCCAAGAACGAACTCGCGGCGACCCTCGAAGCCTTCCGAAAGGAGAATCAGCCGCTGATCGATCGCGCACTGGGTTTCGCGGGGCAGATATCCGAAGCCATCGAGGCCGAGCTGCAGGCCGGGCGTCTTAACGTCGCCAGCCTTTTCGACACCGAATACCAGCCCCTTCCGAACACCGATCCGGTTCAGTTGCGGACGAAATACCTCGACCGGTTCGAGCAGATCCTGCCGCCGATCTACGAGGCGATGCTCGTGACCGACCCGAACATGGTCTTTTGCCTGGCCGTGGATCGGAATGCCTATATTCCCGTGCATATCCGCAAGTTCAGCCAGCCCCAGCGGCCGGGCGAGCGGACCTGGAACCATGCCAACGCCCGCAATCGCCGAATCTTCGATGATCGCGCGGGTTTGCTCGCGGCACGACTGATGCGCCCCTTCCTCATCCAGGCCTACAATCGCGACATGGGTAACGGTGTTTTTGTGCCGATGAAGGAAATCGATGCTCCGCTGATGATCGCCGGTCGACATTGGGGCGGCGTTCGGATGGCCTACAAGATCTGATCGGGGCGGCATGCGACCCGGAGCCGGCTTCCGCTGGTATTTTGCCTATGGCTCGAACATGAACCCCGCCCGCCTCTTCGGCGAGCGTATGGTGGGCAACGGAATCGAGCACGGCCGTCGTCTGCCCGCCTCGCTGCCCGGTTGGCGGCTGGCGTTCAACAAGCCCTGGTCGCGTTTCGATGGGGCAGGGGCCGCCAATATCGTGCGGGACGCGGCGGCGGTTGTGCATGGCACGATCAACGAACTACCCGAAGCCGGTTTCGATGTACTGGACCGCTACGAAGGTGTCGCCGGCGGGCATTATATCCGCGCGGACGTCATGGTTCTCGATGGTGAAGGCCAGAACACCACGGCGATGACCTATGTCTCGCGTTACCGTCTGACGGAAGGGCTCAAGCCGGCCTGCGCCTATCTCGCGCATCTCCTCGCCGGACGCGACCTGCTCCCGGCGGATTACTACGAGGTTCTCACCAAGACGCCGTGCATCTCCGATATCGCGGAAAAGCCGCTGATCCCCTAACCGCCGGTGACGCTCATGTGGCGCCCCACCGCCGGCTGGCGCGTGCGGCGGTCGATCACGAAATCATGGCCACGCGGTTTGCGCGAGATCGCCTCGTCGATTGCCTGCATCAGCGCCTCGTCGCTCTCGCTGGCGCGCAACGGCTTGCGCAGGTCCGCCGCATCCTCCTGCCCGAGACACATGAACAGCGTCCCGGTGCAGGTGAGGCGCACGCGATTGCAGCTTTCACAGAAATTGTGCGTCAGCGGGGTAATGAAGCCGATCTTCCCCGCAGTCTCCTTCGCCGAAACGTAGCGAGCCGGCCCGCCCGTGCGGAACGGAATGTCGTCGAGCGTGAACTCCTGCGCGAGCCGGGCACGCACCTCGCTGAGCGGCAGATACTGGTCCGCGCGCTGCCCCTCGATCTCGCCGAGCGGCATCACCTCGATGAAAGTGATATCCATGGCGCGGCTGTGCGCCCAGCGGATCATTGGCGAGATTTCATCCTCGTTGAAGCCCTTGAGCGCGACGGCGTTGATCTTGACCTTCAGCCCGGCCTCCTGCGCGGCATCAATGCCGGCGAGCACCTTGTCGAGCGTGCCCCAGCGGGTGATGGCGCGGAACTTCTCCGCATCGAGCGTGTCGAGCGAGACATTGATCCGGCGAACGCCGCAATCGTGAAGCTCCCGCGCCAGTCGGGCCAGTTGCGAGCCGTTGGTCGTCACGGTCAACTCGTCGAGCGTGCCTGCATCGAGATGGCGCGAGAGCGAGCGGAACAGCGTCATGATGTCGCGCCGCACGAGCGGCTCGCCGCCGGTGATGCGCAGCTTGCGCATACCGCGCCGCACGAAGGCGGAGCACAGCCGGTCAAGTTCTTCGAGGCTGAGGAGGTCGGCCTTGGGCAGGAACGTCATGTTCTCGCCCATGCAGTAGGTGCAGCGGAAGTCGCAGCGATCGGTCACGGAAACGCGGAGATAGGTCACCGCACGCCCGAAGGGATCGACGATTCCGTCGCTTCCGTTCCGCGACAGGGGAATTTCGGTCATTACGCTTCTCTCCGGCGACGACGCCCTTCAGCATGCAATTTGCCCTCTTCAAGATCAAAAACAAGGGGCCAGATCAACAGGCAAAGCTCAATTCGGGGCGTGATTGAGCGTTTCGCCCTTGAATTTCGCGGAGGGGCCAGCAATTCAGGGGTAAAGGAAAAAGTCGATGTCGCTTCTCGATACCCCCCTCGACGATCACGCGCCCTGGCCGACCGAGTTGCGGCTGAGCGCCGACAAGCGAACGCTCCACGTCGCATTCGAAGATGGCTTCACTGGCTCGATCAACGCGGAACTCCTGCGCGTGCGCAGCCCCAGCGCAGAGGTGCAGGGCCACAACCCGGACGAGCGCAAGACCATTCCCGGCAAGCGGGAGGTCATGATCATCGGTGTTGAGCCGGTCGGCAATTACGCGATCCGTCTGCGCTTCGACGACCTGCACGATTCCGGGATCTACGGTTGGCCGCTCCTCAACCGCTTCGCGCGAGAGGGGCAGGCGCTGATGGCTGAATACGAGGCGGAGCTGGCGACGAAGGGCATGAGCCGCGAGCGCGCCCGTCGTATCTGATCCGTCTGAAAAGAAAAAGCCGGCCCGCAGGCCGGCTCGAATGCTGATGGCGCTTCCCGCGAAACTCAGCGCATCACGACAACGCGTGTGCCGATTTTGACGCGGTTGTAGAGGTCGATCACGTCCTCGTTGAGCATGCGGATGCAGCCCGAGGAAACAGCCTGACCGATGGTCTCCGGCTCGTTCGAGCCGTGGATACGGTAGAGAGAGGTGCCGAGGTACATCGCGCGGGCCCCGAGCGGGTTACCTTCGCCGCCGGGCATGTGACGCGGCAGGTCGGGGCGGCGGCGCAGCATCTGCGGCGGCGGGGTCCAGCCCGGCCATTCTGCCTTGCGGGTGATGTTCTTCACGCCGCCCCAGGAGAAACCCGGACGACCGACACCAACGCCGTACTTCATCGCACGGCCATTCGGCAGCACGAAATAAAGGCGCTTCTCATTGGTATCCACCACGATGGTTCCAGGCGCATGCTTGCCCTTGTAATCCACTTCCTCACGCGGAATGGACGCGGCGTGAATTCGGCCGCCGTCAGCGTTCATAAGCGGCTGGCGGGTCACCGGATCGATCATCTCGTTCGCGGCGGCGCCGGTAACGATGGCCGAACCCATGACCAGTGCAGCAGCGATCGTCTTGCACAGACGCATCGTCTTTCCCCATCTGATGTTCGTGAACTTTGTCCGCAAGGCGGAAGCGAATACGTCAAACCGTATGCCTGCTTCGGCCAGCGTTTGACAAGTGCGCCAGCACACAACTGCGTGATCTATGTGACATTTTTGCGTGGCGAGGTCGCTCTGTTGCTCCCGCGCAACAGGCCGTTTGCCGACTGGCGGTTCCCGGTCTCGGGGACGACGACTCGTGGCCGTTTCTTGCCTTGACGAGCCGGGAGCCGTGTCCTATCGGGATGCCTTGGGGCGCGTAGCTCAGCGGAAGAGCACTTCGTTCACACCGAAGGGGTCACAGGTTCGATCCCTGTCGCGCCCACCATTTCTACCACAAACAGCATCGACGTTTACGCGTGCCACAGGTCGCGAAACGAAAAATTACAACTTAGAGTAGAAGTTGTATCCTGAATCCAGTCTAGGGGTTTGGGACGCGATGCACGTGAAACTCGATCGACCTGACGACCACGGAGCCGCCGCACCAAAGGCGAGCGCACCGTTCCGGAAAAGGCTCCTTCAGGGGATAGCGCGTCATGCGGCCGCTATCGTCGCGGTGTCGGCGGTTTTCGCGATGTGGTTCGTGCTGATCTCCAAGCGCCATGATGATCGGCAGACCGCGCTCGAACACGCGCAACAGAACAGTCGCCTCCAGTCGCGCTCGCTCGAGGAGCACTTCCGTCGCACCGTGGAGGGACTCGATCAATCCCTGAGGTATCTGCGTGACATCTACGCCTTCGATTTCGGGGACTTCGACCTGACGCGGTGGCGGAGGGATGGCCGCTTCCTCACCGAGGTGGCGTTGCAGGTCAGCATGATCGACCAGAACGGCATGCTGCTGGATACGAACCTGCGTCACAGCACGAAGGTGAACCTCTCGGACCGTGCGCATTTTCGGTTCCACATCGAAACCTCGCGCGATGTCCTGTTCATTTCGAGGCCGGTATTCGGGCGCGTGTCCAAGAAATGGAGCATCCAACTCACGCGCAGGGTCACGGACCTCGAAGGCAATTTCCGCGGGGTGATGGTCGCCTCGCTCGATGTGGAGAACATCGCGCGGTTCTACGATTCGGTCAGGATGGGTGCTTCTGGCGCGATCATGATTGTGGGGGACGACGGCATGATCCGGGTCCATGCGCCGGATGCCGCCACCTATATGACAGGAAAGTTCCAAACAACACCCGAGAGCACCATTCCGGACCCGGCCGGTGATGCCGATCAGTTTTTCTCGACGGTCGGCCCGGACGGGGTCGTGCGTCAATACGTCTCCCGTCGCGTGCCCGGCACCACCATGCGGGTGATGGTCGGCCAGGCCCAGGACGACATCCTGCACGACGTCAATAGCCGTTGGCGTGATGAGGTGCTGTTTGGCACGCTGATGACCCTTTGGATCGGCCTTTTCGCCGTCCTTGTCATCCGCTATCAGCGCGGCCTTGCCCGCGCTCGGGACGCGGCAGAAGCGGGAAAACGCGCCCGATCCGCCTTTCTCGCGACGATGACGCATGAGATCCGTACGCCGCTCAACGGTGTCATCGGCATCGCGGATCTTCTTTGCGCCACCCCGCTCGATGCGCGGCAGGTCAAGCTGATCGATACGCTGAAGACGTCGGCGATGCATCTGATGGGGCTCATCAACGGCGTCCTGCACTTCACGCGGCTCGAAGCCAACCCGGCGCATGTTGACCACCAGCATTTCTCGCTCGCCGATCTCGTGGGACAGGTCCTCGATGCGCTACGACCTGCGGCGCGGGAAAGAGGGATCGCGCTCGATCTCGAAGTCGATCCCGCAATCCGGTCTGCCTATTTCGGTGATGCCGGCGGCATCCGGCAGATGCTGTTCAATCTTGCCGGCAACGGCATCAAGTTCACCGAAAAAGGCGGCGTGACCGTAAGGATCGCAAGCATTGCCAGCGGAGAGCCGGGGCTGCAGCGGGTGGCGATCGATGTCGAGGATACGGGCGTCGGTATTCCGGAAGCGGCTCGTGCCGATCTGTTCGAGGTGTTCCAGCAGGCGGACGCCACGATCGCCCGGCGCTACGGCGGCTCCGGGCTGGGGCTTGCGATCTCACGGCGGATCGCCCGCCAACTCGGCGGAGATCTGGTGCTTGCCGGCAGCACCGGCGGAGGGAGTTGCTTCCGGATCACGCTGGATCTCGCCCCTGGAGACCCGGAGAGGATTGCCGGCCCGGAAATGTCTCAGGGCGGTCGCTTGGTGAAGTCTCGGCATTTCTTGTCGAAGCGCGTCTTGCGCATATTGGTCGCGGAAGACAACAGCACCAATCAACTTGTGATCTCGCAGTTGATCCGGCTTCTCGGCCATGAATGCACTGTGGTCGCAAACGGCGCCGAGGCGATCGAGGCGGTAGCGGTCGGGGCCTTCGATCTGGTTCTGATGGACATGATGATGCCGAGGGTCGACGGTCTTGCGGCAACACGGGAAATACGCCGGGGTGAGGGCGCGGGAAGGCACGTGCTCATATCCGCACTGACCGCGAATTCCCTGCCGGAGAACGAGGAGACCTGCCGTGCAGCCGGAATGGACGCGTTTCTCGCCAAGCCGGTAACGCGGGCGTCGATCGAGGGGCTGCTTGCGAGATTGTTTCCTGAACTATGCCATGCGAGCGAACCGGAACCGTTATCTGCGGAAGGCACGACGATCGAGGCCGGAGAGCCGGACTTCGAGCGGCGGATCGCCGAACTGCACCGGGAACTCGGTGAAGCCGGTGCGCGCGAGGTAATCGCGGAGTTCATCGGCGAGTGTTCCGAGAACCTCATGTCCATCCATCGGGCGATCGTGTCCGGCGACCGGCTCGAACTCAAGCTCGTCGCCCATTCCATCAAGGGATCGGCGAGAGGATTGGGGCTCGGTGCGTTGGCCGAGGCCGCACGGCAACTCGAATATGTGTATCAGGCCGATCTAGCGCGGCTGCACGAAGGCGAGAGGCAGATCAACGCAGCCTACGAGGATGCGCGACGCAAACTGGCCAACCTGCGGTGAGCACTGAATCTCCCGGCGTTGTTAACCAAACAACAACTACAGGTTGTTCAATATCTAGAAATCACCCAAGGCGCGAATCGCAGCGCCGCTGGATCGAGGAACCGCTGGATGAACGACCCGTCACCCGGAACGCTGCTGCTGCCGGCCGATTGCGACATGCAATGGGCGCGCGCTTTTCACGAGCGCGTGCTGGAGCGCGCTGCCTTCGATCAGGACATCGAAATCGGCGCCGAGGCTGTCGAGCGCATGACGACGCCGGCGGTTCAGGTGCTCGTCGCCCTTTCCCGCGCTTTGGAGGCCGAACGCCACCGCCTGGCGGTCACATCCCCGTCCCGAGCATTCCTGGATGGGTTGGCGGATCTCGGCCTTGCTGAATTGGCCGGACATTGGAGCGCGAACTGAATGGCGAAGACAGTTCTCACCGTGGATGACTCCAAGACGATGCGCGACATGGTCGGCTTCACGCTGCGAGGCGCCGGCTTTCAGGTGCTGGAGGCCGAGGACGGCGCCAAGGCGCTTTCGCTGCTCGGCAATGCCCGTGTCGATCTCGTCATCACCGATATCAACATGCCCAACATGGATGGCGTCACGCTCGTGAAGCATCTGCGGGGCATGAACAATTTCCGTTCGACGCCGATCCTCATCCTGACGACGGAGGGGGGGGAGGAAAAGAAGGCCGAGGGGCGTGCGGCAGGTGCGACTGGCTGGATCGTCAAGCCCTTCGCGCCCGACCGCCTGCTCCAGGTCGTCAACCGCGTCTGCCCCGCCTGAGGAGCGCGCGATGTCGACCGGCAACGAATTCGAGCAGTTCCGCAAGACCTTCTTCGAGGAATGCCAGGAAATACTCTCCGATCTGGATGGCCTGCTCGCGACGCTGGCGGCCGATCCGTCGGATCGCGAGTGTCTCAACGCGATCTTTCGCGGTGTCCATTCGATCAAGGCGGGGGCAGGGGCCTTCAGCTTCGCGCGTCTCGTCGGCTTCAGCCACAACCTCGAAGCCGCCCTCGACGGTCTGCGCGACGGACGGATCGCCGGCACCGACCAGGTGACACAGCTCCTTGTTCGCGCCGTGGATACGCTCGCGGCCTTCGTCGAGGCGGCGCAATGCGGCGCCGAGCCGCGCGTCGGCTTCGGTGAAGATCTCGCGCGCGATCTCCTGCAACTGATGGAAGCTGGCACCGGGGGGAGCGGGGGGCATTCGGCCGCCGTGAAAACGGGGAAGGTTCCAACACTGGCGACGGCGGTCGCGTCGCGCTTCCATATCCGTTTCAAGCCGCATTGGGAGATGTTCCGCCATGCCAACGAGCCGCTGCTGGTGCTGCGCGAACTCCGCCAACTCGGAGCCTGCACCATTGCCTGCGACATCAGCGGATTGCCGGCCTTCAACGCGCTGGATCCGGAGGAATCCTATCTCTGCTGGCAAATCGAGATCGAGACGACGGCCACCTGCGAGCGCATTGCGGAAGTCTTCGAGTTTGTCGAGGACGATTGCGACCTGCTGATCGAGCCAGCAGGGGAGGCCGTGTCTCGTATGATGGCGGAAGAGGAGGAGGTTTCGCCGCCACCGTCGTTTGTGGCGGAAGAGCCGGCGGAGCCCACCGGCCTTGCGCGGGGAAGCGTGGGAGAAGAGGCCGCCGGCAAGGCGCGCGGCAACGGCAACGCCGTTTCCTCGATCCGCGTCGAGCTCGCTCGCGTCGACAGGCTCGTCAACATGGTCGGTGAACTCGTCATCACCCAGTCGATGCTGGCCCAGCAGATTGCCGATCTCGCCCTGGCGCAAGGTTCGCAGGCGGTGCGGGGGCAGGAAGACCTTGCCATGCTGACCCGCGAGTTGCAGGAGTGCGTGATGGCGATCCGCATGCAGCCGGTGAAATCGGTCTTCGCACGGATGCCGCGCCTTGTGCGCGAGGTCTCCGCCAAGCTCGGCAAGCCGATCCGTCTTGCGATGTCGGGCGAACAGACCGAGGTCGACAAGACCGTGATCGAAGAACTTGCCGATCCGCTGACCCATATGATCCGCAACGCGATCGACCACGGCATCGAAAGCCCGGAGGTGCGGCGCGCCGCTGGCAAACCGGAAGAGGGAACGATCGAACTCACCGCGCTTCATGCCGGCTCGAACATCCTCATCCATGTCGCGGATGATGGTGGCGGCATTGATCGCGATCGGCTGTTCCGCAAGGCGGTGGAGAAGGGCATCGTGCCCGCCAATGCCAAACTCGGCGAGGAGGAAATCGACGAACTCCTGTTCTCGCCCGGTTTCTCGACCGCCGAGAAGGTGACGGATGTTTCCGGGCGTGGGGTGGGGATGGACGTCGTCCGCCGCAACATCGTCAAGCTCGGCGGACGTATCCAGGTTCAGTCGACCCTCGGCAAGGGCACGCGCTTCACTCTCGTCATTCCGCTCACGCTTGCGGTGCTGGACGGGATGATCGTCGCGGTCGGCACCGAGCGCTACATCCTGCCGCTGACCTCGATCATCGAGAGCTATCGCCCGCATCCGCGCACGATCCGGATGGTGACGGGGGGCATGCAGGTGGCCTCCGTGCGGGGCGAATATGTCCGGCTTGTGCATCTTCACGATCTTTTCGGCGTCGCCGGCGCCGTTACCGATCCCGCTCAAGGGTTGGTGGTGCTAGTCGAGACCGCGCAGGGCAACAAGATCGGCGTCGTTGTCGACGAGTTGATCGGCCAACAGCAGGTGGTCATCAAGAGCCTGACAGACAATTTCGATCCCGTGCGCGGGATTTCCGGCGCGACGATCCTCGGCAACGGCCGCGTCGCGCTGATCCTCGATATCGAGCAGCTTACCGCGATGCCGTCCCGGTCGGGCGGCGAGCGCCTCGTTCCACCCCCTGTCGAAGTGGCCGCCTGAGGCCGGAGGATCAGTATGGCAACCGAGTTCGAGGCCATGACCCATCGGATCGCAACCTTGCAGAGCGGTGCTTCCGCCTCATGCGATGTGATGCAATTCATCTCATTTCGCGTTGGCGAGGAGGAGTTTGCGATCGACATCATGGCGGTGCGCGAGATCAAGGGCTGGACCGAAACGACAACGCTGCCCAACCAGCCGGATTATCTGCTCGGTATCCTCAACCTGCGCGGCACCATCGTTCCGATCTATGATCTGCGCTGTCGTTTCGGCCTCGGCCTGACGACCGCGACGCGCACCCACGTCGTCATCATCGTCGCGGTGCTGGAGCGGACGGTCGGCCTGTTGGTCGACGCCGTGTCAGACATCCTCACCGCGCGGGGCGACGCCATCCGCCCGATTCCTGACATGGAACGGCAAGGCTCGACCCAGTTCTTCTCCGGAATCATCACCGTCAACGAGAGCATGGTGGTGCTGCTCTCGCTCGAAGCCCTGTTCGAGCGGGCCGCCGCCCTCCCTGAACTCGCTGCATAAAACCTGACAACCCGAGTATTCGATCACATTTCGGGCTGAGGCCCCAACCGAAGGAAACGCACATGTCCTGGCTCAATCTGGGCGCGAAATCAGGCGCAAAAAACAACGAAAGGTCGCAGATCGCTGAGCCCGCGATCATTTCCGCCGCGGCACATGGTCCCGCGCTTGCGCCGGTGGGCGAAGCTCAGGCCATCGCGGAGTTCACGCTCGAGGGTGATTTCGTTGCGGTGAACGAGGCTTTTTGCGACCTCTTCGGTTATGAGCCTGACGAGTTTCGCGGCAAGCATCACGCCATGCTCGCATCTGCTCGGGAAGGTGAGGACGACCGTCAGCTCTGGGGCAAGGTCATGCGCGGTGAATCCCAGACGGGCCAGTTCCGGATGACCGGGAAGGGCGGGCGCGAGTTCTGGCTTCAGGCCTGCTACGTGCCGAGCGCGGACGTCTCCGGCAAGATCTCGCGCGTGGTCATGGCCGGCATGGACATCACGGAGTTCGCACGCAAGGCGAAAGATGACGCGGCGGAACTCCGGGTTCGATCGGATATCATGAACGAGACCAGCATCGTCTCCTACGCCGATCTGAAGGGCGACATCGTCGCCATCAACGAGAAGTTCATCGAGGTTTCGAAATACAGCCGCGACGAGTTGATCGGCAAACCGCACAACACCACGCGCCACCCCGACATGCCCAAGGAAGTCTTCAAGGAGATGTGGGGAACCATCGGTCGGGGCAAGATGTTCCGCGGCATCATCAAGAACCGCGCCAAGGATGGCACGCCCTATTACGTCGATGCGGTGGTCGCGCCGTTCCTCGGCGAGAATGGCAAGCCGAAAAAATATCTCGGCGTGCGTTACGACATCACCGAGATGGAAATCGAACGGCAGAACATGCGCGGCGTCCTTGGCGCGATCGATGCCTCCTATGCTTTTATCGAGTTTGATCTCAACGGCAACATTCTGAATGCCAACGAGAATTTCCTCAAGACGCTGGGCTATTCGCTCGCCGACATCCAGGGGAGGCCTCATCGGATGTTTGTCGAGCAGGCTTATGGCAATTCGGCCGAATACACCCAGTTCTGGCATGATTTGCGCGCCGGCAAGGCGATGGCCGATGTCTTCAAGCGCATCACGCGTTCCGGCGCGGAGATCTGGATCCAAGCCGTCTACGCGCCGGTCAAGGACGAGATCGGCCGAGTCAACAAAATCGTCAAGATCGCCACCGACGTCACGCAGCAGGTCCAGGCAAGCCGGCTGTTGCAGGCGGCTGTCGAGGAGACGCAGGTGGTTGTGACGGCAGCCAAGGAGAACGATCTCACCCGCCGCATTCCGCTGGAGGGCAAATCTGGTGCGATCCAACAGCTCTGCGCCGGCGTGAACGGGCTGCTCGACACCATGTCCTCGATCATCGCCAATATGACCGAGACGGCCTCGACCATCTCCAACGCAGTGGCGGAGATCACTTCCGGCACCGACGATCTCTCGCGCCGGACCGAGAAGCAGGCTTCGAACCTGGAGGAGACCTCGGCTTCGATGGAGGAGATCGCCTCCACCATCCGCCTGAATTCCGAGAATGCCCAGCAGGCGAATTCGCTGGCGATCCAGGCCCGTTCGGTCGCTTCCGAGGGTGGTGAGATCGTGACCCGCGCGGTTGATGCCATGTCGCGGATCGAGGAATCCTCGACCAAGGTGTCGGATATCATCGGCGTGATCGACGAGATCGCATTCCAGACCAATCTCCTCGCGCTCAATGCGGCAGTGGAAGCGGCCCGGGCCGGGGATGCCGGACGCGGATTCGCGGTCGTCGCCTCCGAGGTGCGCAGTCTCGCGCAGCGGTCGAGCGAGGCGGCGAAGGACATCAAAGCGCTGATCGTCCAGTCCGGATCGCAGGTGAAGGATGGGGTTAAGCTCGTGAACGATGCCGGAACCTCGCTCGCCGATATCGTCACCTCGGTGAAAAAAGTGACCGACATCGTCTCCGAGATCGCGGCCGCCTCGAAGGAGCAGGCCGTTGGCGTCGAGGAGATCAACAAGGCCGTAGGCCAGATGGACGAGATGACTCAGCAGAACTCGGCGCTGGTCGAGGAAAGCGCCGCCGCCTGCC
>DAORNC010000072.1:0-15828 GCA_035440785.1 Rhabdaerophilum sp. | reverse complement strand
GAGGCGCGCGCCGAACTCGGCGCGCTGGTACCGCGGGAACGAAGCATCATCGACGTGGCGATCCTCCGCCGCCTCGGCACGCCGGAAGAGGTCGCGAAAGCGATCTATTTCCTATGCACTGAAGCCTCGTCCTACGTGACGGGCGCCGAGCTGCACATCAACGGCGGGCAGCATGTCTGACATTTCGACCGGCAAACCCGTGCTCGCGGCATCGATCGCCGTATTTCGCGAGGGCCGGGTATTGCTCGCCCGACGCGCGAAGGCACCGGGCTTCGGGCTCTATTCGCTGCCGGGCGGCCGGGTCGAGCCCGGCGAGACAATGCAGGAGGCCGTGCTCCGCGAACTTCGGGAAGAAGTCGGCCTCTCGGCAACCATCACAGGCTTCGTCGATCATGTCGAGCATATCGAACATGGCGAAGACGGCGCCCTGCGCGCACATGCCGTGATCGTCGCCTTCGCCGGTGAATGGCTGGGCGGCGAGCCCGAACTCTCGGACGAGGTTTCCGACATCCGCTGGGTGGACCCGCTCGTCCCCGACGACCTGCCGATGACGCGACGTCTGCCGGAAATCCTTGCCAAGGCGAGCACCCTCCACACCGGAAAGACCGGCTCGTGACGCGGAGTGGCCCGGCCCTCGCCTTCGCTTTGATGTTCGCCACGGCGATGCTGGCGATCGGTCTTGCGGTGCCGGGCGCCGAAGCGCAGACACCTCACCCCAAAAGGAAGAAGGCCAGCGTCGAAACCCCCGCCGCACCGCCGCCTCCGCCACCCGCCCCGGATCCGCATCACCGTCCGCTGACGGAACTGTCGGAAATCATCGGCGCGCTGGCGCTTCTTGCGGAAGTCTGCTCGCCGGGCTCGGCCAGCAATCCTTGGCGGGCGCGGATGGAACGTCTGGTTGTCGCCGAGGGCGAAGCATCCGGCATCGTCGACCGGCTGCGCGGCGCCTTCAACCACGGCTATTCGGACTACGCGACGAGTTACCGGACCTGCACGCCCTCGGCCAAGGCTGCGGCCGAAATGTTGATCCGGGATGCCGCCCGGCTGGCCCGCGACATCGAGCGGCGTTTCGGCAGTTGAGTCGTCAGCCGAAAATCGTCCTTTGCACAGCCTTCGATCCCCCGCGTTAACGAATTCTCAACGGAAGGCTCGCTTTCGCGGCTCCGTCACGCTAGTGTTGCCTTGCCTCGATCCGGGGTAGCGGTGGGGACCGCTTACGAACAACAACCGGAACCATCCGGAACAAGCGTCGCAACCTGTTGCGGCGGCCGAACAGGAAGAGCGACGTGCAGACGATCGATCAGATTGGCAAGGCCAATGACTCGCTTTACGCGGACCAGCGCCGCGCGGCCTATTCCTATGTGAGTGAAGCCTTTGCCGAAGGCCGCTACGATGGGATCGACGGCGATTGCCTCGCCCATGCCGCACTGTTTGCCGCCTTCGTCGAACTCGTCGCGACTTACGGCGAGGAGGCCGTCGCCAAATTCGCCGAGCGCCTGCCGGAGCGGATCAAGGCCGGGGAATATTCGCTGACGACGAAGAACTGAAGGCCCTCGCCATGCCGGACCTGGCGGGCGAGAAAACACTCGGTTATCAGACCGCACGGACGGACTTCTCCAAGGTCGAAACCCTTCGTCTTGACGCCGCCTACCGGCTGGCCCACCTTCCGCTCGTCGCGCCCGGTCATCCTGACGTCATTTCCTCGGCTGACGGCAAACCCTACCGGATGGGAAAAAGGCCCGAAGCCTTCTCCGTGGTCATCCCCATCGACGGCGCGGCGCTCGCATCCTCGCCTGGCTATGTCGCGATGGAAAATGCCCTCCAGCAATCCTCATTTGCCGACGAGATCGACTGGGCCCTCCTGCCGCGCCGGCAGCATGTCCTCCACGCGACGATTGCCGGGGGAATGAGCGCCGATCCGATCGCTCCAGTGCTTTCACAGTTCCGGTCTTTCGAGGCCGAGTTGCGCGGGCTGTTTTCGGGCAACATCAACCTCGGTCGCCTATATCTCCGGCTCTATCCAGAGACGCGGGAATGCGGGAACGCGATCACCGAGATCCAGCACGCGCTGGGAAAGCCGGCGACGGCCCTTTATCTCGCGGGGCTGTTCAACCTGAACGACCATCTCCCGCAGGCGAAGACGCAGGAGCTGGCCGAGCTGATCGACCGTTTCTGGTCCTGCCTGCTGGTGAAATTCAGAGTCGATACGCTCTGGCTGCTCGGCACATCCGACGATCTTGCGCTGGAATCGCGGATCGTCGAACGGATCGCTCTGCGCTGACCAGCTTCAGGGCAGCATCATGCCCTTGAGCGCCTCCGGCTGCTTCACCTCGATCTCGACGAAGGTGATCGGGTGGTCCGAACCGTTCATCACGTCGTGGGTGATACCGGCCGCGCGCATGTAGGCCTGCCCCTGCTGCAAGGCGACATCAACGGCCTCCTGCCCATTGTGAATGCGCAGGGTTCCGGCGGTCAGCATGACGACGAAGTAAGGCCAACCGTGCTGATGCCAACCCGTCACCGCACCGGGCTCGAAATCATAGCGGGTGATGCGGATTGTCTCGTCGTCCTGCTGGAGGGTGGGCACAGCCGGAATCTTGCACTCGAACATGGTGCGTCCTTCAATTCGCTGGAATCCCCTCTTCGGATATCATGCCCCCGCCACCCGCATCAGGGCAATGGCGATAATACCGCCGAACGCCGCGAGAATATCGTTGCCGGTCACCTTTACGAGCAGGAGCACGATGGCGGTCGCTACCCATTCCGCCGGCCCGCCCCGGACGACGGCGATCGCGACGATCCCCGCCATCACCGAAACCGGCGTCGCCTTGAGCGCGGCTTCGAGCCGCGGCGTGATTGGCACATAGCGCATCGCGAGGAAGCCGATCGCGCGGCAGAAAAAAGCCGCACCCGCCATCGCCAGCACCATCAGGAAATAGGTGTCGCCGGTCATGCTGCTTCGCCCGGCGGCTGATGGCGGAGATAGGCAACAAAGCCGCCGGCGAGGCCCGCGATCACAACTGCGGCACCGAAGCCCCAAAAATGCGCAACGAGCGGCGCGAGAATGGCTGCCACGGCCACGATCGCGAGATCGCCGCGCCGGCGCACCATTCCCGCCATCATCGCCGCCGCGAAGGCAGCGAGGAAGAAATCGAGCCCGAGCAGTCGCGGCTCAGGCGCAAAACCGACAGCGATGTGGCCGACGTAGGTGCCGACGATCCACGAGGCGAAGCTGCCAAGACCGGACCCGAACACGAAACCGGCATCTCGCTCGCCCGCTTCATAAGCGCGCATCGACATCATCCAATTGCCATCCCCCAGGACATAGAGCGTCGTATAGGCCTGAAGCGCGGAAACCTGCCCGAGCCAGGGTCGAAGCGAGGCGCTGAACAGGATGTAGCGGGCGTTGATGACGAGGATGGTCGCGATCAAAGCCCAGAGGAGCGCGCCCAGCGAACCCGCCCCCGAACCGAGCACGCCGATGGCGGCAAGCTGCGCCGAGCCGGAATAAACGACCGCGCTCATCATTACCGCTTGAAGCGCGGACAACCCGGCTTGCGCGGCGATCAGTCCAAAGGCGAGCCCATAGACGAAAATGCCGAGGCTGAAACTCTGAGCGCGGATGAAGCCGCGGCGGATACCATCGCGCGTGAAAAGGGCAGATGCTGGCGCGTCTTTCATGCGGAAGGTTGCAGAGCATCCCCAAAACGCACGGCCTCGCCGGTCGAAGCACCGGTGAGTTCGCCCTGCCACATCACGCGCGTGCCGCGCACAAAAGTCCCGACCGGCCAACCGGTCACCGATACACCGTCATACGGCGTCCAGCCGCACTTCGAGGCGATCCACTTGTTGGTGATGGTCTCGCGACGCTTCATGTCAACGATCGTCAGGTCCGCGTCGTAGCCGACCGCGATCCGCCCCTTGCCGGCGATATTGAACAGGCGCGCGGGTCCGTGGGAGGTCATGTCCACGAACCGCTCCAACGTCAGCCGGCCCGCGTTCACATGGTCGAGCATGGTCGTAACCAAGGTCTGCACGCCCGTCATCCCCGAGTGCGAAGCCGGATAGGCATGGTGCTTTTCCTCGTGCGTATGTGGGGCGTGATCGGAGCCGAGAATATCGGCGATCCCCTGATTGACGCCCCACCAGAGTTTTGCCTGGTGAGCGGCATCTCGGACAGGCGGGTTCATCTGCGCATAAGTCCCGAGGCGCTCGTAGCATTCCGGCGCGGTCAGCGTCAGGTGGTGCGGCGTGACTTCGACCGATGCGACATCCTTATGGGCGGCGAGCCATTCCATCTCTTCACCGGTCGAGAGATGCAGCACGTGGACGCGCTTGCCGAGCCGCCGCGCGAGTGTCACGAGGCGTTGGGTCGCAAGCAGAGCTGCTTCCGCATCGCGCCACACCGGGTGCGAACGCGGATCACCGGGAATACGCTCGCCCAAGCGCGAGCGCAAACGCGTCTCATCCTCGCAATGGAAAGAAGCGCGCCGCGTGATCCTCTTCAGGATTTTCGCGAGGTTCTCGTCATCCTCCACGAGCAGGTTGCCTGTGGAGGAACCGATGAACACCTTGATGCCCGCCGAGCCGGGCAACTTCTCGAGCACCGGGATCTCCTCGATATTCTCGGCGGTGCCGCCGACGAAGAACGCGAAATCGCAGTGCATCCGGTGATGACCGGCGGCCACCTTGGCCGCCAGCGTTTCGGCGCTGGTCGTATTGGGATTGGTGTTCGGCATCTCGAAGACCGTCGTCACGCCGCCCATCACGGCTGCGCGCGAGCCCGTCTCGAGGTCTTCCTTGTGGGCGAGACCAGGCTCGCGGAAGTGAACCTGCGTGTCGATCACGCCCGGCAGGATCGTCAACCCGCGGCAGTCAACCGTCTCGGCAGCCTTCGCGGACCCGAGATCACCAATCGCGGCGATTTTCCCGCCCTGGATCGCAAGGTCGCGCACAGCCCGACCGTCCTGATTGACGATTTCCGCACCACGGAGCAGACAATCGTAGCTATTCGACATGGGAACCTCCGAGAGAGCGGATAGAATGTAAATTCCACAAATGCGTATTCGACACTTGCCCGCCCATCCTTGCGGACTTATCTGCCTGCCATGAGCGAAACAAGCCAGAATTCATCGAGCCGCGCGCCTTTGGCGATCTTTCCCGAGAACCGGACCATCATCGCGATCGGGGGTGCGGATGCCGCCCATTTCCTCAACAACCTGCTGACCGCCAACATCGAGACGCTCGCGCCGGGCGCAGGCGTTCCGGCTGCGCTTCTGACCCCGCAGGGCAAGATCATTGCCGAGATGCTCGTGTTCAACGCCAGCGACGAAGAACCGCTGTTCCTCGTCGACGTCGGTCGTGGTTTCGCCGAAGATCTCGTCGCCAAGCTAACGACCTACCGTCTCCGCGCCGCCGTCTCCATCGACCGGCTTGGCGACCCGGCAACGGCGATGGTCAGTCTCGACAGCGACGGACGGGCGGAGATTTTCGGCGAGGATTTCTACACCTTCAAAGACCCTCGCCATCCAAGCCTTGGACACCGGCTCTATGGGCCGACCGAAACGCTGAAGGCGATCGCCGATCGTCTCGGCAGCGCCCAGCCGGCTGTCTATCACCTAAGGCGCGCTGAACTCGGCATCCCGGAAGCAGGGCAGGACTATATTCCTTCCGACCGGTTCCCGCATGAAGTCAATCTCGATCAGCTCGGCGGCATCGATTTCAAAAAAGGATGCTACATCGGCCAGGAGGTTGTCAGCCGTATGGAGCACCGCGGCACGGCCCGCACGCGGACGATGATCCTGACGACCCGGAACGGTTTCGGACTGCTCGGCGGGCTCGATGTTCGCGCCGGGGAGACGCTGATCGGAAAAGCCGGCGAAAGCTATGGCTCAACCTTGTTGGCCCAACTGCGGATCGACAAGCTTTCCGACGCGCTGGAAAGCAATATCGATGTTACGGCAGGTGGCGTCGAATTAAATATCAGAAAACCCGAATATGCCAAATTTTAGTAGCAATGTTCACGTTGCCCTTATACAGACGAACTAGGGGAGAAAGAACAATAAGGGATCATCGAAATTCAATTTTTTAGTAGAGGACGCTTATGGATGTCGCTCTGACGCTCGAAAGCCTCGAGGAAAAAGCAGGTGAGGCGGAGGCACTTCTCAGCATCCTTGCCAACCGCCGTCGGCTCATAATCCTATGCAATCTGATGGTCCACGGTGAGCTTTCAGTGGGCGAACTTGTCAGGCGACTTGATCTCGCCCAATCCGCGCTGTCACAGCACCTCGCACTCATGCGGTCGGCCGGAATTGTCAGCACACGGCGGATCGGCACTACCATCAACTATAGCCTGACCGACAAGCGCACCGAAGCGCTGTTGATGTCGATCAAAACCATTCTCTGCCCGACCGATTCCTCTCCCGGCGAGGCCGCGTAAAGCGGCTTGCCCTGTTTGCCGCAAGCAGGCAAACCGGAGCGCATGGCTGCATCGTCCGAATCGCGTTCGACCTCCCCAAAGAAGCCGCCGAGAGCCTGGCAGAGGATGCTGTCCGGCCGGCGGCTTAACCTGCTCGACCCCTCCCCGCTCGATATCGAGATCGAGGACATCGCCCACGGCCTTGCCCGCGTCGGCCGATGGAACGGGCAGACCCGTGGCGAGCATAGCTATTCCGTTGCCCAGCATTCGCTGCTGGTCGAACACGTTGCGGGGCTGATTAATCCGGCCGCCGGCACGCGCACGCGCCTTGCCGTGTTGCTGCACGATGCCGCCGAATACGTGATCGGCGACATGATCTCGCCGTTCAAGGCTGTGATCGGTCCGGCCTACCGCGAAACGGAGGCCCGCATTATCGATGCGGTGATGCACCGTTTCGGACTGCCGGCGCCCATGACGCGGCTGACCACCACGCTCGCCAAGAAGGCCGATCGCGTCGCAGCCTACCACGAGGCGACCCGGCTTGCCGGGTTCTCGCGCGAGGAGGCGGACGAATTCTTCGGTCCTCCGATGCGGCTCGACCTCGCGGCCTCGGATTTGCTCG
Source organism: Rhabdaerophilum sp. (assembly GCA_035440785.1). Classification (GTDB taxonomy): domain Bacteria; phylum Pseudomonadota; class Alphaproteobacteria; order Rhizobiales; family Beijerinckiaceae; genus Rhabdaerophilum. Next base: position 8,788 of record DAORNC010000072.1, on the reverse strand, counting down.
ACCCTTGGCCGGCACCAATGGCGGAGGCCCGGTTCCTCGACCGTTTCGTTGCGCTGGATCGGGCCACGATGCAGGATGGTGCGAGGGAGGAATAAGCCCGTGCCACGTATCCATGTCTGCTCCCTTCGCACCCTTCATCCAACCGTCGCCAGCACTGGCGCGCGGCAGGTGCTCACGCTCATCAAGAATACCGGGCAGGTCGAGCGACCGGCGAGCGTCACGGCAGATCGTCATCTTGCGCTCGATTTTTCCGATATTGTTGCAGCCAGGGAAGGCGAGGTGCTTGCCAGTTCCACGCAGGTGGAAGCGCTGGTCGATTTCGTGCGTCGCTGGGACCGAAAGGCGCCGCTCGTGGTGCACTGCTATGCCGGTGTCAGCCGCTCGACGGCGGGAGCTTTCATCTCGGCCTGCGCGCTGCGGCCGGACCGGGCCGAAGAGGAATGGGCGACGGAGTTGCGCCTCGCCTCTCCAACCGCGACGCCCAATCTTCCCCTCGTAACGCTGGCCGACCGCCTGCTTGACCGGCGCGGGCGGATGATCGCCGCGATCGAGAAAATCGGTCGCGGCGTCGACTGCTTTGAGGGCACGCCCTTCCATCTGGACATTGGACCCCGTCCGGGAGGCCGGTAATGGCTGGAGGCACCGGAATCGAGATCAACCTGACGGCCGTCATCATGGCGGTTGAGGGCGACAGGCCGGTGATCGTTGCCTCCTCGCCCGACAAGGCGATACCGGCGGGGCTCCCTTCCGGCCCGTTCGATCCCGTTCATCACCGCACGCTCGAACTCGGCTTGCGCGGATTCGCCGCGGATCAGGCCGGGCTTGAACTCGGCTATGTCGAGCAGCTGTACACCTTCGGCGATCGCGGTCGCCATGTGCCTGAAGCGATCGAAGCGCGGCACGATACGCTACCGCATGTCGTCTCCATCGGCTATCTGGCCTTGACCCGCATTGGCGACAAGGCGCCGACCTCCGCCAGTTTTCGCGATCTTTACCACTATTTTCCGTGGGAAGACTGGCGAGGCGGCAAGCCACCGACGATCGAGACCTTCCTCTTGCCGGCGCTCCACCGCTGGGCGGGGTGCGGTGACGAGGAGAAACATGCGTCAACGCGACGGGGACTGTCGCGTGAGGAGCGCATCGCCCTCTATTTCGGCAATGAAGACCTCCCCTTCGACGAGGAAAAGGTGCTCGAGCGCTACGAGTTGCTCTACGACGCCGGGCTTGTCGCGGAAGCCGTCCGCGACCGGCGGCTGAAGCCTTCGCCGGACCTGCCTTCGCTCGGCGAAAGCATGGTGTTCGATCACCGCCGCATTCTCGCGACCGCGCTGGGCCGCATCCGCGCCAAGCTGAAATACCGCCCGGTGGTTTTCGAGATGCTGCCGGAACGCTTCACGCTCACCGAATTGCAGCGCAAGGTCGAAGCCATTGCCGGCCATCATCTGCACAAGCAGAATTTCCGTCGCCTCGTCGAAACCGGCGGCCTCGTGGAGCCGACCGGGCAGCAGACGACAACCGGCGGGCGCCCGGCGGCCACCTTCCGGTTCCGCCACGATGTGCTGACAGAGCGCCCGGCGCCCGGCCTGAGGCTCGGTCGTCCGACCTGATCCGTCATTGCGGGTGGAAAAAGCCGTCGATCCCGTTTCCCCGCAAGGCCGATTGCATTAGTCTTCCCCCATGACCAAGACATCCTCCACCGCCCTCCCCGCCGATATTGCCGCCATGCCGTTCGAGAAGGCGATGGGCGAGCTTGAGGCCATCGTCTCCGAACTTGAAAAGGGCGAGGTCAGCCTTGAGAAATCCATCGAGAAATACGAGCGCGGCGAGCAGTTGAAAAAACGCTGCGAGGCTCTCCTCGCCGAGGCGGAGATGCGCATCAGCAAGATTTCGCTCGGGGCGAACGGCGAACCCGCCGGCGCGACGCCGCTCGATCCCGACCGCTGACCCTTCCCGGATCGACCTCGCGCGCCACCTTTCTACCGATGCAGCGCGAGAACAGGAGCACGGCGATGTCCCATCTCCCCGGCGACGATCCCGAGCCTGGCGATGCGCACGGCTGCGACGCCATCGAGCAGATGATCCTCGCGCGTGCATCCGAGATCGGCGGGTTCGAAGTGCGGCGCGCCCTGCCCTCCGTGGGCCGCAAGATGATCGGCCCCTTTATCTTCTTCGACCAGATGGGGCCGAGCGAATTCCTGCTCGGGCAAGGGCTTGATGTAAGCCCGCATCCGCATATCGGGCTCGCGACTGTCACCTATCTTTTCGACGGTGCGATCATGCATCGCGATTCACTCGGCGTCGTGCAGGAGATCACCCCCGGCGCGCTCAACCTGATGACTGCCGGTCGCGGCGTTGTCCACTCCGAACGCACGGGGCCGGAGGCGCGGCACGCAGCCAACCGGCGGCTGTTCGGCATCCAGCTCTGGGCTGCTCTGCCGGCAAGCCGTGAAGAACAGGTGCCGGATTTCGTCCATCACGAGGAGCGGGCGCTGCCGCGCATCGTCGCGGAAGGCAAGCGCGTGCGGCTGATAATGGGAGCCGCCTATGGCGAGCAATCGCCTGTCGAATTTCCCCACGCCGCGCTTTACGCCGAGGCGATCCTCTCGCCGGGCTCGATCCTGCCGCTTGACAACGATTACGAGGAACGCGCCGTGTTCATCGTCTCCGGCGAGATCGACATCGCCGGAGACAGCTTTGGCCCCGGCCGGCTGCTGGTGTTCCGCCCCGGCGACCGCATCTCCATCCTCGGCCTCACCAACGCCCGGCTGATGATCCTGGGCGGCGACCCAATGGCCGAGCGCCGACACATCTGGTGGAATTTCGTCTCCTCCCGCAAGGAGCGCATCGATCAAGCCAAGGCCGACTGGGCTGCCGGGCGCTTTGATTCTGTGCCCGGTGAAGCCGAATTCATCCCCCTTCCCTAAAAGGTGATGCCACGCGGGATTGAATGCCCGCGCATTAGCCGATACAGCAAAAACAGATCCCGATCTGGAGTAACCCCCTTGGCGGTCGCAACGCCCCTGCTCGATACGATCCGCCTTCCCGCCGATCTTCGCAAACTCGAATCCTCGCAGCTCCGGCAGATCGCGGACGAACTGCGAGCCGAGACGATTGACGCAGTCTCGGTCACGGGCGGGCATCTCGGTGCGGGACTAGGCGTCGTCGAACTGACCGTCGCGCTGCATTATACCTTCAACACACCGGATGACCGGGTGATCTGGGATGTCGGACATCAAGCCTATCCGCACAAGATCCTGACCGGACGGCGGGACCGCATCCGCACCTTGCGGCAGGCCGGCGGGCTTTCGGGCTTCACGAAGCGCGCCGAGAGCGAATACGACCCCTTCGGCGCAGCCCATTCCTCGACCTCGATTTCCGCCGGCCTCGGGATGGCGGTTGCGCGCGATCTCGCGGGTGCCAAGAACCATGTCGTCGCAGTGATCGGCGACGGGGCGATGAGCGCCGGCATGGCCTACGAAGCGATGAACAACGCCGGCGCGATGCATTCGCGCCTCATCGTCATCCTCAACGACAACGATATGTCGATCGCCCCGCCGGTGGGCGGTATGTCGGCCTATCTCGCCCGGCTCGCCTCAGGCAAAACCTATCTGAAGCTGCGCGATATCGGCAAGCAGTTGACCGCTGTTCTGCCGAAGCGGCTCGACAGCGCGATCACCCGCGCGGTCGAGCATGCGCGCGGCTACGTGACCGGCGGCACGCTCTTCGAGGAACTCGGGTTCTATTATGTTGGGCCGATCGACGGGCATAACCTCGATCATCTCTTGCCCGTCCTGCGCAACGTGCGAGACGCGGAGGTCGGTGGGCCGATCCTCGTTCATGTCGTCACGCAGAAGGGCAAGGGCTATGCCCCCGCCGAGGCGAGCGCGGACAAGTATCACGGCGTCGTCAAGTTCGACGTCATCACCGGCAAGCAGGCGAAACCGCCGTCCAACGCGCCGAGCTACACCAAGGTGTTCGCGCAGAGCCTGATCCGCGAGGCGGAAGCGGACGCGAAGATTGTTGCCATCACCGCCGCGATGCCGGCGGGCACGGGACTGGATCTCTTCGGCCAGGCGTTCCCGACGCGCACCTTTGATGTCGGCATCGCCGAACAGCATGCCGTGACTTTCGCCGCAGGTCTTGCGAGTGAAGGTTACAAGCCGTTCTGCGCGATCTATTCGACCTTCCTTCAGCGTGGCTACGACCAGCTCGCACATGACGTCGCGCTGCAGAACCTGCCGGTCCGTTTCGCGATGGATCGCGCCGGGCTTGTCGGCGCCGACGGACCAACCCATGCCGGCGCCTATGATCTTGCCTATCTCTGCTGCCTGCCGAACATGGTGGTGATGGCGGCTGCGGACGAAGCGGAACTCGTCCATATGGTTGCAACCGCTGCCGCATACAATTCCGGCCCCATCGCTTTCCGCTATCCGCGCGGGGACGGCGTCGGAGTCGAGATGCCGGAACGCGGCGAGGTGCTGGAGATCGGCAAGGGGCGGATCGTGCGCGAAGGCAAGGAGATCGCCATCCTCTCGCTCGGCACGCGACTTCAGGAAGCGCTCAAAGCAGCAGACGAACTCGAAAAACTCGGCCTTTCAACCACGATCGCCGATGCCCGTTTCGCCAAACCGATCGATACGGCCCTCGTGCGCGATCTCGCGGCGCGGCACTCGTTGCTGATCACGATAGAGGAAGGCTCGGTCGGCGGTTTCGGCGCGCAGGTAATGCAGTTCATGACCGCCGAAGGCCTGCTCGACGGTAAGCTCAAGCTTCGCAGCCTCGTGCTGCCTGACCGTTACCAGGATCACGACAAGCCGGAGCGGATGTATGCGGACGCCGGTCTCGATGCCAAGGGCATCGTGGAAACGGTGAAGCGCGCGCTCGGCACGGCGGCCGAACGCGCGATCCGGGCCTGAATTATTTCACCAACGCACAAGCGACGCGGGCACCAGCGCCGCCGATCGGCTGACTCACGTGATCGTCCTCGTTGGCGTGGATAACGAGGGCGGAACCATCGGCATCCTTGAGTCCCTTGTCACCAGCGAGCGCGGTTGCCAAGGCGACTTCCGCGCTCACCGATCCATCGGCCGCCGCGAAGACGTTCGGAATGTCGCCGCCATCCGGCCCTTCGGCGTTCAGGAGGCCATGCTTCTTCTGGTGGTGATTCACGTGGCCTTTCGAGGCCATAAACTTGTCATGATCAGAGCAATCGCCCACGGCGTGAAGATGGATGCCGTGCCAGCCCGGCGTCAGTGCGCCGGCCTTCAACTGGATGCGGATCACAGTTGTCGAGCCATTGCCCTTGAAGCTCGCCTTGCCGATCGCCTCGCCCTTGTTGTTAATGACGTCGGCCTCATGGGTCGCTGTCGCCTGAGCAAAAGCCAGGCCAGAGGCCAGAACCAGCGCGGCAACACTCGTCAGAACTCGCATTTTCATCTCCCCAATTACCCGCTTGGCGCGGATGAGACGGAGACTAACGCGCTTTCCCATTCTGCCTAGCCATTTCACTATCAGTTGATCAGGTGCGGCGAGACGATATAGGGGTGGGCATGTCTTCCCCACGTCTCAACGCCCTCCGGCTCGATCAAGCCCTCGTCGAACGCGGGTTGGCTGCAAGTCGCGCGCGCGCAGCGGCTTCGATCGCCGCCGGTCTCGTCAAGGTGGACGGCGTCGTGGCTAGGAAGGCCTCGCAGACCGTTCACTCCGGCCAGCACGTCGAAGCGCAGGAGCCATTCGAGACCGTCTCGCGCGCCGGGCTGAAGCTCAAAGCGGCGCTTGAGGCGACCGGCATCAACCCTGCCGGCCTGATCGCTCTCGATCTCGGTGCCTCGACCGGTGGCTTCACCGATCTTCTCCTCCAGCGCGGTGCGCGCAAGGTCTATGCCGTCGATGTCGGGCATGGCCAGTTGCACCCACGCCTGCTCGCCGATCCGCGCGTTGTGAACCTCGAGGGAATCGACGCCCGGAAGATCGATGAAGCACTGGTTCGTGATCCGATCGATCTTCTCGTCGCCGATCTCAGCTTCATCGGCCTTGCGAAGGCGATTCCGGCGGGGTTGACCCGCCTGAAGGTCGGCGCCGTGATCGTCCTCCTCATCAAGCCGCAGTTCGAGGCCGGGCCCGGCGCGAGCAAGAACGGCATCATCCGGGACGGAACGCTTCACGACGATATCTGCAGGCGGGTGGCCGACGAGATGGGCAGCCTCGGCGTCATCGTCGATCGCATCATCCCCTCGCCCATCGCCGGGGGTGACGGCAATCGTGAATTCCTGCTGATAGGACACAAGGCATGACCGGGGTTGAGGTTGCGGTCGAGACCGTCGGCTCGAAGGGAGACGGGCTTGTACGCCTCACGGACGGCACGCGCCTTGCCATTCCTTTCGGTCTGCCCGGCGAAATCTATCGCATGGAGCAGACCACCTCTCCCGCGACTTTCGAGCGACTCACCTCCAGCACCGACCGCGTTTCGCCGATCTGTCGGCATTTCGGCATCTGTGGCGGATGCCTCATGCAACACTGGTCCCCGGACGCAGCGCGCGGCTGGAAACGGGAGCGGGTCGCGGCAGCGCTGATCCGCGCGGGCGTTGAGGCCGAGGTTACTCCCCCCCTCGACGCGCATGGAGCCGGGCGGCGCCGTGTCACGCTGCACATCCGCCAGCGCGAGGGTGGAATCTCCGCGGGCTTCATGCGGGCGGGCAGCCACGACCTCATCGACCTCGACCGCTGCCCGCTGCTGGTGCCGGAACTCGACCCCGCGCCCGATCTCGCACGCGGCATCGGGCATATCCTCCGGGGCATTAACAAGCCGATGGACTTTCAGGTAACAGCTTCCATCGAAGGGCTCGATTGCGATCTACGCGGATGCGGCCCGCTTCCCGAGTCCTTGCGGAAAAAACTGATCGAGTTCGCGGTTTCGCGGAACCTCGCACGTCTGACGCTGCACGGCGAACGGCTCGTCGAGGCTCGAACCCCGCATGTCACCTTCGAAGACAGGCCGGAGATGCGGGCCTTCCTGCCGGCGGGTTCGTTCCTCCAGCCGACCGCTCGCGGGGAAGCACAGCTCGCGCGCCTGGCACGGGAGGCACTGGGGAAGACCAAGCATGTCGTCGAGCTTTTCTGCGGGCTCGGGCCCTTCGGCCTGCGTCTCTCGCGTGAGATGAAGGTGACCGCCTACGACAGCGACGCCGGCGCGATCGAAACCTTCAACCGCTCGCTGCGCGCCCTTCCCGGAGGCAAGCCGACAATGGCCGAGGCGCGTGATCTCTTCCGCCGTCCGCTCTTCGCGCCAGAGCTTAAGCTCTATGATGCGGCCTTGCTCGATCCGCCGCGCCAGGGTGCAGAAGCCCAGATCAGGGAATTGGCGAAATCGAAGATCCCGCTAATCGTCTATATCTCTTGCGACCCGGAAACCTTTGCACGCGATGCGAAAACACTTGTCGGTGCCGGATTCCAGCTCCAACAGGTTACGCCGGTCGATCAGTTCCGGCATTCGGGTCACGTCGAACTTACGGCAAGCTTCCGGCGTTAATCACCGCCACCGCCACCGCCACCGCCATCACCGCCACCGCCGGAATCCCCTCCGGAGCTGTTGTCGGAATCGCTCGACCAGCTAGTCTCGCTGCCGAAACTGCTGTCTCCGTCGCTGTCGCTATTGTGGGCGTTCCTCTTTCGGAGGCCCGCATAAATCGCGCCGCCGATCGCGGCCGCCGGAAGACCGAATTTGAGGATGATGCTGAGCCAGTCTGTCATTTAGGTTCCTCCGCTCGTGCATGCACCGCTATTCTCTAGGCTGGATCGTCGCGCGGGACGGTGTCAATGCGCACCAGTTCAAGCACGTCGTCGTCGAGCGGATGCATGAGGCGCATGATCGTATCGCCGGTGCTGTCCGGCGCGAGCCAGACGCCGAAATCGCGCGGCTCGACGATCACCGGCATCCGTTCGTGGATCGCCGCGAGCGTCGCGTTGGCGGAGGTGGTGAGAATGGCCGCCGTCTCGATCTCCGATCCGTTGGGGCTCTGCCAGCCCTCCCATATGCCCGCGAGCGCGATCGGTCCCTGCATCGGGCGGCGGATGAGGTAGGGTTGTTTCCGCTTCCCCTTCTCGTCGAGCTTCTGCCATTCGTAAAATCCGTCCGCGAGAAACAGGCAACGCCGACGGCGGATGGCGTTCCGGAAACTGGCCTTCTCGAAAACCGTTTCCGAGCGGGCGTTAATGAGAAGCGGAAACTCCTTCTCGTCCTTCACGAAGCTGGGGATGAAGCCCCAGCGCACCAGTGCAAAGCGACGTTGGCCGACCTCCAGCCGCATGATCGCAACCGGCTGCGTCGGCCGGATATCGAAACGAGCCGGAAAATTGGGATGATCGGCGTAACCGAAATAGGCGCGCACGGAGTCGGGCGGCAGCGTGAGGGCAAAGCGGCCGCACATGGCCCTAGAGCCAACGCTTGAGCTTGAAGAAGAGATAGGTGCCGATCGCCGAGAGAACCATAACGCCGAGCGCCATCGGGTAACCGTAGTGCCAATCGAGTTCCGGCATGTTCTTGAAGTTCATGCCGTAGCTCGAAGCGATCAGCGTCGGCGGCAGGAAGACGACCGCGGCCACCGAAAATATCTTGATGATCTTGTTCTGCTCGAGACTGACGAGACCCAGCACGGCGTCAAGCAGGAACTGGATTTTCCCCGAGAGGAAGGTCGCGTGGTCCTCAAGGCTCTGAAGGTCACGCAAGGTGGTGCGGACCTCGGCGCGGAGATCGTCCCCGAGACTGGCGCCGGCGGTGTTGGCCGAAAGA
>DAORNC010000071.1:10261-16023 GCA_035440785.1 Rhabdaerophilum sp. | reverse complement strand
AGAGGCTCCGCGCCACCGCCTCGGAAAGGCGTGATGAGCCGGGGATCGCCTCGTTCTCGCGCACCCGGACCTTCTCCACGAAACGCCGGTAGAGATCAGCATAGGCCCCGTTCTGGTAATCGACGAGGAATGTCGCGCGCCGCGACACGATGTCCTCGAGGCCCTCGGAGATGACATGCGTTGAGACGTGATCGGCGCCCTGCATGAGCTTGCGCCCGAGATCGGGATCGACGGCAACGGCGCGTCCCCAGCGGAATGCCTCGCGGTTCATCGAAACGGCCTCGCCGTTCATTTCGATCGCGCGTTCGAGCGCATCGCCATGCAGCGGCACGCCACCCTTCTGATAGGCATAGCCGAGCAGGAACATGTTGGCGGCGATCGACTGGCCGAACAGGCTGGTGGCGATCTTCGTCGCATCGAGGAAGAAGGCCTTGTCTGCACCCGCCGCACCGGCGATACCGCGCCGCAGCCGCTCGGTCGGCAACGAATAATCCGGGTTGCGCGTGAAATCGCCCGGCAGAACCTCAGCGGTGTTGACGACGAACACCGTCTCGCCCGGCTTGACGCTTGCCAGCACCTTCTTGGAACCGGACACGACGAGATCACAGCCGAGAACCAGATCGGCCATGCCGGCAGATACGCGGATCGCATGGATGTCTTCCGGGCTGCGCGCGAGGCGGATATGCGAGAACACCGCCCCGCCCTTCTGTGCAAGACCGGCCATGTCGATCATGCCGCAGCCGCGACCTTCGAGATGCGCCGCCATGCCGATGATCGCGCCGATGGTGACGACACCGGTGCCGCCGACGCCGGTAACGATCGCGGCCCACCCTTCCCTATCGAGATCGCCGACGATCGGATCCGGCAACGACGGCAACGCCAACCCCTTCGAAGAGCCGGCCTTCTTGCGCGGCCGCGCGCCAGATACGGTAACGAAGCTCGGACAGAACCCGTCGATACAGGAGAAATCCTTGTTGCAGGACGACTGGTCGATCCGCCGCTTGCGCCCGAACTCGGTTTCGACCGCTTGCACGGAAACGCAGTTCGACGCCTTGCCGCAGTCGCCGCAACCTTCGCACACGAGCTCGTTGATGAGCACGCGCTTGTCCGGATCGGGGTAGAGCCCACGCTTCCTCCGGCGACGCTTCTCGGCGGCACAGGTCTGATCGTAGATCATGACCGTCACACCGGGAATCGCCGCCAGTTCCTTCTGCACGGTCATCAACTCGGAGCGATGATGGAAGGAGACGCCGGACGGCCAAGAATATTCCGGCCCGTACTTCGTCGGCTCGTCCGACACAAGCGCGATCCGCTCGACACCCTCGGCCCGGCACTGGCGCGCGATCATGTCGGGCGTGAGATTGCCCTCGTGATGCTGCCCGCCCGTCATCGCCACGGCATCGTTGAACAGGATCTTATAGGTGATGTTGGTCTTGGTCGCGATCGCCCAGCGCAGCGCCAGCACGCCGGAATGGTTGTAGGTTCCGTCACCGAGGTTCTGGAAGACGTGGTTGCGCGTCGAAAACGGCGCCTCGCCGATCCAGTTGGTGCCCTCACCGCCCATCTGGGTGAAGCCCTCGGTCTCGCGGTCCATCCACTGCACCATGTAGTGGCAACCGATGCCGGCGTAGGCGCGCGACCCTTCCGGCACCTTCGTCGAGGAATTGTGCGGGCAGCCGGAGCAGAAATACGGCGTACGGCTCGCCAGGTCGATCACTTCGCCGAGCCGCCCCTGCGCCTTCTGGATGCGCGCGAGCCGGGCTTCAAGATCGGCATCCGGGCTCATTGCGATCAGCCGCGTCGCGATGGCGATGGCGATGTCGTTCGGGTCGAGCGCGCCCTTGACGGGGAAGAGCCACTCGCCCTTCTCGTCCTTCTTGCCGACGACGGTTGGCTGGTGTTCGGAGCCGTAAAGCTCCTCGCGCACCTGCACCTCGATGAGGCTACGCTTCTCCTCCACGACCATGCAGAGATCGATGTCGGAGACGAATTCCTTGAGCCGTTCCGGATCGACCGGCCAGGGGGAGGCGAGCTTGAGGATCTTGAGACCCAGCGCGTCTGCCCGCTTGGCGTCGATGCCGAGCATGTCCATCGCCTGCATCACGTCGAGATAGTTCTTGCCGACGGAAATGATGCCCATGCGCGGCCTTGCGCCACCGGAAAAGACCAGCTTGTCGAGATTATTCGCCCGGAAATAGGCAAGTACGGCCGCGCGCTTGAATTCGTGCAGGCGCGCCTCCTGTTCGAGGAAGTTGTCGCCGCGCCGAATGTTGAGCCCGCCCGGCGGCATCTCAAAATCATTCGGGATCGCGATCGACACACGATCGAGACGGCCATCCACGGAGGCCGTCGATTCGACATTGTCCTTCACGCCCTTCAGCGCCACCCAGACGCCTGCATAGCGCGAGAGCGCGAAGGCATGGAGGCCAAAATCAAGAATTTCCTGCACCCCGGCGGGGTTCAGGATCGGGATCATCGTATCGACGAAGTTGAATTCGGTCTGGTGCGCGTTGGTGGAGCTCTCCGCCGTGTGGTCATCACCCGAGAGACAGACGACACCCCCAAGCCTAGACGAGCCGGCCATATTCGCGTGGCGGAACACGTCGCCAGTACGATCGACCCCCGGGCCCTTGCCATACCACAGGGCGAAGACGCCCTGGTACTTGCCCTCTCCGTGAAGCTCGGCCTGCTGCGTACCCCAGCACGCGGTGGCGGCAAGGTCTTCATTGAGGCCCGGCTGGAACACGATGTCGTGGCGCTTGAGCTGCTTGCCGGCCTTGAACATCTGCTGATCGAGCCCACCCAGGGGCGAACCGCGATAGCCGGAGACGAAGCCCGCTGTGTTGTGCCCGGCAAGACGGTCGCGTTCCTGTTGCATCAGGAGCAGACGGACGACGGCCTGCGTTCCGGACAGGAAGACCTGCTCGGCGGCAAGATCGTATTTGTCCTCGAGCGATACGTCCTTCAGCGGCACGGACTTCTTGTGCGGCACAGACTTGGCCATCGCCTTCTCCCTCATTCCATCGCGGCATGGAAGCCGTTGAGTGGCACGCTTATGATGCGCGCTTATTGACCGTTAGTATATGTCAACATTGCTGACATATCTAGTGCTTGTGTGTGAAATTTCTGCCTTTATCCCGCCACGGATTGCAGGCTTCATACAACGCATTAAAATTCCATTTGGCACCTGATTCAGGACCGGAGATGAGCGTGTCGCCCCGGCTTTTCGCAATGATTGTCGCGAGCCTGTTTTTTGCAGGTGTCGGTGCGGCACGCGCGCACCCGCATGTCATCGTGGGCGTGCGCACAACCGCCGTCATCAACGACCGTGGTGAGATCGAAGCCCTCAGGCACGCCTGGAAGTTCGATGAAGCCTTTTCGACCTTCTCGACCACCGGCCTCGACAAGAACCGCGACGGCAAACTGGATCGCGACGAACTCGCCGATCTTGCCAAGATCAATGTCGAATCGCTGCACGAATACGCCTTTTTCAGCTTCATCCGGAAGGGCAAGGAGCAATCCGAGTTCGGCGCGGTCAAGGACTATTGGCTAAGTCACGACGGCAAGAACCTGACACTGCACTTTACCCTGCCGGTCAGCAAAAACGCGCTTCGCATTCAGGATGCGCGGCTTGAGGTCTACGATCCGACCTTCTTCGTCGCGTTCGACTTCGAGAAGGATGGTCCGGTCACAGTCGAGGGCGGCAAGCTCGCTTGCACAGCCGATATCTCCGCGCCGAAAACGGGCGTGACCGAGCGGCTCTCGAAGCTTGGTGAGAGCTTTTTCCAGTCCCTCAACGCCGGCTCGAATGCCGAATGGGCGGTTCCGGTCCGCTTCACCTGCAAATGAGAACAGAGCCGTGCGCATTCCTGCTGCCGGCGCTGCTCTTTGTCGCACCCGGCGTTCTCGCTCAGACTCGCAGCCCATTCGGCATGGGGGCGCCCTCCCCCGCCGAACCGGCCGTGAGCGGCATTGGCGCCTGGCTGCTTCAGCAGCAAGCTGTCTTCCACAAGGCGCTGACGGCGGCAATCGGCGCGGTGGAAGGCAACCCGACGGCATTGCTCACGCTGATCGGCCTTGCCTTCGCCTATGGCGTTCTCCACGCGATCGGTCCCGGCCACGGCAAGGCAGTCATCACGAGCTATCTCGTCGCCAGCGAACGAACGATGCGGCGTGGCGTGGCCCTCGCTTTCGGGGCGGCCGCGGTGCAGGCGCTGATCGCGCTCGGCGTGGTGCTGATCGTCGCCGGACTGATGCGCGGCACCGCCGCGAACATGAACATGACCGTCTACTGGGTCGAGAAGGCCGGTTTCGCGCTTGTCGCCGGCATGGGACTCTGGATTGTCTTCCGCCGGTTGCGCGCCCTTTTCGCGGGGACCCCTGACGTCTGCATCGATCCTGCCTGCGACCATGCGCACGGCGGCGATCCCGCGATGCTGGCGAAGGCGGATTGGAAGGGAATGGCCCTCGCCGCAATCGGCGCCGGTATCCGTCCCTGTTCCGGCGCGATCATCCTCTTGGTTTTCGCGCTCGCGCAGGGACTGCTTGTTGCCGGCGTGCTCTCGGTGACGGCGATGGCGATCGGCACCGCCATTGGAACCAGTCTTTTCGCTCTCCTCGCGGTCAAGGCGAAGCTCGTTGCGCTCAATCTCGTTTCCGGGCGCGCATCCGGCTGGCGCTATGCTGCGACTGCGCTTGAGATAGCGGCCGGGCTGACGCTTGCCTTTATCGGGTTTTCCCTGCTGGCAGCCAGCGGCAGCGGGAACTAGATCCCCGTCGCCCCGCCATCCGCCCGCGGGTCGTGGACGGCCTCCACCGTGCGGGACGGATGCCGCACCAGCATGCCCGCATGGCCGAACATGTCGGCATAGGGCTTGTCGATGATCTCGACCTCATGCCCCGCCCGCTGAAGCCGATGGATGACATCCGGGTCGAACCTGTTCTCGACCTTGAGCGTCGCCGAAGGTTTGCCCCAAGTCCGGCCAAAGAGGAACCGCGGCCGATCGACCGCTTCGGCAAGAGACTGGCCATAGGCTGTTGCCCGGAAGAAGATCTGCGCTTGGAATTGCGGTTGTCCGTCACCGCCCATCGCGCCGTAGGACATGACGCGTCCATCGTCGAAAACCGCCATCGGCACATTGAGCGTGTGGAACGGTCGCCGGCCGGGTTCGAGCGGGTTAAGCGCTTTCTCGTCGAGCGAGAACGCCGTGCCGCGATTCTGGAGCAGGATGCCGGTTTTCGGTAACACGACGCCCGAGCCGTAATCCCAGAACAGCGACTGAATGAAGGACACGGCCATCCCCCCACCATCGATTGCGCCCATCCAGATCGTGTCGCCGTCGGCCTTTGCGAAGGGCCATGCGGCAGCGCGATCCCCGGCGATGGCGGCTGCTTCCCGAGCGAAAATCTCATCGGTGAGGAAGGCGGCCGGATCAGCCCTGAGGCAGCCGAAATCGGTCACGATCCGATCGCGGATCGCATAGGCGCGCTTTGCTGCCTCGATCAGCCCATGCTGGTGCGCGAAGCTCTCGGATTCTCTGATTTCCAGCTTCGAGAAGATGCCGTGGAGCAGCAGCGAGGCAAGCCCTTGCGTTGGCGGTGGTGCGTTATAGAGCCATGCGCCGGGAATGCGCGCCTGAAGCGGTTCACGCCAACGGGCCTCGTAACCTTCAAGGTCGGCCCGCGTGATCGGCGCGCCGGCAGCCTCCATATCCGCCGCCAGCTCGCGGGCGACATCTCCCCGGTAAAAGTCGGCGAGTCCC
>DAORNC010000071.1:9875-10177 GCA_035440785.1 Rhabdaerophilum sp. | reverse complement strand
GTCAAGGAAATGAGCGCGGAAGTTCGGCGTGCGGAGCAGCGCCTCCCATTCCTTGACGATATAACGCGCTTCGCTCCCGCTCACCGGCGTACCAGCGCGTGCGTGCTGTTCCGCCCGCTCCAGCAATCGGCGAAGAGGAATACGACCGCCGCTCGCCGCGGAAAGTTCCAGCGCGCGCATCCAACCACCGATCGCACCCGGTAGGGTGACGGCGGCATCGGCCCCTCGAACCGGGATGCTCTCATGCCCCTTTGCGCGATAGGCCCGGATCGTCGCCCCGGCGCCGGCATAGCCGCAAGCCT
>DAORNC010000071.1:6670-9841 GCA_035440785.1 Rhabdaerophilum sp. | reverse complement strand
ATCAGCCAGAATCCGTCGCCACCGATCCCATTCATATGCGGATAGGCGACCGCAACCGTCGCCGCCATCGCTATCATCGCCTCGATGGCGTTACCGCCTTCCGCGAGAATGTCGTGCCCGGCTTCGGCCGCGAGGAAGTGGGGAGCCGCGACGGCGGCCCTCCCGAAACGGGGCGTTTCGTTCATGAGGATGGTCTCCGAGGGGGCGGCAAATTCATGCCGTATTCAATTGCGAAATGCGGTGAAACCCTATAGCGAATGGGCTCATCCGGAAACGGGTGTCGAAAAAGGAATTTGCCTGATGTCCGCCAAGCGCTTCAATAGCAAGCATGCCGTCGCCATCGTTTGCGCTGCCATCCTTGTCGGCACGGAGATCATCGCCGCCGCGCTCGCGCTCGGCTGGGCGCTGGGCGGCCTTACCGGCTGGGGGCAGGAATTCACCTATGCGCTGATCGGCATCTGCCTCGCCGCCGGAATCTACATGACCTACCGCTTCATCCGCGGCGCGATCCGCGTCGAGCCGATCTACGAATAATCCAAGGTATCTTTCCCGTATCGGCGCTTGCATCGCCGAATGTGTTACAATATAACATTATTGATGAGCGCACACCTGCATCCCGTTCCGCCAGAAACGGTCGCGAGCAACCTCGCGCACCACCATCACGAGCATGGTCACGTCGGGGAGCACGGCCACCACCATCATCATCACCTGCATGCACCGGCACGAAAAGGCGCCGGCTTTTCGCTGATATCGCTCTCCGGTTGGGCGCGGCTGGGGCTTGACCTACCTGCGATCCTCATCCTCTGGCTGCTGACGTTCTGGGCGATGACCAATGGCTGAGCCGGCGCTCATCTTTGACAACCTAACCCTCGGATATGATCGGCATCCGGCGGTGCATCATCTCGGGGGTGCCGTCCGCCGTGGCGCACTGCTGGCGATCGTCGGTCCGAACGGGGGCGGGAAGTCAACCCTGCTCAAGGCCATTGCGGGGCGCCTCGCGCCACTCGGCGGAAGCATTACTCCCGGCACGCGGACGCTCGCCTACATGCCCCAGATCGGCGATCTCAGCCGAGATTTCCCGGTTTCCGCGCTTGATCTCGCGCTGACGGGCCTTTGCAGCCGCGAAGGCATGTTCGGCGGGTTCTCGCGCAGGCAGCGCGAGAGCGCGTTGACCGCCATCGCTGCGGTCGGGCTCGCCGGCTTCGAGGGGCGTTCGATTCGTACGCTGTCGGGCGGCCAGCTCCAGCGTCTCCTTTTTGCACGGATGATGCTTCAGGACGCGGAACTCATCCTGCTCGACGAGCCTTTCACCGCCATCGATACCCGCACCATCGAGGACCTGATGGTGATCGTCCATCGCTGGCATGACGAGGGCCGCACGGTGCTGGCCGTGCTCCATGATCTCGATCTCGTCCGCCACCATTTCCCTGAAACGCTGATGCTGGCGCGCGATCCGCTCGGCTGGGGACCGACGGCGGAGATCCTCACGCCGCAGCGGCTCGCCGACGCGCGGCGTATGGCTGAAGCCTTCGACCGCAACGCCGCCGAATGCCACAGGGCCGCTTGAGAGGAGGCCGCCCGATATGATCTACGATCTCCTTATCGCCCCTTTCGTGGAATTTCCGTTCATGAAGCGGGCGCTCGTCGGTGGCATCGCCATTTCGCTCGGCGCGGCGCCGATCGGCGTCTTCCTCATGCTGCGCCGGATGAGCCTGATCGGCGATGCGATGGCCCATGCGATCCTGCCCGGCGCCGCGATCGGCTTCCTGGTCGGTGGCCTGACGATCGGCACGATGACAATCGGCGGGCTGGTGGCGGGCCTCGGCGTCGCGCTGGCTTCCGGCCTCGTCGCGCGCTCGACGCTGGTGAAAGAAGACATGGCGCTTGCCGCGTTCTACCTCATCTCACTCGCGCTCGGCGTGACCCTGATTTCGGCGAGCCGCAACAATATCGACGTGCTGGCGCTTCTCTTCGGTTCGATTCTCGCGCTCGACGATTCCACCCTGCTGCTCATCGTCTCCACCGCGAGCCTGACGCTCGCCGCGCTGGCGCTCGGCTACCGCGGCATCCTGATGGAATGCCTCGACCCCGGCTTTGCAGCCGGTGTCAGCCGGTTCGGCTCGGTCTTCCATCTCGGATTTCTGGTGCTGGTCGTGCTCAACCTCGTCGCGGGGTTTCACGCGCTCGGCACCTTGCTTGTCGTCGGCATCATGATGCTTCCCGCCGGCACGGCGCGCCTCTGGAGCGACGACGTTGCCGGCATGATTGCCATCGCCATCCCCGTCGCGCTCGTCTCGAACCTTGCCGGCCTGATGATCTCCTATCACCTCGGCCTGGCCTCCGGCCCCGCGATCATTCTCGTTGCGGGCGGTCTATACGCCCTCTCCCTCACCTTCGCGCCGCACGGCCTGTTGCGGCCGCTCTTCCCCAAACGCCACCTCGAAGCCTGACAACCAAAGGAGCGGAACCATGCCGGTTCGTCACCTCGCGTCATCAAAAAAAATAAACAGTATAACATTTCAAATTTTGTACGCAGTCATCGGGCTGCTGGGTCTTTCAGACCTCGCTCTGGCCCAAAGCAGCCCCGCAAGGCTCAACGTCGTCGCTTCCTTCACGATTCTCGCCGATTTCACGAAGGTTGTCGCAGGAGACAGGGCTGTCGTGAAGTCCCTGGTGGGGCCGGATTCGGACGCGCATGTCTATCGCGCGACACCTGCCGATGCGCGGCTCGTCAAGGAGGCGCAACTCGTCGTCGTCAACGGCCTCGGATTCGAAGGCTTCATGACCAGGCTTGTCAAGTCATCAGGCACGAAGGCCACGATTGTCAACGCAACGACCGGCGTCAAGACAATGAAGGCCGATGACGACCACGGGCACGGCCATAGCCACGGAAAGCTCGATCCGCACGCCTGGCAGTCGATCGAGGCGGTTAAGGTCTATGTCACGAACATCCGCGACGGGCTCATCAAAATCGATCCCGCAGGCAAGGATGCCTACACGGCCAATGCGGCGGCTTATCTTATCGAACTCGACAAGTTGAAGGGCGAGATCACCTCGACACTGGCCGCGATCCCGAAAGAAAAGCGCATCGCCATCACCAGCCACGACGCGCTCGCCTATTTCGGTCGCGAGTTCGAATTCACGCTCGACGCCGTGCAGGGCGTCTCGACC
>DAORNC010000071.1:3681-6587 GCA_035440785.1 Rhabdaerophilum sp. | reverse complement strand
GAGAACATGACCAATCCGCGCATCGTCGAGCAAATCGCCCGCGAAACCGGAGCGAAGGTTGGCGGCAAGCTTTTTTCGGACGCTCTCTCGGATGAAAAAGGCGAAGCGCCGACCTATATCGCGATGATGCGACACAACGCGAAAATGCTGATCGACGCCATCAAGCCTTGAACGCATGCGAAGAGGCTTGAACAGCGCGTGAGTTTTCGCTTGATACCAGAGAGGCGGCCGCTACATCGCGGCCGCGAAAGGACGACAATGGCCGACAAGATCCCCGTGACCGTACTGACCGGCTATCTCGGCGCCGGCAAGACGACGCTCCTCAACCGCATTCTCTCCGAGCCGCACGGCAAGAAATACGCCGTGATCGTCAACGAGTTCGGCGAGATCGGCATCGACAACGATCTCGTCGTCGGTGCCGACGAGGAAGTGTTCGAGATGAACAACGGGTGCATCTGCTGCACCGTGCGGGGCGACCTTATCCGCATTATCGAGAACCTGATGAAACGGCGCGGCAAGTTCGATGCGATCATCGTCGAGACCACGGGCCTCGCCGATCCCGCGCCTGTGGCACAGACTTTCTTCGTCGATCAGGACGTGCAGGAGAAGTCCCGCCTTGATGCCGTGGTGACGGTCGCCGATGCCAAATGGCTCGCGCAGCGCCTCAAGGATGCCCCTGAAGCGAAGAACCAGATTGCCTTCGCCGATGTGATCCTGCTCAACAAGACCGATCTCGTCTCCCCGGCCGAACTTGCAGCGGTGGAGGCGCGCATTCGCGGCATCAACCCCTACGCGACGCTGCACAAGACGCAGAAATGCGCGATCGAGCTCGACAAGGTGCTCAACCGTGGGGCCTTCGATCTCGACCGCATCCTCGAAATCGAGCCGGCGTTCCTGGAATCGGGCGATCATCACCACCATGACCATGACCACGAATGCGGACCCGGCTGCACACATGAGCATCACGATCATGGCCATCATCACGGTGGACTGAAGCACTTCCACGACGAGGAGATGCAGTCCGTTTCCGTGAGCCACGAGGGCGACATCGACCCGGAAAAGTTCATGCCCTGGATCAATGATCTCGTGCAGGTGGAGGGGCCGAACATCTTGCGCTCGAAGGGTATCCTCGCGTTCAAGAAGGAACCGAAGCGCTTCGTCTTCCAGGGCGTGCACATGATTCTCGACGGAGATTTGCAGCGGGATTGGAAGAAGGACGAAAAGCGCGTCTCGCGTATCGTGTTCATCGGCCGCAACCTGAAGCCGGACGCATTGCGCGAAGGCTTTCTCGCCTGCGCCGCCTGATCCGATGAGCGCGATGCCTGCCCAGACGCTGACCGATCGCGTCACCAATCTTGCCTTCGACGAGCACGTCCTCCACGCCGGTTTTATAGGCGCGGAGCCGGTGTTCGTGATGGCCGGGGGCGCGATCCAGATCGGTCGCGAGAAATCCGCCCTGCGCCCACATGCGGATTCGATCCTCGTGGTCGCGGCGGATGGCAAGCGTCTCGTCACCGGCGGCGATGACGGGAAGATCGTCGAAACCCGCGCAGACGGCTCGTCGGTCGTCCACGGCGAGGAGAAGGGGCGCTGGATCGACGCCGTGGCGCTCGGCCCCGATGGCGCGACGGCGTGGAGCACGGGCCGCAAGGTTATCGCCAGGGAAGGAAAAGGAAAGGCACGCGAACTCGCCCTGCCCTCCACCTCGCAGGGACTCGCCTTCGCGCCCAAAGGCTACCGCCTCGCCATTGCCCATATCGACGGCGCGAGTCTTTGGTTCCCGAACACTGACGCCGCCCCGGAAGTCTTCGGCTGGAAAGGCCCGCACCTCGACATCACCTTCTCGCCGGACAACCGCTTTCTTGTCTCCTCGATGCAGGAAAACCAGCTTCACGGCTGGAAGCTGGCCGATAAGGGCCACATGCGCATGTCCGGCTATCCGGGCAAGACGCGTTCCTTTTCGTGGTCGTACGACGGGCTCTGGCTCGCGACCTCCGGTGCGCAAGCCGCCATCGTCTGGCCGTTTGCGAAAGATGGCCCCACCGGCAAGGCGCCACGCGAATGCGGCGTCCGCCCGGCCAAGGTGACCAAGGTCGCCTTCCATCCGAAATCGCTGGTCCTGGCGATTGGCTACGAGGACGGCTGGGTGATTCTCGTCCGTTTCACCGATGGCGCGGAACTGCTGGTGCGCGCGGGAGGCGATGGTTCAGCGATTACCGCGCTCGGCTGGGACACCGCAGGAAAGCGGTTGGTGTTCGGCTCTGAATCCGGTTCATCCGGCCTCCTGGCGCTGCCGGTATAGCCGTGTCGCTGTTCCGGAACCCGTTTCGAAAGCCACCCGTGCGGGACAAGGTGCAGCTCAACCGCATCCGCGAATGGGCCCGCATTGCGCTCGAAGATCCGCCCGGCCTCGATCTCACGGTTTCCGAGGTTGAGTGCGCGGACCCCGCCTGCCCTGGCATGGAGACCTTCATCCTCGTTATGCGCGAGGGGCAGCCCACCGTTGCTGCCAAGATCCGCAAACCGATTGCCGAGATCGGTGAGCCTGATATCGCCGAGGCAATGCGGTATCTTTGAAACGACAATGGCCGGGTCACCCCGGCCATCCGACTTTACCGTACCAGCACGTTCCGGAACGACCACGGCTCGTTGTAATCAACATCTTCCGGGAAGAGCTTCTCGCGGTCGGTTGTCGGGTTCCAATCGGTGTAGAACCCCTGCACCGGGCCGAGGTAGGGCATCTGCACTTCAAGGCAGCGCTTGTAGTCCATCTCGTCGGCCTCGACGATGCCGGCGTTCGGATTTTCGAGCGCCCAGACCATGCCCGCGAGCACGGCGGAAGTGACCTGCATGCCAGTCGCGTTCTGATAGGGCGCGATGCGGCGGGTCTCCTCGATCGAGAGCTG
>DAORNC010000071.1:0-3594 GCA_035440785.1 Rhabdaerophilum sp. | reverse complement strand
CGAGAATGTGGTGCTCTGGCTGGATATGGCCGCCATTGCCGAAGAGTTCGTGCAGGCTGAGCACCGCGTCATTCGCCGGATGATAGGCGTAGTGGCAAGTCGGGCGGAAGACCGCGTTCCCGCCCCCGTCGCGCACGGTGTAGTAATCCGCGATCGAGATCGACTCATTGTGCGTGACAAGGAAACCATATTGCGCGCCGAGAGTCGGGCACCAGGAGCGCACGCGCGTGTTCGCACCGGGTTGGAGCAGGTAGATCGCCGCGCCGCAGCCTGTCTCGTGGGTGCGACCGTTCTCCGGCATCCATTTCTCGTGCGTGCCCCAGCCGAGTTCGGCCGGCTGCATGCCTTCAGAAAGGAAGCCCTCGACCGACCAGGTATTGACGAACACATTCGCCGGCTTCGGCTGCTTGGCGCGCTGGGTGTCGCGTTCGGCGATGTGGACGCCCTTGACCCCCGCCTCGCGCATCAGCTTCGCCCAGCCCTCGCGGGTCGTCGGCTCCTCGAACTGAATGCCGAGATCGGATGCGATATTCACAAGCGCCTGCTTGACGAACCACGACACCATTCCCGGGTTGGCGCCACAGGTCGAAACCGCGGTCGTGCCCCCGGGCTTGCGGCGCTTGGCGGCGAGCATCGTCTCGCGCAGAGCGTAATTGGTGCGCGCGGCCGGACCCGCCGAGGTATCCCAGTAGAAGCCGACCCACGGCTCGACCACGGTGTCGATATAGAGCACACCGATCTCGCGGCAGAACTCCATGATATCGACCGAGGAAGTATCGACCGAGAGGTTGACGCAGAACCCCTGCCCGCCGCCTTCCGTCAGCAACGGCTTGAGCAGGTCTCGATAGTTCTCGCGCGTGACCGCAGCCTGAAGAAAGCGGATGCCGCGCTCGTCGAGCAACTTGCGGTCGGTATCATCGGGATCGATCACCACGAAGCGCGACTTGTCGAACTTGAAATGCCGTTCGATCAGCGGGAGGGTTCCGCGTCCGATCGAGCCGAAGCCGATCATGACGATAGGGCCGGAAATCGTGCCGTGGTTGGGCCAATCGGTCATTTCAAGCATCTTCCTTCAGTCTGGCAGCAAAGCGGAAAAAGCGAAGTTCCGCCCGCGTTTTGCGGGCGGGGAGAAAGCCAAGGTCGTGCCCGCCTTTTGCAGGCGGGCATGGTCTTGCGTCAAGTCATTTTGGGGGGAGAATTCGTATCAGGCCGCCCGACGGCGGTCCGTCACCGGCTCCTCGCCTCGCAGCGGGATCGCACCCGTCGCCCGGACAAGGCCCGATGCCTTCCCGAGCGTACCGGCAGAGAGTTCGAGGCCGAGGAACCGCGCCGGATCGACCGGCCCCGGCAGGACCAGCCGCTCGGCGTGATATCGCTTGAAGCCGAAGCGGTTGTAATAAGGCGCATCGCCGACAAGGATCACCGCCCTGTGACCGATCTCCGCCGCCCGCGCGAGTCCGTGGCGGATCAGCGCACCGCCGAGGCCGCGCGATTGATGACCGGCATCTACCGCCACCGGCCCGAGCATCAGCGCCGGAACGCCACCGGCATCGACATGCCAGAAGCGCAAGGTCGCGACGAGTGCGCCTGCTTCGCGAACCGCGAAGGCAAGACCATCGGCCGGCAAACGCCCCTCGCGCAGACGTTCGCAAGTTTTAGCGAAGCGATCAGGCCCGAAGGCACGATCAAGGAGGGCTTCCCGCACGCCATTATCGGCAGGGGATTCGAGATCGAAGGACGTCATGAAAGAATTCATGGCAAAATTCATGGATGGTCTCCTCGCTTCGAGAGAAGACCCTCGCACCTTGCGGTCACCCAGGAGGGGCGCCGCACGCCGGACGGGATATTTCGGGAAAGTCCCCGCGCCTTCCGCGCGGGGCGTTGCATCGGCCAAACGTCAGATGACGATTTGTCGGAGCCCGGACATGCCGTTGAAGTTCTGTGACGAGTAGGTCGTCGTATAGGCCCCGGTCCCCTCGATCAGCACCTTATCGCCGATCTCGAGGCTGAACGGGAGCCAGTACGGGTCCTTCTCGTACATCACATCGACCGAATCGCAGGTCGGTCCGGCGAGGACGCAGGGAATCTTCTCGTCCCCGTCATGCTCGGTGACGATCGGATAACGGATCGCCTCGTCCATCGTCTCGGCGAGACCGTGAAACTTGCCGATGTCGAGATAGACCCAGCGGATGTCCGACGGATCGTCCGACTTCTTCGAGATGAGCACGACCTCAGTCTCAATGATGCCGGCATTGCCGACCATGCCGCGGCCCGGCTCGATGATCGTTTCCGGGATGCGGTTGCCGAAGTGGGCACGCAGGGACTCGAGGATCGCGCGGCCATAGGCCTGCACCGCCGGAATATCCTTGAGATATTTCGTCGGAAAACCACCGCCGAGGTTCACCATCGAAAGCGTGATGCCGCGCTCGGCCATCTCGCGGAAAATCGCTGCCGCCGACGCGAGCGCCGTGTTCCACACCAGCGGGTTGCGCTGCTGCGAGCCGACATGGAACGAAACGCCATGTGCGACAAGCCCAAGACGGTGAGCCAGCTCAAGAACACGCGGCGCCATTTCCGGCACGCAACCGAACTTGCGCGAGAGCGGCCATTCGGCGTCGGCGCCGTCGCAGAGAATGCGGCAGAACACCTTGGAGCCGGGCGCGGCACGCGCGATCTTCTCGACCTCCGCCTCGCAATCGACCGCGAACAGCTTCACGCCACGCTCGTAGGCACGGGCAATGTCCCGCTCCTTCTTGATCGTGTTGCCGAAGGAGATGCGGTCAGCGGTTGCGCCGGCGGCCAGCACCATCTCGATCTCACCGATCGAGGCGCAGTCGAAGCACGAGCCAAGCTTGGTGAGAAGCTCGAGGATTTCCGGCGCGGGGTTGGCCTTCACCGCGTAGAACACGCGGCTGTCCGGCATCGCCTTGGTGAAGCCGATGTAATTGTCGCGCACGACATCGAGGTCGATGATGAGGCGTGGACCCTCGTCGCGACGGGTGCGGAGGAACTCGCGGATACGATCAGTCATGGCAGCATCCCCTTCACGCGGGCGATCCTGCCCGCATTGGCGATGGACACGGAAGGGATATCGCTTCACCCGTTCGCGCGGTGGAGGCGCGGGACAGGTTCAACCGACATCCCGTGCCGCGCGGTCTCCGGAGAGGAAACGTTGCGGCGGTGACGCTGCGCCGTTGGACGACCCGTCATGGCCTGAATCGCAAAAAGCGAAACTGCCATTCGGAGAAGCCATCGCTTGGAAGGGGAAACCCCGACCGCACGCCCGGCAAGAAGGACAAGCCTCTTTAGTTCGCCGGACTTGGAACCCGGCTGAGACCAAAAAAGCCCGCTCCGTCGTTGCTTTGAGCTGCGTCACCCGCTTCGGGCGGGGCCGCCGGTTTTCGCCTCCGGCTGCTGGTCCGTTCTTCAGAGGGCGAACCCTCCAACGACTGGCGTTTTTCCGGCCTCTTGTCCGGAGATCCGCCGACCAGCACGCAACCACAGGCACGTGCGAAATTGGGCAAGGCGGTGTATAAGCGCTTCGCCCCCGGCACGCAAGCAAAACCGGAAGCCGGGATGAAAATTTTTCGTGAT
>DAORNC010000070.1:0-16082 GCA_035440785.1 Rhabdaerophilum sp. | reverse complement strand
TCCGAACAAGAACCGCTGATTCTGCCGGCGCGCATCCCCAATCTGCTGATCAACGGCTCGGCCGGTATCGCGGTTGGCATGGCGACCTCTATCCCGCCGCATAACGCCGCCGAGCTGTGCGGTGCGGCCATCGCGCTGATCGATGACGCGAACGCCAGCCTCGAAACCCTGATGAGCCATGTGCCGGGACCGGATTTCCCGACGGGGGGCATCATCGTCGAGCCACGATCCTCGCTCGCGGAGATGTATCGCACCGGGCGCGGCTCGGTGCGCACCCGAGCCCGCTGGCACAAGGAAGATACGGGCCGGGGTTCGTATGTCGTCGTCATCACGGAAATTCCCTACAACGTCCAGAAGTCGCGGCTGATCGAGAAGATCGCCGAGCTTCTCAACGAGAAGAAGCTGCCGCTCCTCGCCGATGTGCGGGATGAATCGGCCGAGGACATCCGCGTCGTGCTGGAGCCACGCGCCCGCACGGTCGAGGCTGAACTCCTGATGGAGGCGCTCTTCAAGCTCACCGAGCTGGAAAGTCGTTTCTCCGTCAACATGAACGTGCTGATCGACGGCAAGGTGCCGAAGGTCGTGGGCCTGGCCGAGATGCTCAAGGCCTGGCTCGGTCATCGCCGCGAAGTGCTGGTGCGCCGTTCGCGTCACCGGCTCGGCAAGATCGATGCGCGGCTCGAAATCCTCGGCGGTCTCATTATCGCCTTCCTCAACCTCGACGAGGTGATCCGCATCATCCGCGAGGAGGATGAACCCAAACCCGTCCTCATGAAGCGCTTCGAGATCACGGACATCCAGGCCAATGCCATTCTCGACACGCGCCTGCGCCAACTCCGCAAACTGGAGGAGATGGAACTCCGCCGCGAGCACGACGAACTGACCAAAGAGAAGGCTCAGATCGAGGCCTTGCTCGCCTCCGAGGCCAAGCAGTGGAAGACCGTACGCTGGGAGATCGGCGAGGTTGCCAAGACCTTCTCGAAGGAGACCCCGCTCGGCAAGCGACGCTCGGACTTCGGTGAAGTCGGCGAGGTTGCTGTCGATGTCGCGGAAGCACTTATCGAACGCGAGCCGATCACGGTTGTTGTCACGCAGAAGGGCTGGATCCGTGCGCTCAAGGGGCACGGCGTCGATCTTACGAATCTTCAATTCAAGGGCGACGACGGCCTTGCCTTCGCCTTCACCACCGAAACGACGGCGAAGGTGCTGCTTCTTTCCTCGGACGGCAAGGCCTTCACGCTCGACGCCTCCAAGCTTCCCGGCGGGCGGGGCTTCGGCGAGCCGATCCGCCTTATGGTCGATCTCGACGCAGAGGCGGAGATCATGGCCGCCTTCCCGTATAGCACCGGCACGAAGCGTCTCGTCGCGGCGCGGGATGCACGTGGCTTCATCGTTGCTGACGATGATCTGATCGCCACCACCCGCAAGGGCCGACAGGTGATGAACCTCGATGATGCACGGCTCTGGCGTGTTGTTCCGGTCGAGGGCGACATGGTTGCGGTCGTGGGCGAGAACCGCAAACTGCTTGCCTTCCCGCTCGCCGAGATGCCGGAGATGCCACGCGGCAAGGGCGTGCGCATCCAGCGCTACAAGGAAGGCGGGCTTGCGGACATCAAGACCTTTGCGGCCGCGGCCGGCCTCACCTGGCAGGACAGTTCAGGCCGCGCCTTCACGCTGAAGGGTGAGGATCTGACCGAGTGGCTCGGCCATCGCGCGGAAGCCGGCCGCCTGCCGCCCAAAGGGTTCCCCCGCTCTAACCGCTTCACGGGCTGACATGCGAACTCTTATTGCGTTGATGCAATAAATTTCTCGTGATATGTCGTTGAACTTTGCGGTTTCGCATCCAGATCTCCCTCATCTGGTTTTCAACACGAGGGAGTTTCTCATGGCCACAGTCGCCATTGCCTATCATTCCGGTTATGGCCATACGGCCGCGCTGGCCGATCAGGTCGCCGCGGGCGTCAAGCGTGCAGGGGGCTCGGCTGAAATCGTCAAGCTCGAAGGCGCGGAGCAGGATTTCACGGCCGCGCTCGAGACGGTCACCAAGGCAGATGCCGTGATCTTCGGTTCGCCCACCTACATGGGTGACGTCTCGGTGCCGCTGCGCGCCTTCTTCGTGGCGTCCTCGAAAATCTGGTTCACGCAAGGCTGGAAGGACAAGCTGGCGGCGGGTTTTACCGTGGGCGCGACCTTCGGCGGCAACAAGGATCACACGATCGGCTCGATGTGGGTGCTGGCGATGCAGCACGGCATGCTCTGGGCCGGTCCGGGCGTGCCGAATGCCCAGATCAATCGCAACACCGATGCCGGCACCACCGTGCCGAACCGTATCGGCTCGGCGCTCGGTGTCGTTACGCAAGCAGACAACGGCGCGCCGGACGTAACCCCGCCGGAGGGGGATCGCGAGTTTGCGCGTCTCCTCGGCGAGCGCATCGCGAAGCTCGCAGCCAAGCTAAGGTAGTTTCGCGCGGGTAACCACAATCCCGGGTGCCCGGGATTGCCGGGCGCGAAGAGCAGCGCCATGTTGATGCGGCCGGCGCGATCACCCGGCCGCAATTCCCGGAGACGACCATGGAACGCCCGCGCCTTCTCTATTTCGCCGATACCATGTGCTCGTGGTGCTATGGCTTCGCACCGGAGATGGCCACCGTCCTCGAGGTTATGGGCGATCGGGCGGAGATGATCCTCTTTTCTGGCGGGCTCCGTCCCTTCCAGAAGGAGCCGATGCCGCCCGATCTCCGCGAGAAGCTGCGTGGCGCCTATGAGCGGATCGCTTCGATCACCGGACGGAGCTTCGCGCCGGCCTGGTTCTCGCGGCCCGATTTCGTCTACGACAGCGAGCCGGCCTCGCGCGCGGTCGTCACCATGCGCCATCTCGCTCCCGGCCGGGAGTATGCGTTCATGAGCGTGATCCAGAAGGCCTTCTATGCCGATGGCGAGGATATCACGCAGGCCACGGTTCTCGCGCGGCACGCGCCGGCTTTCGGCGTGAGCGAGACTGACTTCCTCGCTGCCTTCGAAAGCGAGGCGATGAAGAACGACACGCTGGGAGACTTTCGTGTCGCCCAGCAGTTCGGGGTCAGTGGCTTCCCCACACTGGTTCTGCATCGGGCGGGCGAGGACGGCAGGGACGAGTTCGTCCTCATCGCGCAGGGCTATTCGAAGGCCGCAGCCGTCATCGAACGGCTGGAGGCCGGTATTGCCGGAGCGCCTGCAGCCTGACTCTCCGCAAGAACTTGAAGAGCCGGATTCGATCTCTCAGTTCGGTGGCCGGTTTTGATGAAACATCATGGGGTTGCGCTGCCGGATTGAATCGGGTCCGCAGGATGTTTCAGGCTTCGACCCTGTCCCAGCCGATCATGCCGAGGCGTTCCTGCGGCAGGAAGCGCGCCTTGTAATCCATCTTCCGCGACCCCTCGACCCAATAGCCGAGATAGAGGTAGGGCAGGCCGAATTCGCGCGTCTTGGCGATATGGTCGAGGATGAGGAAGGTGCCGAGCGAACGCGCCGGCATATCCGGATCGTAGAAGGAATAGACCATCGACACTCCATCCGAGAGGATGTCGATCAGCGCGACCGCGACGAGTTCGTCGGTTTCGTCCGGCGCGGTTGCCGGCCGACGATACTCGACGAGACGGGTCTCGACATGGCTATCCTCGATCATCGAGGCATAGTCGAGCACGTTCATGTCCGCCATGCCGCCGTCGGCGTGACGGCGATCGAGATAGCGGCGGAAGAGACCATATTGCTCGGCGTTTGGCTTGGCCGGAACGATGGTCGATTTCAGGTCGGCATTGGTGGCGATGACGCGGCGGAACCCGCGCGAAGGGGCAAAGTCGGCCGTGACCACCCGGACGGAGACACAGGCACGACAACCGTCGCACGCCGGGCGATAGGCAATGGATTGCGAGCGGCGGAAGCCGCCTTGTGTCAGGATTTCGTTGAGCTGGAGTGCGCGCTTGCCGACGAGGTGGGTAAAACCCTTCCGCTCCTCCCGGCCCGGCAGGTAGGGGCAGGGCGCAGGCGATGTGAGGAAGAATTGCGGCGTATTCCGCGGCTGTTCCGTCATGAAGGCCGTGTCCGATCCGGATTCGCGTCTGGCTCCTTGCGGATATAGTTTCCCAATCGTCCGGCCACCACAAGAGGTCCCCGCGTCATCCCGCCGGAAGAATGACCCCGTTTGCGTCGATGCGGCGCGGCGAATAGCCGTCCACGCCGAGCTGCCGGACGATCTCCGCCGCGTGTTCCGCATTGCGGGCCTCGATCGTGACATCGAGCGAGACGCCTTTCGCCGGGACGGAAAGGAAGGTCCGGCGGTGCGTAACCTCGAGAATGTTCGCGCCGAGTTCGCCGAGGCGGGGCGCGACCCGCCCGAGGAAGCCGGGGCGATCCTCGCCGGTGAGGCGGAAGGAGACGATGCGCTCGCGCCGTTCAAGTTCGCGCACCATGATCGAGGCGAGGATGCGTGCGTCGATGTTCCCACCGCACAGGATGAGTCCGACACGCTTGCCGCGAAAGCGTTCGGGACGATGGATCAATGCGGCAAGCCCGGCCGCCCCGGCACCTTCCGCCATCGACCGCTCGTGATTGGCGAAGGCATCCACCGCGCGTTCGATCGCGCTTTCGGGCACGACGATGTGATCCGCGACGAGTTCCCGCACGACGGGAAGGGTCTTCGAGCCGACGTATTTGACCGCGATGCCCTCCGCGAGCGTCGGCCCGCCGATCGGCAGGTTGTCGCCGGTCAGGGCGTTGTGGAAGGAAGCGTAATTCTCCACCTCGACGCCGATGATCTCGGTTCTGGGCGAGAGCGCCTTGAAAGCGATAGCGTTGCCGGCGATCAACCCGCCGCCCCCCATAGGGATGACGACAATATCGAGTTCCGGTCCGTCCTCCACCATTTCAAGGGCGATGGTGCCTTGCCCGGCCATGATGTCGGCATCGTCGAAGGGATGGACGAGTTCGAGCCCGTTCTGCGCGATCTCCCGCTCGACGCGCTCCTGCGATTCCGCGAGCGTCGCGCCTTCGAGAATGACCTTCGCGCCGAAGCGGGCGGTATTCTCGACTTTAACGTATGGCGTCCCGACCGGCATGACGATGGTGGCAGGGATGCCGAGGCGGGCGGCGTGGTAGGCGACGGCCTGTGCATGATTGCCGGCGGACATCGCGATCACGCCGCGCCGGCGAGCATCGGCATCGAGCCGCGAGAGCTTCACATAGGCGCCGCGCGATTTGAAGGCGCCGGTCGCCTGCATGTTCTCGTACTTTACGTGGCACTCCGCGCCGGTAAGCGCCGAGAGGCGCGCGGAGGGGAAGAACGGCGTGCGCAGGACCTGCCCCTCGAGCAGGCGCGCAGCTTCGCGGATATCGTCGATCGAGACAGCGAAAGGGGTCTTGTTGGTCATTGTTGTTTCCTGTCGTTGGCACCGGCGATACCGAAAAAGCCCTCCGGCCTCAAGATCAGGAACAGCGTCAGGGCGGCGAATGAGACGAGTTCCCACTGTGCGATCGGTTGAAGCGCGCTCCAGATTCCTTGTGCGACAGCGATGGCTGCAGCGCCCAGGACGGCGCCCTTGAGCGAACCGATGCCCCCGAGGATGGCCGCGATCAGAGCCGTGAGGCCGAGCATCGTGCCACCTGAAAACGGCATCCCGCCATAATTGAGCGTGACGCTCGCGCCCGCGAGCCCGGCGAGAGCGGTAGCCAGTGCGCTCGCGCCGATCAGCACGCGCCGGTCGCCGATGCCGATGAGGCTTGCCGCCAGCGGATCGTCCGCGCTCGCGCGCCAGGCGCGACCGAACCGGCTCCATCGCATGAACGCCAGCACGCCGATCACCGCTGCCCAATCGAACGCGGCGGTGACTATAAGCCGCAGATGTGCCGTGACCTCGAACCCCTCGGCTCCGGCGATGAGGATCGGCGCGGGATCGACCGGTGGCAGCCATATCGTTCCCGATCCCTGCGCGAGCCGCAGGCCTTCCTGCACCGCAACCATCAGCCCCACGCCGGCGACGATGATGGGTTGACCGGAATTCTCCGCGCGGGCATGCGCCATCAGTGCCCCCCCCGAAAGCGGATGAAGGATGGCCCCACCGACCGCTGCGCCGGCGAGCGCCGTGAGGGTCGCGACGAGGATCAGCGCGAACCCGGCATTCAATGCAGGGTTTGGCATGCCGAACGCAACGGAAACGAGAATACCCAGCGCCGTCGCGACCCCGCCAACGGCCGCAAACTCGCCGAATGCGAGATTGATTCTGCCGACCAGCCCGTAGATTAGCGCCGTCGCCAGCGCGAGCAGCGCGAGAATGCCAGCTCGGGGCAGGGTGTTGATGACATGTTGGAGCGCGACCGCCGCGCCGCGTGAAACCTCGAACCAGGGTTCGGCATCGACCGGCGCGCCCGGATCGGCGGCGACCGCATCCTGCGTTTCAAGCCAGCCGAACTTCAGGAAGTAGAAGCTGGCCTCGCCTAGTCCCACGCCATCGACCAGCACCGCAACGAGATCCCGCTTCGCGGCGGAATACCCAACCCCACCAAACCGGCAGGTGAGGAGATGCGCGCGCATGTCGTTCCGTTCCATGCGGAATGCGACATGGACCGACTTGCCGCCGCCCGCCTCGCTGCCCGTGACGCGGATGCCGTCATCCTGCGGGAACAGCGCCGGGACCAGCATCCGGCAAAGCCGCGCCTGTTCGGCGTCGGCCCAGAGACCGGGGCCGTGCCGCACCGCCATCACCAACGCGACGAAAGCCGCCACGACCAGCGAAAGGATGGTGAAAGGCAACCCGGTGGTGCGGGACCTTGAGCGCGGCGTGCTCATGACATGGCGTCAGTTCTGCGCCTTGAGCCAGCGCGCCATGCGTGGCGCGAAATAGGTCAGGATTCCATCTGCCCCGGCCCGCTTGAAAGCCGTCAACGTTTCGACCATCGCCTTTTCCGGGTCGATCATACCTTGTGCCGCGGCCGCCATGATCATCGCGTATTCTCCGGACACCTGATAGACGAAGGTCGGCACACCAAGCGTCGATTTCACGCGGTGGACGATGTCGAGATAGGGAAGGCCAGGCTTCACCATCACCATGTCCGCGCCCTCCGAAACGTCGAGCTCTGCCTCCATCAGCGCTTCGGTGCCGTTGGCGAAATCCATCTGGTAGGTTTTCTTGTCGCCCGAGAGCGTGCCCGACGAGCCCACCGCGTCGCGGAACGGGCCATAATAGGCCGACGCGTATTTCGCCGAATAGGCCATGATCTGCACATCGGTGAAGCCGTTGGCGTCGAGCGCATCGCGGATCGCGCCGACGCGCCCGTCCATCATATCCGACGGCGCGATGACATCGGCCCCCGCGCCAGCCTGGATCACGGCCTGCTGGGTGAGGATCGCGACGGTCTCGTCGTTTAGGATGCGACCATTCTCGAGAATGCCGTCATGCCCGTGGCTGGTGTAGGGGTCGAGCGCGACATCGGTGATGAGGCCGATATCAGGCACGGCTGCCTTGATCGCGCGGAGCGCCCGGCAGGTCAGATTGTCCGGGTTGAGCGCTTCGCTCCCCATCTCGTCGCGTAGCGAAGGCGGCGTGTTGGGAAAAAGGCACAGCGCGGGAATGCCGAGTTCCTTCGCTTCGCGCGCAACATTGACGGCTTCCTCCACCGAAACGCGCTCCACGCCGGGCATCGTCGAGACCGGTTCTCGTGCCACCTTGCCCTCGTTGATGAAAATCGGCCAGATGAGATCGTCGATCGTCACGCGGTTCTCGCGCACGAGGCGCCGCGCCCATTCGGTCTTGCGGTTTCGGCGCGGACGGCGGACAAGGTCGAGCGGATCGTGGGCGGAATGACGCATGGGGCACCTTCTGGATTTCTCCATTCATAGAAAGCGACCCCAGGAAAGAAAAGGGCATTGGAAGGGGAAGGGCGTTGCCGGCCGGAGTGTCAGCTAGCTGATTGACGGGGGCAGGCGGCCCGTTTACGCCCCGAAAGGCTGGAGCAGGAGGGCGATGATGCGGATCGAATCGGGCGATATTCTCGTAGAGAAGCGCGGCGCGCTCGGGCTGATGACGCTGAACCGCCCGCAGGCGCTCAACGCGCTCAATGATGCGATGATCGACGGGCTGCAAGCCGCGCTCGACGCATTTCGCGACGACCGTGAAATTCGGCATGTGGCCCTGCGCAGCGCGAGCCCCAAGGCCTTCTGCGCTGGCGGTGACATCCGTTTGATGCACGATCTCGGCAAGGCGGATCGCCATGCCGATGCGCTCCATTTCTGGTGGCGGGAATATCGTCTCAACACCGATATCAAGCGCTATCCGAAGCCTTATATCTCGCTGATCGACGGCATCGTGATGGGGGGAGGCGTCGGCGTCAGCGTCCACGGAAAGCACCGGCTTGTCGGCCCCAACGCGCTGTTCGCGATGCCGGAAGTCGGGATCGGCTTCTTCCCCGATGTCGGCGCGACCTATGCGTTGCCGCGCCTTGAGGGCGCATTCGGCATGTATCTCGCGTTTACTGGCGCGCGTATCCGGCAGGCGGACATCGCGCGGCTGGGGCTCGGAACCCATGCCGTTGCGGCCGGGCAGGAAGACGCGATCATCGAGGCGCTCGCGGCGGGCGAGGCAGCGGATGTCGTGGCGCAGCGTTTTGCGATCGACCCCGGCCCCGCGCCGATCGACGACCTCCGCGCGCGGATCGATCATTATTTCGGTCGGCCGACGCTGAAGGCGGTGTTCGACGCGCTCGAAGCGGCCGCGCCATCCGATCCCTTCGCGACCGACCTTCTTGCCGGCATGGCCAAGCGCTCGCCGATGAGCATGGCGATTGCTTTCGAGCAGATGAAGCGCGGTGCGAACCTCGATTTCGAGGCTGCGATGATCCTTGAATTCCGCATCGTCAGCCGCATCATCCGCGGACATGACTTCTACGAGGGCGTTCGGGCCCTCATCATCGACAAGGACAACAGGCCGGTGTGGAACCCCGCCAGTGTCGCGGCGCTGGACCCGGAAATGGTTGCCGCGCATTTCGAGCCGCTGGCGCAGGATCTGACCTTTCGCGGGGCGGCACGCTGATGGCGCGGTTTTCTTTCGGCGCGAAACGGCAGGGTGGGGAAAGACGAGGTTCCGGCGATCTCGTCATCGAGCCCGGCAGTCGAGACGAACCGCCGATCGGCGCCGAGATCGAAAACCTCGGCATCCGCTGGGAGTTGATGTATGTGCTGCTGCTGCGCCTCATGGCTGGCATCTGGCTGGCGAAGGGGCTCGCCTTCTGGGCGCTGATTCTGGGGCTCGGCGACGTTCCTTTCTCGGATGAAACCAAGCTGCGGCAGGTGGTCATTACTGCCTTCGCACTGGTTGATTGCGCGGCGGCGGTCGGGCTCTGGCTGGTCTCGCCCTGGGGTACGAGCCTCTGGGTTTTCGTTGTCGTCGCCGAGATCGCGCTGGGGTTTTCCGGCATGGGTAATGCGGTGGGGTTCAGCTCCGCCACGGGCTCAATGCTGGCGCTCTTCTTCTACTTCGTGCTCGCTTTTGCAGTGCGCCGACGCCATCTGGGCTTATTTTGATTGATCCCGATTAGGCTTTCCAGAGTCTTCCCGGCAATGGTTTACGACAAATTTCGCCGCTCCAGCAAATCCGGTAAATGGATAATTACGTTCACGTTTCAAAAATACTAAGAAATGCTATCAGCAATCCTCTGTTTACTCCGAAGTATGAACGTCAAATTTACGCTGGAATTTAAACTCATTTTCATTCGTGCCCTTTATGTTGTCCCCATAAGACGAGGACGGGCAAAAGCACGCCTCAAATAAAACAGGGGTATAGTGTCATGAAGAACGCGAGTGCTGCTCGTAATATTGAAGAGAAGGTCGAAAGCTCGACCGCCATCCGTCCGGCTTATCTTGAATCGCTGGCGCTGGTCGAACGGCTTCATCGCCGCCTGCTCGATGTGATCAAGGATGAGTTCGATCGCCGGGGGCGTGCCGACGTAAATTCGGTCCAGGCGCTGCTCCTCTACAATATCGGTGACAACGACGTGACGGCGAGCGAACTGCGCACCCGCGGTTACTATCTCGGTTCGAATGTCTCCTACAATGTGAAGAAGCTGGTCGAACTCGGCTACCTCTCCCATCAGCGCAGCCGTGTAGATCGGCGTTCGGTCCGCATCCGCCTCGCGCCCAAGGGCAAGGAAGTGCACGAGATCGTCGCCGGCATCTATGACAAGCACATCCGCACGGTCGAGCAGATCGGCGGCATCGCGGCGAGCGACTTCGAGGCGCTGAATCAGGCTCTCATCCGCCTTGATCGCTTCTGGACCGACCAGATCCGCTATCGCCTCTGATCCGGCGTCGCCGGATTTTCGCGAGAACCATTTGTGCGAAGGCCCGCCGGCAGGTGGGCCTTTTGTGCGTTGCCGCACTTCCAATTCGCGCGATCCGTGATAACGACCCCGTGATCGCGGCCGTCTTTCGGGCGAATGCCACATTTTTGCCCGACAAGGCGCGCTTTCCCTTGGAGGAATGACGCCGCGATTGCGGATGCGCGGGGCGTGAGGCCAGCCGCTCATCCTTGGTTAATGGCGTTGAGCTAGATATTGACCGTGGGTGGCGCGGGTCGCGCCGATGGGGCAAGGGATGAAGGTCAGGCAGATGATGGCGATGGACCGGCGGCGTTTTCTTCTTGGCAGCGCGGCATTGGCCGGTGCGGGCTGGTCGGGCGCGGCGCTTGCGCAGCAGGCGGGCGTGATAGGCGGGCAGGCGGAATGGGCACAGAGCTATGACGTTGGTGCGCAGAAGTCCCGCAATATCATTACATCGCACCCGATTCTCAGTCCCTCGACACTCCAGGCGACCGAAGGCGCGATCCGTGTCTATCAGGATATCGTCGCGCGCGGCGGTCACCCGCCGCTTCCCTCGGGCCAGCGCCTGAAGCTCGGCACGCGCCACGCGAATGTGCAGCCGCTGCGTGATCGCCTGATTGCCTTGGGTGATCTCTCGCCGAATGTCGGCACCGGATCGACCTTTGATAGTTATGTCGATGCCGCCGTCCGCCGCTATCAGGCTCGCCACGGCCTGACGCCGACCGGCGTCGTTGGCGCGCAGACCTTCGCCGCGCTCAACACGCCGGCGGAAGTGCGTCTCAAGCAGCTGGAGATCAACCTCGCCCGCCTTCGCTCCTACCAGATCAATCTCGGCCGTCGTTATGTGACGACCAACATCCCCGCCGCCTATGTCGAGACGGTCGAGGATGGTGTCGTCCACACCCGTCATGTTGCGGGCGTCGGCAAGATCGATCGCCAGTCGCCGATCATGACTGCGAAGATCCTCGACGTGAACTTCAACCCGACCTGGACGGTTCCGGCCTCGATTATCAAGAAGGATCTCATTCCGCTGATGCGGAAGAATCCGAACTACCTCTCCGAGCAGAAGATCCGGATCATCAACCGGCAGGGTCAGGAGGTCCAGCCGGCGGCGGTCAACTGGAATTCCGACGAGGCAACCCAGTACATGTTCCGGCAGGATCCGGGCGGCGAGTTCAACTCGCTCGGTTTCGTGCGTATCAACATCGCCAACCCGCATGGCGTCTACATGCACGATACGCCCGCTAAAGGCATTTTCGGCGATGATTACCGGTTCGTCTCTTCGGGGTGCGTGCGTGTGCAGAACGTGCGCGATTACATCTACTGGATTCTCAAGGACAATCCGCAGTGGACGCGCGACGCGATCGCGCCGGCAAGCGCATCGACGCTCGTCCGCGTGAGCCGATTCCGGTCTACTGGGTCTATATCACTGCCTGGGGGACCCCCGAGGGCGTGATCCAGTTCCGCGACGACATCTACGGCAAGGACGGTGTCGGCCCCGGCGCCGTGACCGAGGCCCTGCGCGCGGGTGACGACCGGCCCGAATAAGGGCCGTTGGCGCGCGCCTTGTGGCCATGCTAGGGAACGGGTATGCAGCTCGTTCCCCCTGATTCCGCAGCCATCCGCGCGGCTTATGCGCGGATTCTCCCCCATATCCGCGTCACGCCCGTGCTCAATATGGCACGCGGTGCGCTCGGCGGCGATTTCGTGCCGAATTTCAAGCTCGAACTGACCCAATTCGCCGGGTCGTTCAAATCGCGCGGCGCGTTCAACTCGATCCTGTCGAACGAGATAGGCCCGGCGGGGGTTGCGGCTGCCTCGGGCGGCAATCACGGCGCGGCGGTGGCGAATGCCGCCCGCTGCCTTGGCGTCAAGGCGCGTATTTTCGTTCCCGAGATTTCGAGCCCTTCCAAGATCGCTGCGATCCGCCGCTTCGGCGCCGAGATTGTCATCGGCGGCGCGCGTTACGACGATGCACAGGCTGGCTGCGACGCCTACGTCGGGGAAAGCGGTGCGTTCAAGATCCACCCCTTTGCCGCAGCGGCGACCATCGCCGGGCAGGGTACGCTCGGCCTCGAATGGGCGGAGCAGGCCGAGCTCGACACGGTGCTGATCGCGGTCGGCGGCGGCGGGCTGATCTCCGGTGTCGCAAGCTGGCTTCAACCGAAGGGTGTCCGCGTCGTCGGTATCGAACCGGAGGGCTCGCGCGCGCTCCAGGCCGCACTGGAAGCCGGTGGTCCGGTCGATGTCCCGGTCAATTCCATCGCCGCCGATTCGCTCGGCGCCAAGAACGTCGGGCCGCTCGTGCATTCCATCGCCAGCCGCCATGTCGATCGTGTCGTCCTTGTCCCGGACGAGGCGATCCGCGCGGCGATGGCGGCGCTCTGGCAGGATTTCCGCCTCCTCTCCGAACCGGGTGGCGCAACGGCGCTCGCAGCCGTTCTGTCCGGGGCCTACACGCCCGCGCCGGGCGAGCGCGTCGGCATCCTTCTTTGCGGTGGTAACGTCGATTTTACGAAGGCGGCGGAACTCATCGGCTGAGGGTGTGCGGCGCATTTGTCCCGGCAACGACCTTGCCGGTTGAGGGCGAGTGCGATAGACCGCCGCTTTCCGTCGCGCCCGCGTCTTTAAAGCCCAGACAGGACATCCGATGACCGCTGCTCCCCTGCGTTCCAACTCGTTCTTTTCCGCATCGCTCGCGGATGTCGATCCCGAGATCGCGAAGGCCGTGGCGCTGGAACTAGGTCGCCAGCGCGAGGAAATCGAGCTGATCGCCTCCGAAAACATCGTCAGCCGCGCGGTGCTCGAGGCGCAGGGCTCGGTGCTGACCAACAAGTACGCGGAAGGCTATCCCGGCAAGCGCTATTACGGTGGCTGCCAGTTCGTCGATATCGCCGAGGATCTCGCGATCTCGCGTGCGAAAGAACTCTTCGGTTGCGCCTATGCCAATGTGCAGCCGAATTCCGGTTCGCAGGCCAACCAGGGCGTTTTCCTCGCGTTGATGAAGCCGGGCGAGACCTTCATGGGGCTGAACCTCGCTGCAGGTGGTCATCTGACGCATGGCGCGCCGGTCAACATGAGCGGCAAGTGGTTCAATGTCGTGCCCTACAACGTCGACCGTGAGACGCAGATGATCGACATGGCCGAGGTCGAGCGCCTCGCGCATGAGCACAAGCCGAAGATCATTATCGCCGGCGGCTCGGCCTATTCGCGCCATTGGGATTTCGAGGGTTTTCGCCGCATCTGCGACGCGGTCGGTGCTTATTTCATGGTCGATATCGCGCATTTCGCCGGGTTGGTCGCGGGCGGCTCGCACCCCTCGCCGTTTCCGCATGCGCATGTTGTCACCACCACCACGCACAAGACCCTGCGCGGCCCGCGCGGCGGTATGATTCTCACCAACGATCCCGATATTGCCAAGAAGGTCAATTCGGCGATCTTCCCCGGCCTTCAGGGTGGCCCGCTGATGCACGTGATCGCGGCGAAGGCGGTCGCCTTCCACGAGGCGCTGCGCCCCGAATTCAAGGCCTATGCAGAAGCCGTCGTCGCCAACGCCAAGGCACTTTCGGACACGTTGAAGAAGCGCGGCTTCGACATGGTGACCGGCGGCACCGATAATCACCTGATGTTGGTCGATCTCCGGCCGAAGAAGGTCACCGGCGTCGCAGCGGAGAAGGCGCTCGGTCGCGCGCATATCACCTGCAACAAGAACGGAATTCCCTATGACCCGGAAAAGCCGATGGTGACCTCGGGCGTCCGCCTCGGCACTCCGGCCGCGACCTCGCGAGGCTTCGGCGTCGAGGAGTTCCGGCAGGTCGGCGAGATGATCGGCGATGTGATCGACGGGCTCGCCAAGAATGGCGAGGAA
This sequence comes from Rhabdaerophilum sp., assembly GCA_035440785.1. GTDB lineage: Bacteria > Pseudomonadota > Alphaproteobacteria > Rhizobiales > Beijerinckiaceae > Rhabdaerophilum. Next base: position 1,870 of record DAORNC010000070.1, on the reverse strand, counting down.
GGAAACGGCGCGGTCGAGGCTGCGGTCAAGACCCGCGCCCACGCGCTGACGGCGCGCTTCCCGATCTATTGAAATGAAATGGGGCGCTTCAACGACGCCCCATCCCCATCAGCTCCGGCGAACCGGCGCACCTTTTGTGGGCGTCAGATTTCCGAAGAGGTTGCGCTCCAGGTCGAGATCGTCCGGATCAGCAGGAGCGCAAGCAGCTTTTCCCGCTCCGTGAACTCACGGATAGCGCCGATGATGTCAATCATCGTCTTGTCGGATGGATCGAGCAGGGGCAGTTCGGTTTCCGACGCGTCGGCCTCGTCGGCCGCCCAGGCGAGCGGAAGATTGAAGTTCGCGTGCATGGCATTCCTGAATGGTTTGATCGCGCCGAAAAACAGCGATCGCCGCGAACGAAACCTTACCCGCAAGGCGCTGGTATCGAACACGTAGAATAATCGGTTCACACATATATATGTCAATTTTATTGACCTATTGGGCAACAAGAGTCCATCGTCAATTTCGCACGCTAAATATGCGCGGATGCATACGCTGCGCAGGGGGACTTTCCTGCGGCAACGGGCTTCACCGCTATTGACCTCGCGCGGCTTTTGCCTGACTTGGCTCGTTGCTCCGATCGAGAAAGGAAGAAGGCGCGATGCGCTGCCCCTATTGCGGTTCGCTCGATACCCAGGTGAAGGACAGTCGGCCTTCCGAGGATCACTCGGCGATCCGGCGCCGGCGCGTGTGCCCCGATTGCGGCGGGCGCTTCACGACCTTCGAGCGCATCCAGCTTCGCGAGATCACGGTGCTAAAGCGTTCCGGCAAGCGCGCGCCGTTCGACCGTGACAAGCTCGCGCGTTCGATCGAGGTGGCGCTGCGCAAGCGTCCCGTCGACCCGGAGCGGGTGGAGCGCCTCATCAACGGCGTCGTCCGGCAACTCGAAAGCCAGGGCGAGGGCGAAATCTCCTCGGAAGACATCGGCAGCCTCGTCATGGAAGCGCTGAAATCGCTCGACGAGATCGCATATGTGCGCTTCGCCTCGGTCTACAAGAATTTCCGCGAGGCCAAGGAATTCGGCGAATTGCTCGACGAATTGAGTGCCGACCAGCGCGAGAGCGGTGAGGGAACCTCGTGAGCGGCGAGAGCGCTGAAAGGTGGCGTGACGAAGCGTTCATGCGTGCAGCGCTCGCGCTTGCGCGGCGCGGGCTTGGCCGGACGGCACCGAACCCGTCTGTCGCCGCGCTCGTCGTCGACGAAAGTTGCGAGCCACCGGTCGTGCTGGGGCGTGGGCTCACGGCCCCGCGTGGCCGGCCCCATGCCGAGGCAATCGCGCTCGCCGCAGCCGGGGAGAAAGCGAAGGGTGCGACCGTCTACGTGACGCTCGAACCCTGCGCCCGGCGTTCCGTGCATTACGATGGCCCCTCCTGCACCGAGCAGTTGCTGAATGCCCGCGTCGCACGGGTGGTGATCGCGGCCGCCGATCCCTCTCCCTTCGCATCCGGCGACGGCGCGGCGCGGCTGCGTGCCGCTGGTATCGAGGTCGTGGAGGGTGTGCTTGCGGTCGAGGCGAGCGAACTCAACCGCGGCCATTGCCAGCGTGTGCGCCTCAACCGGCCGTTCGTGCGGGTGAAGCTGGCGCAGACGGCCGATGGATTCGCCGGCACGATGGACCGTCGACCACTGGCGATCACGGGTGAACTGGCGCGGGCCCGTGTCCATCGCATGCGCTCGGATGTCGAGGCCATCGTCACCGGTATCGGCACCGTGCTGGCGGACGATCCGATGCTCGATGTCCGTCTGCCCGGCATGGAGAGTTTCTCGCCCGTGCGCGTCGTCCTCGATACCGAGGGGCGCATGACACCCGATCTCAAGCTGGTTCTGG
>DAORNC010000069.1:13624-16200 GCA_035440785.1 Rhabdaerophilum sp. | reverse complement strand
CGAGATCGCGACGGCGACCAGCCGGCCCGGCGATGTGCTCGGCATGCACTTCTTCTCGCCCGCCAACGTGATGAAGCTGCTGGAAGTCGTCCGCGCAGGGAAGACCGCGCCGGATGCGCTCGCGACCGCCATCGATGTCGGCGCGAAGATCGGCAAGGTGCCGGTCACGGTCGGAGTTTGCTATGGTTTCGTCGGCAACCGGATGCTGCACGCACGCGGCCGGCAGGTCGAGGCGCTGCTGGTCGAAGGCGCATCACCCGCCGATATCGACGCGGCTGCAACCGCCTTCGGCTATGCGATGGGGCCTTGCGCGGTCGGCGATCTCGCGGGGCTCGATGTCGGCTGGCGCATCCGCAAGGAGAGCGGCGCCAAGGCTCCAGTCGCGGATGCAATCTGCGAGCTCGGTCGTTTCGGACAGAAGACCGGTGCGGGCTACTACCGCTACGAACCCGGCAATCGCACACCGATTTCTGATCCGGAAATCGACGCGCTGATCGAGCGGATCGCGGCTGGAAAGGGCATCGTGCGGCGGTCGATTTCCCGCGAGGAAATTCAGGAACGGCTCGCGTTCTCGATGGTCAACGAGGCTGCACGCATTCTTGACGAGGAGATCGCCGAGCGGTCATCCGATATCGATGTCATCTGGATAAACGGTTACGGCTACCCGGTCGCCAAGGGCGGGCCGATGTTCCATGCCGACCGGGTGGGGTTGGCGAAGGTCGCCGAACGGCTCGCGCATTATGCCGCAATCACCGGCGACGAGCGGCTGAAGCCCGCACCGTTGTTGGCGAGGCTTGCGGCGGAGGGCGGCAGCTTCGCGGGCTTCGCCGGCAACTCGGGACGGTGACGGATGGATCTCCATTTCACGGAAGAGGAAAATGCGTTTCGCGCGGAGGTTCGCGCCTTCATCGATGCGAACCTGTCGCCGCGCGTCCGCCAAAGGCTGATCGAGGGCCGCAAGCCCTCGCGCGACGATCTCGTGGAATGGACGCGGACGCTGCACGCGAAGGGCTGGTCCACGCCGCGTTGGCCGGTGGAATACGGCGGCACCGGCTGGTCGCCGATCAAGCAATATATCTTTCTTGAGGAGGTGCTGGCTGCGCCCGCGCCGGAGTTCCTGTCCTTCGGCGTTTCGATGGTGGGGCCGGTGATCTACACTTTCGGAAACGAAACGCAGAAGAAGCGTTTCCTGCCGCGTATCGCCAATCTCGATGATTGGTGGTGCCAGGGCTTTTCCGAACCGGGCGCTGGGTCCGACCTGGCCTCACTGACGATGCGCGCGGTGCGCGAGGACGACCACTACCGCGTCAACGGCCAGAAGACCTGGACGACGCTCGGCCAATACGCGAACTGGATCTTCTGCCTTGTCCGCACGAACCCGGAAGCGAAGAAGCAGGAGGGCATCTCCTTCCTGCTGATCGACATGAAAACACCGGGCATCACCGTTCGACCGATCATCACGGTCGATGGTGCGCATGAGGTCAACGAGGTTTTCTTCGATGATGTGGAAGTGCCGGTCGAGAATCTCGTCGGTGAGGAGAACAAGGGCTGGGATTATGCCAAGTTCCTGCTTTCCAACGAGCGCATCGGCATCGCCCGGATCGGCGTCTCCAAGGCGCGGCTCCGGCGCCTGCGCGAACTCGCCTCGCTCCCCGGCGTCGATGGCAGCTGCGCCATTGATCGCCCCCGCTTCCGCGATCGGCTGATAGAGACGGAAATCGCGCTGAAGGCACTGGAAATCACGCAACTGCGCGTGCTCTCCGATGAAGCCAAGGGGCTCAACAAGGGCAAGCCAAACCCGGCTTCCTCTGTGCTGAAAATTCGTGGTTCGGAACTCCAGCAGGCGACGACCGAACTGTTGATGGATGTGGTGGGCGCTTATGCGCTCCCTTTCGCCGATCCGCACAACCCGCGCAACGAACCGCCGGTGGGGCCGGATTGGGCCGATGCCGCCGCGCCACTCTATTTCAACATGCGCAAGGTCTCGATCTACGGCGGTTCGAACGAGATCCAGAAGAACATCATCGCCAAGGCCATTCTGGGATTGTGAGATGGATTTCGATCTCAACGACGAGCAGCGCCTCCTCAAGGAGAGCATCGACCGCCTGATGGCCGACCGTTACGGCTTCGACAAGCGACAGGGCTACATCCACGCCGAGGGTGGCTTCGACCGCGCTCTCTGGCAGGAATATGCCGATCTCGGCCTCTTCGCGCTGCCGTTTCGCGAGGAGGATGGCGGCATTGGCGGCGGCCCCGAGGAGGTGATGCTGGTGATGGAGGCCTTCGGACGCGCGCTCGCGGTCGAGCCCTATCTGCCGGGCATTGTCATGGCGTCGTCGCTGATCAACGCACTGGCGGATGAGGCGCAGCGTGCGACGCTGGTGCCGGGCATCATCTCGGGCGAGAGGCGGCTTGCCATCGCCCATACCGAAATGGGCGCCGGCAATCGGCTTCCTCATGTCGCGACCGTGGCGCGCGAGCGTGAGGGCGGCTGGACGCTCGAAGGGGCAAAGACGCTCGTGCTTCATGGTGGCACGGCGGACGCCTTCCTGCTGACGGCGCGACTGTCGGGTGAA
>DAORNC010000069.1:12291-13610 GCA_035440785.1 Rhabdaerophilum sp. | reverse complement strand
CGGCGTCTTTCTCGTACCGGCGGATACACCGGGCCTTGCACGCCGCGACTACCCGACGCAGGACGGGACGCGCGCCGCGGAACTCACGCTCGATGGTGTTAAACTCAATGCGAGCGCGCTCCTCGGCGACAACCGGGATGCCTTCTCTGCGCTCGCGCGGATGCAGGACGAGGCAATCGCCGCGATCTGCGCCGAAGCTGTCGGCGCAATGGAAAAGGCGCTCGAACTGACGGTAGATTATCTCAAGGTCCGCAAGCAGTTCGGTCGGCCCATCGGCGATTTTCAGGTGCTCCAGCATCGTGCGGCGGAGATGCTGATCGAACTCGAACAGGCCCGGTCGATGGCGATCTACGCCACGATGATGACCCGCGAGCCCGATGCCGCCGCCCGCTCCCGTGCGATCTCCGCCGCCAAGGTGCAGATCGGCAAGGCGGCGCGCTTCATCGGCCAGCAGGCGGTGCAGCTTCATGGCGGCATCGGCGTGACGATGGAAGCCGCCGTGGGTCACTATTTCAAGCGCCTGACGATGATCGAGAAAGCCTTCGGCGATACCGATCATCACATGGAAAAGCTCGCGAATGCCGGCGGCCTCGCGGCCTGAGAAGGCTGCCTAAAGGCTCGCCGCCGCGCGCGCGGCCTGATCGTAATGGCCCGAGAGAGCGCGCATCCGCTGCGCGACCTCGTGCAGCACCTTCTCGTCGAGGCCGAGTGAGCGCACAGAGCGCACGAGCAGCGCCTCGCGGATCTCACGATAGGCGAGGCAGGCCTGCTCGCCGCCGGCGGTGATCGTCACGGTCTTTTCCTTGCCCGCGCGCCCGCTCTTGATGAGCTTGAGACGTTCGAGCTTCTTGATGGCATAGGTGACGGTATGGGTGTCCTCGACATTGAGAACGAGGCAGATGTCGGCGAGCCGCTTCGAGCGGCCGCGGTGGTTGACGGTGTGAAGCACCAGCACGTCGAGCGCGGAAAGATCCTTCACGCCTGCTGCCGCCATGCAGCGCACCATCCAGCGCTCGAAGGCATGGCCGACGAGAATGAGCCCGAATTCGAACTCGGAAAGCGCCGGGCTCGCGCCCGACGCCAGATGCGCGGAGGAAACGATCGGTCCGAGAAGGCCGCCCTGGCGGATTTCGTCGAGGCTTAGGGTCGGTGCATCGTTCTTGGCCAAGGAATCCTCCGTCTTTGTCCCCCTATTTCTGCCCTAGCATCTGGTTTGGCAACCACGTCACGAGATCCGGGACGAGGATGATGACGAAAACCATCGCGATCATCGCCAGAAAGAAGGGAAGGGCGGCGAGCGCGATGTAACCCATCGGCTT
>DAORNC010000069.1:9374-12281 GCA_035440785.1 Rhabdaerophilum sp. | reverse complement strand
CGTCAACCCTTGCAGGACATAAAGGTTGAACCCGACGGGCGGCGTGATCTGTGCCATCTCGACCACCAGCACGACGAAGATGCCGAACCAGACGAGATCGATGCCCGCCGCCTTCACCGCCGGCATCACGACAGCCGCCGTGAGCACCACCATCGAGATGCCGTCGATCAGGCAGCCGAGGACGATGTAGACGATCATCAGCGCCATGATCAGCATGAACTGGCTGAGGCCGAGCGAATTGATCCATTCCGCGAAGATGCGCGGCAGGCCGGTGAACCCCATCGCCACCGTGAGGAACGAGGCGCCGGCGAGGATCAGCCCGATCATCGCGTTGGTGCGCACCGCCCCCATCACCGAGGCGTTGAACATCTCCCACGAGAAGGTGCGGGTAAGGACGGTTAGCACAAGCGAGCCGACGACACCGAGCACCGCGCTCTCCGTTGGCGTCGCGACGCCGGTATAGATCGAGCCGAGCACGATCACGATCAGCGCGACGATCGGGATGAGTCGACGGCTCTCGTGCAGCTTCTCGCGAAGGCTCATCGGCGGATCGCGCGGAGGAACCTTGTCGGGATTGAGCACGGCCCAGCTCATCAGAACGCCGGAGAAGACGAGCATCAAGAGGATGCCGGGGATCACGCCGGCGATGAACAGGCGGGCGATCGAGACTTCCGCTGCGACGCCGTAGACGATCATGATGATCGACGGCGGAATGAGCAGGCCCAGCGTACCGGAGCCGGCAAGACTGCCGATATTCATGAAGTCGTCGTAGCCGCGCTTGCGCAGTTCGGGAATCGTCATCTTGCCGATGGTCGCGGCGGTTGCGGCAGACGAGCCGGAAATCGCCGCGAAGATCCCGCAGCCGAACACGTTGGTGTGGAGAAGTCGGCCCGGCAGGCGCTGCATCCACGGCGCGAGGCCCTTGAACATGTCATCCGAAAGGGAGGAGCGGAAGAGGATCTCGCCCATCCAGATGAACATCGGCAGGGCGGTCAGCGTCCAGGAGTTCATCGAACCCCAGACAGTGGTCGCGAAGGAAAGCGCGGGGTTGGCGTTGGTCATCAGCACGAAGGCGATGTAGCCGACGAGGCCGAGTGCGAGGCCGATCCAGACACCGGTGGTGAGGATCGCGAGCATGATCCCGATCAGGATCAGGGAGGCGGTTGCGGGTTCCATGGCTCAGCTCACTTCTCGACCGGCATTTCGTCGCCGGAGACGGCAACGGCAAGGTGGCTCTGGGTGCCTCCGGCAAGATCGGTCACCAGATCGTCGATCAGCGCGACGAGCAGGACGATGAAGCCGAATGCCATGAAGCTCTGCGGCAGCCAGAGTTTGATCGGCAGGAGGGCTTGGCTGATCTCGTTGTAGATGTAGCTCTCGTGCACGAACTTGGCCGAGAACCAGGCCGCCCAGGCGACGAGCACGATCGAGATCGCGCAAACCGCGCGCTCAAGCAGCACTCGTGTGCCTGTGCCGAGCGGGAAACGCTCGATGATTAGCCCGACGCGGATATGCGAATTGTGCCGATAGGTCGGCGCGAGACCGACGATGGTCGCCGCAACCAGCGCATAACCCGCGAAGTCGTCTGCCGAAGGCAATTGCGAGCCGAAAATGCGCAAGGCAACCTGGGCGAGGATGAGAAGCGCGATGCCGACCATCGCCGCCGCGGCGATGACGGCCGTCGCCGCGTAAAGCCAATCCAGTGCGCGTCTCATGGCGCATCTCCCTTGATTCTGGATATGAGGAACGGTGCGCGGGAGCGCTCTTAGGGTCGAGGCCCCGCGGCGGAAAGTTGCCGTCGCGAGGCCTCTCTCGGGGAAGAACGTTTACTTGCGGAAGTCGGCGATGAGCTTGTCACCGTCCGGGCCGGCCTTGGCCGCCCACTCCTTGGCCATCGTCTCGCCGATCGCCTTCATCTCGGCCTTCATCTTGTCAGTCGCCGGCAGCACCTTGATACCCTTCTCGGCGAGGGTTTTCTTGTAGCCCTCGTTGAGTTCCTCGCTCTTCTTCCAGCCGCGATCCTCGGCGCGGGCGGCGGCTTCGAGCACGACCTTCTTCACGTCATCGGGGAGGGCGTCGAACGCCTTCTTATTCACGAAGACGAGATTCTGCGGCAGGAAGGACTGGGTGTCGTAATAGTGGTTGAGGTAGTCCCAGGCTTGCTGGTCGACGCCGGTGGCACCCGAGGTGATCATCGCGTCGAGAACGCCAGTGCGGAAAGCCTGCGCGATTTCCGGCACCTGGATGGTCGTCGGCACTGCGCCGATGAGCTGTGCGAAGCGGGCAGTCGCAGGGTTGTAGGAGCGGAACTTGGTGCCCTTGAAATCGGCAAGCGCATTCACAGGCGCCTTCGCATAGATGCCCTGCGGCGGCCAGGCGACTGAATAGAGATACATCATGCCCTGTTTTTCGAGCCGGGCGGCGACGGCACTCTTGGCGAGGTTGTGGAGCTTGCGGGCCTCGGCATAGCTCGGCGCGAGACCGGGAACGCTCTCGAAGCCGAACATCGCGTTGGCCAGCACCGAGATCAGCACTTCACCGATCGCCACCTGGCCCGACTGCACCGCGCGCTTCATTTCCGGCATCTTCACGAGGCTGGCGTTGGAATGCACGGTGATCTGGAGCTTCCCGCCGGAGGATTTGGCTACATCCTCGACGAATTCCCGGACGTTGACTGTTTGGAAGGTGCCGTCGGAATAGGGGGTCGGCATGTCCCACTTGGTCTGCGCCATCGCGGCCGAGGCGAGGAGCGAGAAGCTGGCCGCGGCCAGCGATTTCATCATGATCGTCATCCCTGTTCTCCCATGTTGTGAGCGTCGGCCAGGGGAGGACCGTCGCCCGGTTCGTCGCGGGCCTCACAAGGCTGCGAGGCGCGAATTCCTGATATCCGTGATCAACATCGACCCC
>DAORNC010000069.1:0-9364 GCA_035440785.1 Rhabdaerophilum sp. | reverse complement strand
TAATGCGTGATGGCGAAGGCGGGTTGCGCGGCGGCGATCACCGCCTGCGGCGTCACGCCGCACGCCCAGAAGACCGGAAGCTCATCGCCCCGGAGCTCGACCGGATCGCCATAATCCGGTTTGCTAATGTCGGCGATGCCAATCAGTTCTGGCTTGCCGATATGCACCGGCGCGCCGTGGACGGAAGGAAAGCGTGAGGTGATCTGGATGGCACGGATCGCGTCCGCCGGTTTCATTGGACGCATCGAGACGACCATCGGCCCGGCGAGGCGGCCGGCCGGCACGCAGGGAATATCGGTGCGATACATCGCGACGTTTGAGCCGCACGCGACGTGACGTAACGGGATACCGTCCTCGATCAGCGCTTCCTCAAACGAGAAGCTGCAGCCGATGACGAAAGCGACGAGATCGTCGCGCCAGAATTCGGTGATGTCGGTCGGCTCGGCGACAAGCTCGCCTTCCTTCCACACGCGGTAGCGCGGCAGGTCGCGCCGGAGGTCGACGGTTGCGCCCAGCGTCGGCACCAGCGGCGAACCGATCTCGCTCACGCCGATCAGCGGGCATGGCTTGGGGTTGGCCTGCGCGAAACGGAGGAAATCGGAGGCGAGGTCCTGCGGCAGGATGCAGAGATTGCCCTGCACATAGCCGGGCGCAAGGCCTGCCGTCGCCCCGGTGAAAAGGCCGTCGCGAATTCTTGCGCGTGCACTCTCGGGCGTCTGGCGCCAGAGTTCTGCTTCCGCATTGGCCATGCGGCTCTCCCGTTTGGTCCGGTCTTGGTGCCGGATTGGTGACGCATGCCGTTTCGGATGCGATGACATGAGGCTATCTTGGAAAATTATCTTGTCAACAAATTATCGACGTTTTATTGATGATCTCGATAATTCAAATCGGTTGGGAGGCCGCCATGGCGCAAGGAGCCATTTCAAATAACGGAAAACAATGGGATTTCTGGATCGACCGCGGCGGCACTTTCACGGACGTGATCGGTTGCGATCCGGCAGGAAACCTCCACGCGAGGAAGATGCTCTCGGAAAATCCGCGGGTTTATCGCGACGCGGCGGTGCAGGGTATTCGCGAACTTCTTGGGCTTGAAACCGGCACGCCTATCCCGGTCGGTCTCGTCGGCGAGGTCCGCATGGGCACGACGGTGGCCACCAATGCGCTGCTTGAGCGCAAGGGTGAACGCACCGTGCTCGTGACGACGCGAGGCTTCCGTGATGCGCTCGAACTCGGCTATCAGGCCCGGCCGGATATTTTTGCAAAGGAAATCGTCAAGCCGGAGCTTCTTTACGCCGATGTCGTCGAGATCGACGAACGCATCCTGACCGACGGCACGGTCGAAATCCCGCTTGACGAGCCCGGCGCCGCGGCTGCGCTCCGGAAGCTCAAGGCGGATGGCGTCGAGGCCATCGCCATCGTCTTTATGCACGCCTACCGCCACCCCGCGCACGAGAAGCGTGTCGCGGAACTGGCCCGCGCGATGGGCTTCGCGCAGGTTTCCGTGAGCCATGAGGTTTCGCCCTTGGTGAAGCTTGTCGGGCGCGGGGATACCACGGTCGTCGATGCCTATCTCTCACCCATTCTCTCGCGTTACGTGAAGCAGGTTTCGGATGAGCTTGATGTCACCCGCACTGGCATCCGGCTGATGTTCATGATGTCCTCCGGTGGGCTCACGGCGGCCGATCTCTTCCAGGGCAAGGATGCGATCCTCTCCGGCCCGGCGGGCGGTGTCGTGGCGCTGGCGGAAACCGGCAAGTCGGCCGGGTTCAACCGTGTGATCGGCTTCGACATGGGCGGTACCTCGACCGATGTCGCGCATTATGACGGCACCTTCGAGCGCGCCTTCGAGACCGAGGTAGCCGGTGTCCGCATGCGTGCGCCGATGATGCGCATCCACACGGTCGCGGCCGGCGGCGGCTCTATCCTGCATTTCGACGGCGCACGCTTCCGCGTCGGTCCGGACAGCGCCGGCGCCAACCCTGGCCCGGCGTGCTATCGGAACGGCGGTCCGCTTGCCGTCACCGATGCGAACGTGATGGTCGGAAAGCTAAACCCGGACTACTTTCCTGCAATTTTCGGCCCCAAGCGTGACGAGCATCTCGACGTTTCGGCCGTGAAGGCGAAATTCGCCGATCTCGCCGCCAAGGTTCCCGGCAAGAGCGCCGAGGAAATCGCCGATGGCTTCATCGCCATCGCGGTGATGAACATGGCGAACGCGATCAAGAAGATATCGGTCGAGCGCGGCTATGACGTGACGCGCTACGCGCTCAACTGCTTCGGGGGTGCAGGCGGACAGCATGCCTGCCTCGTCGCCGACCATCTCGGCATGACCGAAATCCTTATCCACCCGTATTCGGGTCTGCTCTCGGCCTATGGCATGGGCCTCGCCTCGATCCGCGCGACCCGGCAGGTCGCGAGCGAGGTGCCGCTTGCGGGCGATGTCGGCGATCACGCGGCGCGCGCGGAAGCAACCATCGGCGCCGAAGCGGTGGCGGAAGTTGCGGGGCAGGGTATTCCAAAGAACCAGATCCGCCTCGTGACCGAACTCCACCTGCGTTACGCGGGCACGGATTCACCCATCGAGATCATCTGGAAGACGGGCGATGGCCCGCAAGCGTTGCGCGCCCGCTTCGAGACCGCGCATCGCGCCCGGTTCGGCTTCACCGACAGTGCGAAACCTGTCGTTATCGAGGCGATTTCTGTCGAGGCCATCGGTGGCGGCTCCGGCTTCGAGGAACCGAGCGTCACGACGGTCGCCGTCGAACCGGCGGCGCATGCCCGCACACGCTTCTTTAGCCAGGGTGCCTGGCGCGATGCGGGCATCCACCTGCGCGCAGACCTTCAGCCTGGCGCCCGTATCGCGGGCCCGGCTATCCTCATCGAACCCAACCAGACCATCGTCGTCGAGCCGGGTTGGGAGGCACGCCTCACCGCGAAGGATCACATCGTCTTGAAGCGTGTCGAGGAATTGCGCCGTGCCAAGGCCATCGGCACCGAGGCCGATCCTGTCTTGCTCGAGATCTTCAACAACCTCTTCATGTCGATCGCCGAGCAGATGGGCGTCGCGCTCCAGAACACGGCCTATTCGGTCAACATCAAGGAGCGGCTCGATTTCTCCTGCGCGGTGTTCGACGAGGAAGGCCGGCTCGTCGCCAACGCGCCGCACATGCCGGTGCATCTTGGCTCCATGGATCGCTCGGTCGAGAGCATCATCAAGAACAACGCTGTCATCAAGCCGGGAGACGTTTACGCGATCAACGCACCGTACAACGGCGGCACGCATCTGCCGGATATTACGGTCTGCACACCGGTGTTCGATGCGAAGGGGGAGGGGCTCTTGTTCTGGGTCGCCTCGCGCGGGCATCATGCCGATATCGGCGGCATCGCACCGGGTTCGATGTCACCGCTCGCGGTGAACATCGAGGAGGAGGGCGTCTATATCGACAATTTCAAACTGGTCGATCAGGGCGAGTTTCGCGAGGAAGCGCTCGTCAAGCTGCTGACCGGGGCGACTTACCCGGTGCGTAACGTCGTCCAGAACGTCAACGACCTCAAGGCGCAGATCGCGGCCAACGCCAAGGGCGTCGCCGAGCTTGAGAAGATGATCGATAACTTCGGGCTCGATGTCGTGCAGGCCTACATGGGCCATGTGCAGGACAACGCGGCCGAAAGCGTTGCGCGCGTCGTCGCCAAGCTCCACGACGCCGTCTTCGACTACGAGATGGATCAGGGCTGTCGTATTCGCGTGAAGATCACGGTCGATCGCGATAAAAGGGAGGCGACCGTCGATTTCACCGGCACTTCGCCCCAGCGCGACGATAATTTCAACGCTCCCGAGCCGGTGACGCGCGCGGCGGTGCTCTACGTCTTCCGCGTGATGGTGGAGGACATGATTCCGATGAACGCGGGGTGCCTCCGGCCGATCCGGATCGTCGTCCCGCAAGGTTCGATGCTCTCGCCGAAATATCCAGCGGCGGTGGTCGCAGGCAATGTCGAGGTCTCCCAAGCCGTCACCAACTGCCTGTTCGGTGCTCTCGGCGCGATGGCGGCGGCGCAGGGCACGATGAACAATCTCACCTTCGGCAACGACAAGTATCAGTATTATGAGACGATCTGTTCCGGTTCGCCCGCCGGTCCGGGCTGGAATGGCACGCCGGGCGTCCATACCCATATGACCAACTCGCGTCTTACCGATCCGGAGATTCTGGAGTTGCGCTTCCCCGTCGTGCTGGAGGATTTCCACATCCGTCGCGGATCAGGTGGTGACGGCCAGTGGAAGGGCGGGGATGGCACCTTGCGCCGCATCCGCTTCCTCGAGCGTATGGATTGCGCGCTGCTCTCCGGCCATCGTCGCGTCGCGCCCTTCGGGCTGGCTGGGGGCGAGACCGGCGAGGTGGGTCGGAACTCGGTCCGACGCAATTCCGGCTCGGTTGATGCCCTCGGCGGCTGCGATCAGACCGTGTTGGAGTCCGGCGAGGCGATCATTATCCAGACCCCGACGCCGGGCGGGTACGGGCGGGTTTGAATCGAGAGGCCGGGTTGAACCCGGCCTCTTTTCTTCACCAGCTGCCGATATTCGGCGCGCTGGCCCAGGGCTCGGCGGGGGCGAGCGGGTCGCCCTTCTGCAAAAGCTCGATCGAGATGCCATCCGGTGACTTCACGAAGGCCATCCGGCCCTCGCGCGGCGGGCGGTGGATCGTGTAGCCCGCCGCCTGAATTTTCGCGCAGGCGGCGTAGATGTCATCCACCCGATAGGCGAGGTGGCCGAAATTGCGCCCGCCCTTGTAGTCCTCGTCGTCCCAGTTGAACGTCAGTTCGAGTTCCTTGGTTCGGGTGGCGCGGGCCTCGGCGGCATCTGCGGGCGTTGCGAGGAAAATCAGCGTGAAACGGCCCTTCTCGTTCTCGATTCGCCGGGTTTCGACGAGCCCGAGCGCACCGCAGTAGAACTTGAGGCTTTCCTCGATATTGCGGATGCGGACCATCGTGTGAAGATATTGCATGGCCTATTCCTGTTCCTTGGTCGTGGCGCCGTTCGCGAGGCGATGCCGGGTCTCGCCCCTTGCGCCCGCGAACTTGTATGGTAGATCGTCGGAATCAACATAGACCGCCCTCCGCTCCAAGCAAGCCATTCCGAACAAAGCCATTCCGGGCAAAGACCATCCCGAATAGAAACCCTCCCGAGAAAGTTCCTGCCATGTCAGCCCTTCCGCGATTTTCTCCGCTGCTCGACGCCGCGCGCGTCATCCCGGTGCTGACGATCGAGGATGTCGCGCAGGCCGTGCCGCTGGCGCGCGCTTTGGCGGAGGGCGGCATTACAGTTATCGAGGTGACGCTCCGGACGGATGCGGCGCTGAAGGCCTGCGAGGCGATTGCGCATCATTGTCCAGATGTCGTGCTCGGTGTCGGCACCATCCTCACCCCCTCGCAGGTTGACGAAGCACGCGACGCGGGCGCGAAGTTCCTCGTTACCCCCGGCACGTCCGAAACGCTCGGCCGCGCAGTCGCGGAAAGCGGTATCGCAGCGCTTCCCGGCGCGGGAACGATTTCGGAAATGATCGCGCTGCTCGAAATGGGCTTCCACGAGATGAAGTTCTTCCCCGCCGAAGCGGCGGGTGGGGTCAGTTACCTCAAGTCCGTCGCCGGGCCGCTCGCCGATCTCCGGTTCTGTCCGACGGGCGGCATCGGCCCGGCCAATGCTGAAACCTATCTTGCCCTGCCGAACGTGATGTGCGTTGGCGGCTCGTGGCTGACGCCAAAAGCCGCGTTGGATTCGGGAGACTGGGGTGAAATCACCCGGATTTCGCGTGAGGCGGCCCGGCTCGGGCGACACTGAGCCGGCAAACGGCCGAGATCGACCGGAACTTGCGGTGGATATTTCCGCGCGAGGCGGAATCCCTCCCGCTTTTTGGGATTGCCGTCCGCCCGGCATTGGATGCTATGGTTAATGCAGACAAAAGATTCGTCGGGCCGTAACCGACGGACGGGGGAGGAGCCTTCGTTCGCCGTTCGGTTCGGGTGGGTTTCAAAGCGGGCCAAGAGTAACAATGGGTGACGAATACGGCGCCAAAGGGTTTGGCAATCGCTTCATGGTTCCGGGGCCGTCCTCCGCCACCGAACAGCGGCAGGACGATCAGCCGCTCGACCTTGTCGAGATCAGTGGCCGCATCAAGTGGTTTGATGTCTCGAAGGGCTTCGGTTTCATCATTCCGGACAACGGCCTTCCCGATATTCTGCTGCATGTGAGCTGCCTGCGGCGTGACGGTTATCAATCGGCGCCGGAAGGTGCCCGCATCACTTGCGAGGTGATCGAGCGTCAGCGCGGCTATCAGGCCTTCCGGATCCTGTCGATGGATGTCACCACCGCGACGCACCCCTCCCAGCTTCCGCCCGCACGGACCCATGTGCAGGTGACGCCGCAGGGTGGTTTCGAACCGGTCAAGGTGAAGTGGTTCAACCGGCTGCGTGGTTTCGGCTTCGTTACGCGCGGTGACGGCACCGAGGATATTTTCGTGCATATGGAAACCCTGCGCCGGACCGGTATTACCGAGCTGACGCCGGGCGAAACGGTTCTCGTGCGTTTCGGCAATGGCCCCAAGGGGCTCATGGCCGCAGAAGTCCGGCTTCTCGAAGCGGGCAATCCGCCCAGTTCGCACTGATCTCGTCAGACAATGGCTGAACGCGAACCCGAGCACTCAACGCCGCAACCCTTCCTTTCAAAGGGAAGGATCGCCGTCGTTTTGATTGTCCTCGCGACGCTGGCCGTCGTCACCATTTCGGTGAAGAGTAACCTCACCCGCATGTATCAGGGCTGGGAGACCGTTTCCACGGCGGGCGAACAGCGGTCGACCGGTGGACAGGCCAAGCTTGAGCGGCTGGACATCGTTTCCGGGGAGCGGCGCCACTCCTTCACCGTGGAGGTCGCGCGTTCCGATCAGGATCGAGCACGCGGGCTGATGTTCCGCCAGCATATGCCACAGGATCAGGGCATGCTGTTCGACTTCGAGCGCGACCAGATGGTCACGATGTGGATGAAGAACACCTACATCTCGCTGGACATGGTCTTCATCTTCGCCGACGGGCGCATCCATCGCATCGAGAGCCGCACCGAGCCGGAATCCGAGCGGACGATTTCTTCCGGTGTGCCCGTGCGAGCCGTGCTCGAGCTCAACGCCAATGTCGCGAGCCGCCTCGGTCTGCGCTCCGGCGATCGCATCGTCCATCCGATGTTCAAGTGACGCAACCCTTGTCGTGCGCGCATGGGCGTGCTAGCCCGCCTCGGATCGGGGCATAGCGCAGCCTGGTAGCGCGATAGTTTTGGGTACTATAGGTCGTAGGTTCGAATCCTGCTGCCCCGACCATCTCCCGGAAGTCGTTGATCGAGCCTACGGCTTTCAGCAGTCCGTCAAGTTGCCGTGTTGACTGTCCTGCCGGGAGGGTGCAAACGCCTTGAACGGAAATTCCTGTTGAACCGAAAGCGGCCATGCGCTTCGTTGACGGGACGTTCTGGATGCCGCGAATCGGACAAGACCCGCGCGGCGATGCAAGGAGATGCCGCCCGATGACCGCCCGGATCTGCCGTCCCGCAAAGAACGCCATGCAATCCGGCACGGCCAAGAGTCAGCGCTGGTTGCTCGAATTCTTGCCGGCGGCGCAGCCACGCTCGATCGAGCCGCTGATGGGATGGACGAGTTCGGCCGATACGCTGTCTTCGCAGGTCAAGCTGTGGTTCGATACCAAGGAAGAGGCCATCGCTTATGCCACGCGCAACGGCCTCGCCTACAAGGTTGAGGAACCCAAGGACGCTGCTCGCCGGACGATGGCATATTCGGACAATTTCCGCTCTGACCGCATCGGCACCTGGACGCATTGACCGTCCTTGCCGCGAATTCCGGCTTTCCCGGCGGGTTGTGAAAGGCTATCCGGGATCGTCGAGGCCCCTTAGCTCAGCTGGATAGAGCACGTGCCTTCTAAGCATGAGGTCGCTGGTTCGAATCCAGCAGGGGTCGCCATTTGTTAACATTAACAAGGCGTTATATCCGTTTTCTAGCAAATTGATTCAGGAGGTTGAGTTCTGGGGTCAAGAACTTGAGATTTTGATTCAGGGCAGCCGAGGCGCTCGTTTCCATCCTCGCGCAGGCTGAGCGAACACCTTGAAATGCCTGGAAACCGAATCCTTTTGGATCTCGATCAGCGCAAACACGGAATTCCCGGAAATTTGCTCTCCCAGCCCTTTCTGGCTTGAATCCGTCGGACGGAACGCGCAAATAGCGTAAAACCGTAAGCCTTCTGCTTGGCCTCGATCCTTGTGAATCGGAAGTTGAATCGCGTCAAGCCGAAAAATCCCGTCCCCGTCCGGGCCAAAACCGCCCGGCGCGTTGAGAGTCTCACCTGATGCGAAACGCGGTATCGGCGCTCCTCCAGCATGATTGGCGCGGCCTGCTTCATAGCGTCACGCGTACGCATTGGCGCGCGGTTTTCGCGCTCGCAGTCGTGTCGTTGCTCTTCTTCCTGCCGGGCCAGTTCCACCTCCAGCCGATGGACCGCGACGAACCGCGCTTCGCGCAGGCCTCCAAACAGATGCTGGAAACCGGGGATTTCGTCGATATCCGGTTTCAGGAAGAGGCGCGGCACAAGAAGCCGGTCGGCATCTACTGGCTTCAGGCAACCACTGTGAAGCTGGGGGAAGCGGTGGGCATCGAGGATGCCAAGCGCGTGATCGGGCTTTACCGTATCCCCTCGCTCCTCGGCGCGCTGGCGATGGTGCTGCTGACCTATTGGGCCGCGCTGGCTTTCCTTTCGCGGGAAGGGGCACTGATCGCCGCGCTGATGATGGCGGGATCGGTGCTTCTCGGCGTCGAGGCCCGGCTCGCTAAGACCGATGCCGTGCTCGGCGCGCTCTCCGTGGCGAGCCTTGGGTTTCTCGCCCGAGCCTATTTCGCCGCGCGGTCGCCGGCCGTTGCGCCGACGCTGTCACGCAATCTCCTTATCACATTCTGGGCGGTAATCGGTGCGGCGGTGCTGATCAAGGGGCCGATCACGCCGCTGGTTGTCGCGCTGACGCTGATCGTCCTCGCGGTGCGCGACCGTTCTCTTGGCTGGTTCCGGCAGACGCGGCCAGGCATGGGCCTGCTGATCGTCGCCCTTGTCGTCCTGCCGTGGCTCGCGATGATCCTGTCGAAGGCCGGCATGGGGTTCATCACCGAATCCATCGGCAAGGATATGCTGGCCAAGGTCGGCGGCGCGCAGGAGAAGCATGGCGCACCGCCGGGAGCCTACTTCGGCATCTTCTGGCTCACCTTCTGGCCGGCCGCGCCATTGGCGCTGCTGGCGGCCTCGCCCGCTTCGATGTTGCTGCCGTCGCCGC
>DAORNC010000068.1:8721-16253 GCA_035440785.1 Rhabdaerophilum sp. | reverse complement strand
TCCGATCCGCAGAAGCGCGGTGCCTACGACCGCTTCGGCCACGCGGCCTTCGAAGGCGGCGGCGGTGGCGGGCCGGGCGGGTTCGGCCAGGATTTCTCCGGCTCGATGAGCGATATCTTCGAGGATATCTTCGGCGATGTGTTCGGCGGCGGCCGGCGTGGCGGGGGTGGCCGCGGACGCGAGCGCGGGGCCGATCTGCGCTACAACCTCGATATCACGCTCGAAGAGGCTTTCAGGGGCAAGAACGCCACCATCAAGGTGCCGACCGCGATCCAGTGCGATGCGTGCAACGGAACAGGGGCAAAGCCGGGGTCCAAGCCGAAGACCTGCGGCACCTGCGGCGGCGCGGGTCGCGTGCGGGCGAGCCAGGGTTTCTTCGCCATCGAGCGCACCTGCCCCACCTGCGGCGGGCGTGGCGAGGTCATCGACGACCCGTGCAAATCCTGTGCGGGGGCGGGGCGCGTCACGCGTGAGCGTACGCTCTCGGTCAACGTGCCGCCCGGCGTCGAGGATGGAACCCGTATCCGCCTTGCCGGCGAGGGCGAAGCCGGTATGCGGGGTGCGCCCTCGGGCGATCTCTACATCTTCCTCGGCGTACAACCGCATGGCTTCTACAGCCGCGACGGCGCGGATCTCTTCTGCCGCGTGCCGATCTCGATGGTTTCCGCCGCGCTCGGCACCGAAATCCGTGTGCCGACGCTCGATGGCAAGGAAGCGCTGGTGAAAGTTCCGGAGGGCACGCAGTCCGGCAAGCAGTTCCGCTTGCGCGGGCGCGGCATGCCGGTGTTACGTTCGCGCGATTTCGGCGATCTTTACGTGCAGGCCGTGGTTGAGACGCCGCAGAACCTTACCAAGCGCCAGCGCGAGCTGCTCGCGGAATTCGAGAAGGATTCCTCGACCGCGACCAGCCCGGAATCGGCCGGCTTCTTTGCCAAGGTGAAGGATTTCTTCGGCGGCGGGGCCTGAGAGGCTTTTGCGCCAGTCTTGAATCTGCCGCGTTCTTTCGTCATAGATGACCCGCCGTTTGTCGCGTCAGCATCAGGATATGCCCTTGCCGGGACAGAATCGTCCTTTCACGCCGCTGCACGAAATGCGCCGTTCGGGGCAACGCCTGGTCAGGAAACTGGCTGATGAGGCGCAGCTTGCTGACGAGGCGCGCTTTCTGAAATCGTGGTTCGATCGCCCGCTGATGACGGGTGCCGTCTACCCTTCCGGCAAGGCGCTGGCGCGGATGATGGCACGCTATGTCGACCCCGAGGTGCCTGGCCCGGTGGTCGAACTCGGCCCCGGCACCGGGCCGGTGACGGAGGCTTTGATCCAGCGCGGCGTCTCAGAGGATCGCCTCGTTCTGATCGAGTTCAACCCGGACTTCTGCCGCCTTCTGCGCAAGCGCTTCCCGAAGGCGCGCGTCATCGAGGGGGATGCTTACTCGCTCGATCGCGCGCTGGCCGATATCGTCGAGCCGGCTGCTGCCGTTGTTTCCTCGCTCCCGCTCTTCACCCGGCCGGAAGGACAGCGGATGACGCTTCTCGAGCAGGCCTTCGCGCACCTGCATCGCGGCTGCCCGTTCATCCAGTTCACCTATGCGACTGTCTCGCCGATGCCGCTCAAGAGCCGCTCGTTCGAGGTGCATGTCAGCCCGCGCGTCTGGCTCAACCTGCCGCCGGCCCGCGTCTGGGTCTATAATCAGCCGCTGGACTGAGGTCCTTATACCAACGGCGCCGCGATGGTGTCCGCGCGTTCGAGCCAGGCCGGGACCGGCAGACTCTTTCCCTTTAGGAACGCCGGGTTGAAGAGCCGCGAGGCGTAGCGGGTGCCGTAGTCGCACAGCATGGTGACGATGGTGTGCCCCGGACCCATCTCTTTCGCCATGCGGATCGCCCCGGCGATATTGATACCGGAGGACGAGCCGAGCACCAGCCCCTCCTCCTCAACCAGTCTGTAGATGATCGAGAGCGCCTCCTCGTCCGGCACGCGGCAGGCGAAATCCGGTCTGAAGCCTTCGAGGTTGGCGGTGATCCGCCCCTGCCCGATTCCCTCGGTGATCGATGAGCCCTCCGACTTGAGTTCGCCGGTCGTGTAGTAGCTGTAGAGCGCCGCGCCGAAGGGATCGGCGATACCGATCTTCACGCCGGGGTTCTTGTCGCGCAGCGCCAATGCCGTGCCAACCAGCGTGCCGCCCGAGCCGACGGCACAGATGAAACCATCGACCTTGCCGTCCGTATCGGCCCAGATCTCGGGCCCGGTCGTCTCGATATGCGCTTCGCGGTTCGCGATATTGTCGAACTGGTTGGCCCAGAACGCACCGTTCGCTTCGGTTTTCGCGAGCTGTTCGGCGAGTCGGCCCGACAAGCGGACGTAGTTGTTGGGATTGGAATAGGGCGCGGGTGGTACTTCGATCAGGCTCGCGCCGGCGACGCGCAAGGCGAGTTTTTTCTCCTCGCTCTGGCTGTCCGGGATGACGATGACGGTTTTTAGACCCAGTGTATTGCCGACAAGCGTCAATCCGATGCCGGTATTGCCGGCCGTACCCTCGACGATCGTGCCGCCCTTTTTCACGAGGCCCTTCCTCATCGCATCGCGGATGATGAAGAGTGCCGCACGGTCCTTCACCGATTGACCGGGGTTGAGGAATTCTGCTTTGCCGAGAATCGTGCAGCCGGTTTCCTCCGACGCGCGCTTGAGGCGGATTAGCGGTGTCTTGCCGATCGCGGGAACCATGCCATCGAAAATCATTGTGTCCTGCCCGTCTCGCTATGTCAGAAAGGTTGATCTAGAGGGCACCTCGCGATCGAACAAGGGTCGATTGACGTCGATTTGAATCGCATCGCTCCGTTGTGCGCCGGATGGGACTTGACGGAGCGAGGCGAAATCAACCACGAGACTGCCGTCACCGCGCTCTACCGAGCCCGCGCTGCCGCCTTTAAGGAGACATGGCCATGAACCCTGCAGATCGCATCATCGTCGCCCTCGACGTTCCGCACCTGCAGGCAGCGCGCACGCTTGTATCGAAGCTCGGCGACCATGCGACTTTCTACAAGATCGGCTATGAACTCGCCTTCATCGGCGGCCTCGATCTTGCGCGCGAACTGATTGCGGCCGGCAAGAAGGTCTTTATCGATCTGAAGCTGCACGATATTCCCAACACCATCGAGAAGGGCGTCAGCCAGATCGCGACCATGGGCGCGACCTTCCTGACCGTGCACGCCTATCCGCAGACCCTGGCGGCGGCGGTGAGGGGCGCGGCAGGCTCGCATCTCGGCATTCTCGGTGTTTCGGTCATGACCTCGATGAACGACGAGGATCTCGCAGAGGCGGGGTATTGCCTCTCGGTTGAAAAGCTCGTCGTTCTTCGCGCGAAGCAGGCCAGGGCGGCCGGTGCCGCCGGGCTCATCTGCTCGGCGGGCGATGTCGCGAACATCCGCGCTGAAATCGGCGAAGGGCTGAAGCTCATCACTCCTGGTATTCGCCCGGCCGGCAGCGCTGTCGGCGATCAGAAACGCGTCATGACTCCTTCGGAGGCAATCCACACCGGGGCCGACTATCTCGTCATCGGCCGCCCTATCAATGCCGCGCCCGATCCAGCGGCCGCGTTCACCGCCATTCTTGCTGAAATCACCGCCCTCTGACCGCTCATCTCTTTTGGAAGGAACGACCATGCCCAAGGGTTATATCATCGGCTCCGTCGCCGTTCATGATCCGGAAGCCTACAAGGCCTATGCAGCGAAGGCCACGGAGGCGATCAGCAAGTATGGTGGCAGGTTTCTCGCCCGCGGCGGGAAATACGAGATCGTCGAAGGTGAGGGCCGTTCGCGCAATGTCATCATCGAGTTCGAGAGCTTCGAGGCAGCGAAGACCTATTTCTTCTCGCCCGAATATACCGAGGCCCGCCGCCTGCGCTGGCCGGTGAGTCTCGGCAATTTCGTCGTTGTCGAGGGGGTTTGACCCCGCCCTTCAGTGATCCCCGTTCTCGGGAATGACGAACGGGGTGAAGCTGAAGACGCCGGCCGTGTTGGGTTCCACGCGCACTATCACGCCGTGGACCTGATTCGCACCGTAGACCTGAAGCCGGATCGTGTTCGGGATCGGCTTCAGGTTGGTGCCGACCATGCGGTCGATCACGAAGCGGTGCTCATCGCCGTGGATGTAGAGGATTGGTCCGCCGAAGATCTTGGCGCCGCGCTCGAAGGCCTTGATCGTGTCGATATGGCCCGAGGCCGATGGCACGGCGGGGTATTGCTGGCGGATGTCGTAGAGGTCGGCCTGCGCCATAACCACCACGGCCTTGAGCTTCTCGGCCTTGGCCTTGGCGAAGGCCGCGTCGAGCCAGGCGACATTCGCTTCATTCCGGTCGAAAAATTCGAGCACGGCCTTGCGGTCGCGCGGTTCGAGATTGTTGTTCGAGCCGACGACATGCGCCGTGACGAACAGCACTCCGTTCATGATGAACCGCGCGTTCTCGACATAGGTGCCGAACTTCTCGCGCATCACCACGGATTGGCTCTCGACATCGAGTTTCGTCTTGCCAAGGCTCTTTGATGGATCGGGGAAAAACATCGAACGGACTTTCGCCAGCCGCTCGATAGGGTCGTAACTGCCGTTGTTCTGGCGATGGCAGTCGGTCCATTCATTGTCGCCGGGCGTATAGAGAAGCGGGGCTTCGAAGCTGTTGAAGCGGTCGAGAACCTTCTGGAAGATCTCGTCCGAGCAGTGCGTCGAGCCGGATTTGATGTCGCCAACATGGATGGTGAACGACGGGTTCGCCTGTTTGTTGATCCGGTCGATCAACCGGTCGAACTTCTCATAATCCTTCGGAATATAATACGGCATGTCGCCGATCGCCATGAAGTGGAACGCCTCCTGCGCACCCGCGGGGACGGGAAGATAGGCGAGCACGGCAAGAGCGGCGGCGCGGAGGCGGTTTTTCATGGAAGCTCCGGAGGCTGGGTCGGAAGGCGAATAGACAATGGCTGCTTGACGGATGCATGACGCTTCTGCACTGCTCGCGCAAGCAGGAGGAAAGAAATGTCCGAGGTCAAGCCCAAGGGATACTGGATTGCTCGCGTCGATGTCTCCGACGCCGAGGCCTACGGAAAATACCGTGAACTCAATGCGCTCGCCTTCGCGAAATACAATGGCCGTTTCATCGTCCGAGGTCCGGCCGGCAAGGTGGTGAAGGGCACGGCGCGCAGGCACAACGTGGTGATCGAGTTCGCTGATTATGCGACCGCGCTCGCCTGTTATGAGTCGCCGGAATATACCGCCGCCCGTGTTTTCCTCGATCAGGTTGGCGAGATCGACCTTGTCATCGTCGAGGGTTATGCCGGCTGAGTCGGCGGGAGGAGTTTCATGTCCAACCCACCCATGCGCCTTGTCGTGGTCGGCGCCGCCGGCCGGATGGGCAAGGCGCTTGTTCGCGCTGTTTCCGAGAATCCGGCCGCGGTTCTTCATGCCGCGATCGAACGGGAAGGTTCGCCTTTCGTCGGCCGGGATTCCGGCGATGTCGCCGGCCTGCCGCCGAACGGCGTTCCCATCACAACCGATGCGCTTGAAGCCTTCGTCAAGGCGCAGGGTGTGCTCGATTTCACCGCCCCGGCGGCGACGGTTGCCTTCTCCGCACTCGCCGCGCAGGCCCGGCTCGTCCATGTCGTCGGTACGACCGGCATGAACGAGACCGATCTCGAACGGCTCGATGCCGCTGCCCGCCATGCGGTTGTCGTTCGGTCGGGAAATTTTTCGCTCGGCGTCAACATGCTGGCGGCACTGGTGAAGCGCGCCGCGGCCTCCCTCGGCACCGACTGGGACATCGAGATCGTGGAGATGCATCACCGCATGAAGGTCGATGC
This sequence comes from Rhabdaerophilum sp., assembly GCA_035440785.1. Taxonomy (GTDB): domain Bacteria; phylum Pseudomonadota; class Alphaproteobacteria; order Rhizobiales; family Beijerinckiaceae; genus Rhabdaerophilum. Next base: position 10,407 of record DAORNC010000068.1, on the reverse strand, counting down.
GCCTTCCGGCACCGCCCTGATGCTCGGTGCGGCGGCGGCAGAGGGGCGCGGGATTTCCCTCTCGAACAGCGCGGTTCGCGCCCGCGACGGACACACCGGCGCCCGCGTCGAGGGAACGATCGGCTTTCAGGCGCTCCGCGGCGGTTCCGTGATCGGCGACCATACGGTGATCCTTGCTGGCAACGGTGAGCGGATCGAGTTGCGGCACGTCGCCGAGGATCGTGGGTTGTTCGCGCAAGGGGCGGTTAAGGCCGCGCTCTGGGGCTTGGGGCGCAAGCCAGGCCACTACTCGATGGACGATATCCTCGGCCTCACGGAGAAAGCCTGATGTTCTCGAACAACCCGCTCAATCTCCTCTATTTCGCGGCGGCGATGGTCGGCTTCGCGGTCAATTTCGGGCTTCACTACCGGTTCGGCGTCGACTTCATGATCTCGCTGATGGTCGGGCTGGTGGCGATGCACCTCTCCGTGGTGATCGGGAAGAAAATCTTTTTCAAGTGAACGCAAAGGGTTAGCGTATGGAACGTCTGCTCGTGCTCTGCCGCCACGGCCAGAGCGACTGGAACCTGAAGAACCTCTTCACCGGCTGGAAGGACCCGGGCCTCACCGAGAAGGGCGTCGGCGAGGCCAAGGCCGCCGGTCAGCGACTCAAGGGCAAGGGCATCGGCTTCGACATCGCCTTCACCTCGGACTTGACCCGCGCGCAGCACACCTGCCGGCTGATCCTCGGCCAACTCGGGCAGCCCAGCCTAACGACAATCCGCGATCTCGCTCTCAACGAGCGTGATTATGGCGAGCTCTCCGGCCTCAACAAGGACGACGCCCGCGCCAGGTGGGGGGAGGAGCAGGTGCACGTCTGGCGCCGCTCTTACGATGTTCCCCCGCCCGGCGGCGAAAGCCTCAAGGATGCGGCGGCCCGCGTGCTGCCCTATTACATCCACCGCATCCTGCCCCAGGTCTTGGGCGGCAAACGCACGCTCGTCGCGGCGCACGGCAACTCTTTGCGCGCGCTCATTATGGCGATGGAAGGCCTGACTCCGGAGGAGATCATCGCCCGCGAACTCGCGACCGGCGTGCCGATTGTCTATCGGCTCAACGCGGATTCGACGATCGCCTCGAAGGAAGAGCTGGCCTGATCCTCTGTCGCCGCCCACCAAAAAACGAAGCCCGGCGCGAGCCGGGCTTTCTGTTTCAGGCACGCTTGTCGACGCGGGGTTTGGGTGGTTCGCCGGCACCCGGTGGTTTTGCTGCCTGTTCCTGCGGGGTGGTCTCGGACTCGACCGGCCGCGCCGGACCTCCACGCGAGACACCGACCATCGCCGGGCGCAGCACGCGCTCGCCGATCGTGTAGCCGGGCTGGACAACCTGCACCACCGTGCCGGCGAACTGACTCTCGTCCGGCACCTCGAACATCGCCTGATCGCGATGGGGATCGAACTTCTCGCCCATCGGCATCCGCTTCCTGACACCGTGCTTCTCAAGCGCCTTCAGTAACTCGCGCTCGGTGAGCTCCACGCCATCGATCAACGCCCTGATCTCGGGGGCCTGCTCGGCCGCCTCCTCGCCTTCCGCCGGTTTCGGCATCGAATCAAGCGCGCGGCGCAGGTTATCGGCAGTGCCGATCATGTCCCCGGCGAACTTGGTGATCGAGTAGGCGCGCTGGTCCTGCAGTTCGCGCTCGGTCCG
>DAORNC010000068.1:0-8702 GCA_035440785.1 Rhabdaerophilum sp. | reverse complement strand
ATTCTCCATTTCCGCGAGCGCGCGCAGCAGGCGATCCTTGAGATCGGCGTTCTCGCGTTCGAGCGTGGCGAGGCGCTCCGCATCCGGCGCGACGCTGCCCGCCTTGGGCTCGCTGGCCTGGACGGCTTCGGCCTTGTTTTCCGCTTCTGAACTCATGAAAGTCCTCTCACTGGCATCGTTCGTGATCCAGTTCCGATATCGAGGCTCGAATTCTTAAAATCAAGCCGTCGCGAGGGAATTCGTCTCGCTTTCCGGATGTTCCGCCATCGTGAGGACATCGAGCAGGGCCTTGCGCAGCTTCTGCTGGCGCGGCCCTTGCAAGACCTTTCCGCCCGTCAGGTCCGTCACATAGAATACGTCGACCGCCTTTTCGCCATAGGTGACGATGCGCGCGGAATTGATGTTGAGGCTCTGTTTGCCGAGTTCGGTGGTGAGTTCGTAGAGCAGACCGGGGCGGTCGAGTCCCGTCACCTCGATGACGGTCGATTTTGCCGAGAGCGTGTTGTCGATCAGCACCTCTGCCGTCACGCGGAAGGCCTGAGGCATGCTGGTCTGCGCCCGGCGCGACGCGACGATTTCCGGCAACCGCACCTCGCCCTTGAGTGTGGCGATCAGATGCTTGGCGATGCGATCCGCCCGGCGCAACTCGTCTTCGTCGCGGGTGAAGGCGCGGCTGATCGTCATGGTATCGAGCGCGAAGCCGTCGTTGGTGGTGAAGATCTGCGCTTCGACGATATTGGCACCTGCCGCCGCGCAGGCGCCAGTGAGGATCGAAAGCAGGCGGGGATGGTCGATCGCCATCACCGTGAGTTCCGTGACCCCGCGGAAGGCATCGGTCGCGGTCTCGACCTGAAAGCGATCGCCGGAGGCCTCCCCCCGCTCGACGAGGCGGGCATGCTGGAGCTGGTGTGCGAGATCCACCTTGATCCAGTAAGCGGGGTTGTGGCGCTGGGCATAGGCCTGGAAGCGTTCTTCATTCCAGTCCGGCAGTTTCGCGGCAAGCGCGCGCTGGGCCTGATGGATGCGTTCGGCTCGCTCGCCGCTGCCGAAATCGCCGGTCAGCGACAGCTCAGCCTCGCGATAGAGGCCGCGCAGAAGCTGGCCCTTCCAGCCGTTCCAGACGCCGGGGCCGACGCCGCGAATATCGCAGACCGTGAGGATGAGCAGCAACCTCAGGCGCTCCATCGTCTGGATGTTCTCGACGAAGGTGGAAATGGTGCGCGGGTCGGAGATATCGCGGCTCTGGGCGGTTTGCGACATCACGAGGTGGTTTTCGACCAGCCAGACGACGAGATTGGTCTCCGGCGGGGTCAATCCGAGACGCGGGCATAGCCTCCGGGCGATTCGTCCGCCGACGATCTCATGCGCTTCGGTCCGCCCCTTGCCGATGTCGTGGAGAAACAGGGCCACATAAAGCGCGCGGCGGTTCTGGATGGCCGGCAGCAGGTCATGCGAGAGCGGGTGGTCTTCGCCGAGTTCGCCTTGATCAAGCTGCGAGAGCAGGCCGATGCAGCGGAGCGTGTGCTCGTCGACCGTGTAGTGGTGATACATCGAGAACTGCATCATCGCCGAGATACGGGCGAAATCCGGGATGAAGCGGCCGAGAAGCCCGGATTCGTGCATCTTCCTCAGCACCACCTCGGGGGAACGGCGCGAGGTGAGAATGTCGAGAAACAGCGCATTTGCCTCCGGATTGCGGCGCAGGTCCTCCCGCACAAGCCCGAGAGACAAGGTTACTTGCCGCACGGCATCGGGATGGAGAGGCAATTGGTCGCGGTCCGCGTGCCAATAGAGGCGCAGCAGATTGGCGGGATCGCGTTCGAAAACCTCCGGTCCGGTGGTCGTGATGCGCCCGGACTGGACGACGAAGTCGGTTGACCCTTCGAGCGGTTTCGAACGACGCCGGAACCGGCCGACAAAGCGGTCGAGGATGGCCTTCGGCTTGGCCTCGCGCGCCTCAAGTGCAGCGGAAACGATGGCGGAGAGATCGCCGACTTCCTTGGCGATCGAGAAATAGTGTTTCATGAAGCGTTCGACCGAACGCAGCCCGCCGCGATCGGCGTAGCCCATCCGGGCCGCGACCACGCGCTGCATGTCGAAACTCAGCCGCTCCTCGGCCCGACCGGATGCGAAATGCAGATGACAGCGTACGCGCCAGAGAAATTCCTCGCAGCGGCGGAACAGCGCGAGTTCCCGCGAGGTGAAGATACCGACCTTGATCAGCTCGCGCAGATCCTTGATCTGGTAGACGTATTTGACGATCCAGTAGAGCGTTTGGAGATCGCGCAGGCCGCCCTTGCCTTCCTTGACATTGGGCTCGACGAGGTAACGCGATTGCCCTGCACGCAGGAGGCGTTCGTCGCGCTCGGCGAGCTTCGCCTTCACGAATTCCATCGCCCGGCCGGTGACGACCTGTCTCTGGAACCTCTCCTCGAATTCGGCAAAAACGCCGGCGTCCCCAGCGACCAGGCGGGATTCGAGCAGCGCGGTGCGGACAGTCAGATCCTCGCGGGCGACGCGTACGCACTCGTCGATCGTGCGCGTCGCATGACCGACCTTCAGTCCGATATCCCAAAGCGCATAGAGCATCGATTCAGCGATGCTTTCAGCCCAGGGCGTCGAAACCGGGAGCAGGAACAGGATGTCGGTGTCCGAGCCCGGCGCCAAGGTGCCCCGCCCGTAACCGCCGACGGCAACGACGGCGATCTTCTCACCCGTCGTCGGGTTGTCGACACGGTGGAGCCGCGCGCTTGCCAGGTGGTAAAGGCTGGCAATCACCGCATCCTGCACATCCGACAGGAGGCGCGAACAGGCGACGCCCCCCTTCTCGTTGAGCATGGTTTCGGCGTCGCGTCGCGCATCTGCCAGCACGGCCTTCGCCTCGGCGACAAAGGCCGTCTTCAGCGCTTCGGGAGGGCCCTCAGCAGGAAGGGCGGCGCCGAGCCGGGCTTCGTATGCCGTGCCGATCACGCCCGCCGCCTTTCGATCGCATCCCAGATAGAACCCGCCAGATCCGGCCCGCCGAGCCGCTTGATGGCACGGATGCCGGTCGGTGAGGTGACGTTGATTTCCGTAAGGTTGCCGTCGATCACGTCAATGCCGACGAAGATCAGCCCGCGGTCGCGCAGCAAAGGACCGATCCGCTCACAGATTTCCTTCTCCCGCGCGGTGAACTCGGTTGCTTCCGCTGCGCCGCCCCGAACGAGGTTGGAGCGGATGTCGCCGGGTGCCGGCACGCGATTGACGCCGGCGATGGCGATGCCGTCGACGAGGATGATGCGCTTGTCCCCGGCGTGGACGGCCGGCAGAAACCGCTGGATCATCCAGGGCTCACGCGCGATCCCGGCGAAATGATCCATGAAGCCGTTGAAGTTCATGTCGTCGCGCGCGACCTTGAAGACGCCCGCGCCGCCGTTGCCGTAAAGCGGCTTCATGACGATATCGCCGCAAGAGGCGCGGAAGGCCTCGATTTCCTTGCGATCGCGGCTGATGAGCGTCGGGGGCATCAGGTCCGGAAACTCAGTGACGAGGATCTTCTCGGGCGCGTTGCGCACATGGAACGGATCGTTGACGACGAGCACCTTCGGATGGATACGCTCAAGCAGATGCGAGGCGGTGATATAGGCGAGGTCGAACGGCGGGTCCTGCCGCATCAGCACGACGTCAAAAGCCGTCATCTCGGTGCGGAATTCCTCGCCGAGCGTGCAGTGGTTACCCACCTCGTCACGCACCCTGACCGGCTGGACGCGCGCGGTGAGATGATTGTCGCGCAGCGAAAGCATTTCCGGGCCGTAGACGAAAAGCTGGTGGCCGCGCGCCTCCGCTTCCAGCATCAGCGCGAAGGTCGAATCGCCCTTGATGTTGATTTTTTCGATGGGGTCCATCTGGACGGCGACGCGAAGCGGCATGGAACCTCCAACGGCTCGGTTCATTCTCGCACTTTCGCTGGCGCGGACCATTGGTTCTTTGCGTGAACCTCAAGTCCCCTCGCAGGAAAGTGCTTCTGTCAATCAGTCGAGCGACAATTCGCCGATTGCCTCGATATGGCGCGGCAAGCGCCCCGGTGCAATAAGGATCGCATCGCAACGGACAAGACGTGGCATGACCGCCCGACGCGCGAGATAGGCCCGCGCCCCCCGCGCGATGCGACGGATCTTTTCCGGTGTTATCGAGACAAGCGCCGAGTCGAGGTTCGGGCGTGCCTTCACCTCGACAAAGACAAGCGCTCCGAAGCGCTCGGCGATCAGGTCGATTTCGACGCCGCCGCCCTGAAACCGGCGCTCGCGGATCGAATAGCCCTTGAGGCGCAGGAGCATCGCTGCCCAGAACTCGGCATCGTGACCGAGCAGGAAGGCGGCCTTGCGGTCACGCATCGGGGTCCGTCTCGGCAAGGCGCAACGCCCGTGCATAGACGCGCTTTCTCGGCAGGCCCATCTCGCCGGCGACAAGCTGCACCGCATCGCGCTGGGAATGGATTTTGAGGGCTTTGCGCAGCGCGATATCGATCGTTTCATCGCCGGTCTCGGCCCGTTCGCCGGCAGGGCCGACGATGAGCACGATCTCGCCCTTCGGCGGGCCTTCCAGCGCGTAGTATGCAGCGAGTTCGGGGAGGAAGCCGCGCCGCACCTGCTCGAAACGCTTCGTGATTTCGCGCGCAACCGCGGCCGGCCGGTTGCCGAGCACGGCGGCGAGATCGGCGAGGGTTTCGGTGATCCGGTGAGGAGCTTCGAAAAATACCAGCGAGCCCGGCACGGTTTCGAGTTCCCGCGCGCGCCGCCGCCGCTCGCCGGATTTCGAAGGCAGGAAGCCTTCGAAGAAGAAGCGGTCCGTGGGAAGGCCCGAAAGGACGAGCCCCGCCAGCACTGCGGAGGCACCGGGGATGGCGGTTACGGGGTGGCCGGCCTCAATGGCTGCCTCGACAAGCTTGAAGCCGGGATCGGATACGAGCGGCGTGCCGGCGTCGGAAACAAGCGCCAGAGCCTGCCCTGCAGCAAGGCGTTCGAGGACCACCGGGCGCATCTCGGCGGCGTTGTGTTCGTGGTAGGCGATCACCGGGGTTGTGATGCCGTAATGCGCGAGCAGAACGCGCGTCACGCGCTTGTCTTCGGCAAGGATGGCCTCGGCGGCTGCGAGCACCGAGAGCGCACGCAGGGTGATATCGCCGAGGTTGCCGATCGGCGTCGCCACCACGTGAAGGCCGGGCTGGAGCCGGTCTGCCTCTGCGGCGAGCCCCAGAACGGTGAATTGCGATGCCATTCCCATGCTCCGAAGGCCGGGCGGAGCGCCGGGCCGGGTCGGCCTGCTCTGCCACAGCAAACCCTGTTTGGCAAAAGGGCGCGGACGACCGTTGCCGGAAAAACATGGTTTGCAAATATCGTTAACGATCTTTGGTGTAGTTTCTTGAACTCGCCGCATTTTGCCGGTCTTGTTGAGACTGGAGGCTTGTACGTCCGTCGATTGTCTCTCGGTGGACCGGGGTTGGAGTACATGGATATGAACCGCAACTTGCCTGTCACGCTGCAAGGACATCGCCTCGGGGCCCTGCCCTCGCGTCGGTTTGTGCTCAGCACGGTCGGGCTTTCGGCCCTGCTCGCGGGGTGCGCAGGCACCGGGCTCGACGGGCTCATCACCTCGGATTCCGAAGCGCCGAAAACGCCAACGACCGGCGGGGATGTGCTCGGTGCCGGTTCCGTGAAGGTCGCGCTCCTTCTTCCGCTGTCGAGCGCGAACGGGCAGGCCGCGGCAGCGAGCTTGAAGAATGCCGCCGCGATGGCGATCGCCGATTTCGGCGGCAACGGCCAGTCCGGCATCCAGATCCATGTAAAGGACGACAAAGGCACGCCCGATGGTGCGCGCCAGGCGGCGCAGGAAGCGATCGCGCAGGGCGCCGAACTCATCATGGGGCCGCTGTTCGGCCCATCGGTTCAGGCCGCTGCTTCCGTGGCGAAGCCTGCCGGCAAGCCGATGATCGCCTTTTCTTCCGATGCCGGCGCCGCGCAGCCGGGTGTCTATCTGCTCTCGTTCCTGCCGCAGGCGGATGTCAGACGCATCGTCTCCTTCGCGGCGAGCCGGGGTAAGAAATCCTATGCCGCGCTCATTCCGCAGAGCGCCTACGGCAATGTCGTCGAGGCAGAATTCATGCAGGTCGCGAATTCCGGCGGACGCCGTGCCGGGCCGATCGCGCGGTTCCAGCCGGGCAACCCGGCCTCGATCACGACAGCAGTGAACCAGCTCAAGGCCTCGATGGGCCAGTTCGACGCGCTGTTCATCGCCGAGAGCGCCGACGGTATCAGTGCGGTCGCTTCAGCCCTGTCTGGCGCGGGGATCACGAGCCGGCAGGTTCAGTTCATTTCGACCGGCATCTGGTCGGATGCGCGCGTCCATCGCGCGCCGGGCTTCGACGGTGCCTGGTATGCCGCGCCGGACAATTCTCGCTTCGATTCGCTGTCATCCCGCTATCAGAGCCAGTTCGGTTCCACCCCGAGCCGCATCGCCAGCCTTGCCTATGACGCGGTGACGCTCGCGAGCGCGCTGACGCAGAATTTCGGCACGCAACGCTTCTCCGAGGCGACACTGACGAATTCCAACGGCTTCTCGGGGCAGGATGGCGTGTTCCGCTTCCGTCAGAACGGCACCAACGATCGTGGCCTTGCCGTTTATGAGATATCGGCTGGTGGCGCGCGCGTAATTTCCGCTGCGCCGACGACCTTCGTCGGGAATTGATTACGCCGCCAGATCCGCGACGATCGCGTCGAGCACGGGGAACCCGCTCGGCGAGACGCGCAGACGCCCCTCCCCGCAGGCCTCGATGAGCCCCTCGGCTGACAGGGCGGAGACGCGCCGCGCATCGAGCGCGTGACCCTTCAGCAGCTTGAAGCGTTTCGGGTCGATGCCCTCGGTCAGGCGAAGCCCCATCAGCAGGAACTCGTCGCCTTCGTTCTCGTGGCTCAGGGTCTCGTCCGAGACAATGCCGTGCCCGTCGCGCAGCACATAGTCGCGCCAGGTTTCGGGCGAGCGTTCGGTCGCGAGCGCGCGCCGGCCGCGATCGGTATAAAGCCGCCCATGCGCGCCGGGGCCGATGCCGGCATATTCACCGTAACGCCAGTAGAGGAGGTTGTGGCGGCACTCGTCGCCCGGCCAGGCATGGTTCGAGACCTCGTAGGCCGGCATCCCGTATTTGCCGCAGATCTCCTGCGTCACGTCATAGAGCGCGCGGGCGGCATCGTGATCCGGGATGACAAGCTTGCCGGCATCGTAAAGCTGCTTGAACATCGTCTCCGGCTCTATGGTGAGCTGGTAGAGCGAGAGATGCGTCGGCGCATGGGCAAGCGCCTCGATGAGTTCCTCGCGCCAGGCTTCGACCGTCTGGCCGGGGCGGGCGTAGATCAGATCGAACGAGAAGCGCTCGAAATGCTTGGCGGCGATCGAGACCGCCACCAGCGCCTCGCCGACCGTGTGCAACCGCCCCAGGGCCGTCAGGTCGGCCTCGACGAGGCTCTGCACGCCCAAGCTGACCCGGTTGACACCCGCAGCGCGATAACCCGCGAAACGCCCCGCTTCCACCGAGGTGGGGTTCGCTTCGAGCGTGATCTCGCAATCGGGTCGGATTGACCAATGCTCACCAATGCAATCAAGGAGCGCGGCCACGGTCTGCGGCTTCATCAGCGAGGGAGTGCCGCCTCCAAAGAAAATCGAGCTGACATCGCGCCCCGGCGCGAGCGCGGCCATATGCGAGATTTCGCGTCGGTAGGCTTCGAGAAACGCTACCTCGTCGATACCGCCACGCCGGACATGGCTGTTGAAATCGCAATAGGGGCATTTCGATTGGCAGAACGGCCAATGCACATAGACGCCGAATCCGGCGTCGAACGGCGGCAGGTGGAGGTTGCTCATGAAGCGCTCTTTGCCGTGACCTTTTTCAGGCCTGCCTTCGCCACGAGGCGGATGAAGGCTCGCGCGCGATGCGAGAGGCCTTCGAGCTTGCCGTCGATTTCGCGGATGCCGTGCTTTTCCTCGGAGGTGATTTCCCCGAAGGTGCGGGTCTCGCCCTCAGGAACAAAGATCGGATCGTAGCCGAAACCGCGCGCACCGCGTGGCGGGAAGGTAAGATGGCCGAATACACGGCCTTCGGCGATCAGCGTCTCGCCGTCGGGCCATGCAAGTACCAGCGCCGAGATGAAGCGGGCCTTGGCGCCTTGCGGTTCGAAATCGCGGATCTCGAGTTCCTTCCGCACGCGCGCCATCGCGGCGACGAAATCGCGCGGATTGCCGGCCCAATCGGCGGTGAACAGCCCCGGTGCGCCGTCGAGATCGTCGATCGCAAGGCCGGAATCGTCGGCCAGCGCCGGGAGTCCTGTGGCCCGTGCGGCGGCAAGCGCCTTGATCGCAGCGTTCTCGGCGTAGATCGTGCCGTCCTCGTCGGGTTCCGGCAGCCCGAGCGCGCCGGCCGAAATGCATTCGAGCCCGTAGGGCGCGAGCAGCTCGGTCATTTCGGCAAGCTTGCCGGCATTATGTGTCGCGATGACGATGCGGCCAGCGAGGGGGCGTGATGTGCTCATCGGTTATCCGCCGATCGCGGCTTTCTGGAGCGCTACCAGTTCGTTCGTGCCCTTGCGCGCGAGTGCGAGCAGCTTCATCAGCTCTTCCTCGGTGAACGGCGCGCCCTCGGCCGTGCCCTGCACCTCGATGATACCGCCCTTGCC
>DAORNC010000067.1:15536-16718 GCA_035440785.1 Rhabdaerophilum sp. | reverse complement strand
TCGCCAGCACTCGGATTCTCAAACCCGGCAATCATGCGCAGCAGCGTCGTCTTGCCACAGCCGGAAGGGCCGAGGATGGAGAAGAACTCACCCGGCGCGACCTCGAAGGAAACCTCGTTCACGGCCCGGTGCCCGGCGAAGTCCTTCGTGACGCCAACAAGGGCGAGATCTGCGACCTGCGACATGGGAAGCCCCGCAAAAAAGGACGCCCCGCGAGCACCGGCTCGCAGGGCTGTTCGCCTGTTTCAGTTGGCGGCTTTCACCTTGTCGAGGATCTTGCCTTCAATCGCCTCAAGGCCTGCCGGAACCGCCGGATACCACTTGATGTTGTCGATCGCCGCTTGCGGGAAGCTGTCGGCGAACTGGTCCTTCAGCTTGCCGGCCGCCAGCTTGTCGGCCCCGGCAGACGCGGTGAAGTTGCCGGCAGAAGCAGCGACCTTGGCCGCGATGTCCGGGCGCATGTTGAAGTTGATCCACTTGTAGGCGGCGGCGTCATTGCGGCCCTTGGCGGGAATCGCGAAGGTGTCCACCCAGCCCAGCGCCCCGGATTTCGGTGCGATGAACTTGATATCGGGGTTCTCGCCGTTCAGCTTCCAGCCGCCGGTATCCCAGGCCATCGCCGCCGTTACCTCGCCGGCGCGCAGGCCCGCGAGCAGCGCATCCTTGCCTTCCCAGAAGAACTTGAGATTCTTCTTGCATTCGGTGAGCTTGGCACCGACCTTTTCCATCATCTCGCCGTAGGCCTTCTCGTTGCCGTAAGCGGCGAAGGGGTCCATGCCCATCGAGAACGCGAAGGCGATCAGCGTTGGGCGCTTGGCGCGCAGGCTCGCCTTGCCGGCGACTTCCGCCCCGCAGAGGTCGAGGTAGTCCTTCACACCCGGTGCGGCCTTGGTGTTCACCACCAGCCCGTCCGTGCCCCAGATGTGCGGCAGGCCATAGACCTTGCCGTCGAGCGTGGTGTTCTTCTTGGTGGCTTCGAGCATCGAGCCGATAAACAGCTTCGTTTCGAGTTTGGACAGGTCGAGCGGTTTGTAGATACCGAACTCTGCCTGCGGGCCAGTGATACGATCCTGGCTCGGCTGGGCGAGATCAAAGCCCGCGCCCTGCGTCGCACGCAGTTTCGAGATCATCTCCTCGTTGTTCGAAACCGTGATCTCGACCTCGATGCCTGTTTCCTTGGTG
>DAORNC010000067.1:14636-15441 GCA_035440785.1 Rhabdaerophilum sp. | reverse complement strand
AAGAAGCGCGGCAAGCGCTACGGAACGGATCATAAATGACCGTCTTTTCATAGGGTTAGACCTCCCGATTGGAAACCAGCACATTGGAACGGTCCGCGATTCTGCGTCGTCGGCGGGCCCATGTTTGAGCGAAACTATTTCGTTGTCTAACAAAAAATCGCCTGCCGATGCAGAATCCTGCAGCCGCTCGGCGCTTCGACCAGAGCGACATGACAACGCGATGACGACGGCGGTCCTTCCCGGATTCGAGGAAAACAATTCGACGGCTATTCATATCCATTGCAAAGCGTCGCAAGCTGGGCATGATCGAAAGGTTGCCGGCCCTGGCAAGGCGCGGCTTTCGCATTCGGAGGGGTAAGTGATGAAGTCCAGACTGTTCCAAGGGGCGAGCCTGTGCGTGGCTGCCCTCAGCATCTTCACGACGGCTGCCTTTGCGCAGACGCGCACGAAGCTCACGGCCTACACCGCGCTCGAGAACGACCAGCTTCCGCCCTTCAAGGCCGCGATCGAGGCGGCGGTGCCCGACGTGGAGATCGTCTGGGTGCGGGACTCCACCGGTGTTATCACCGCTCGCTTCCTCGCTGAGAAGGATAACCCGCGCGCCGATCTCGTGATCGGCCTCGCCGCGACCAGCACGTTGCTGTTCGAGAAGATGAACCTTCTCGAAACCTACAGCCCGGCCGGTGCGGACAAGCTGCGCCCTGCGTTCCGCGACGGCGCCGGCGGTTACACCTGGTCCGGTACGGCGGCCATTCTCGCCGTCGTCTGCTACAATACCGTCGAGGCGAAGAAGGCGAACGCCGCC
>DAORNC010000067.1:11238-14579 GCA_035440785.1 Rhabdaerophilum sp. | reverse complement strand
CAACCCGGCCTCCTCCGGCACCGGCTATCTGCAGGTCGCGGCCTGGCTCCAGCTCATGGGCGAGGAGAAGGGCTGGGCGTTCATGGACAAGCTCCACGAGAATATCGCGGTCTACACCCATTCCGGTTCCGCGCCTTGCGTGCAGGCAGCGAAAGGCGAACGGATGGTCGGCATCGGGTTCGACATGCGCGGAGCGCGCGAGAAAACCAACGGCGCGCCGATCGACCTGATCGTGCCGAAGGAGGGTGTCGGCTGGGATGTCGAGACCACCGCCATCGTCAAGGGTACGAAGAACCTCGCCGCCGCCAAGAAGGTCGCGGACTGGACTGCAACCAAGGCCGCGAACGAGCTGTTCAGCAAGTATTCCGCCATCGTTGCCCATCCCGAGGTCAAGAATGCGCCGCCGAACTACCCTGCGGAAGCCGAGGGCAAGCTCGTGAAAAACGATTTCGCCTGGATGGCGGCCGAGCGCGACCGAATCCTCAAGGAATGGGTCAAGCGCTACGAGAGCAAGGCCCAACCGAAGTAAGCCCGGAACGAGAGCAATCACGAGGCTGGCCCGACCGGGCCGGCCTCTTTCATGCGGGGTTCGGAGAGCGTGATGACGGGTTCCCAAACGAAGACGGAAGAGGCGGCTGACGCGCCGTTCGTCTCGATCCGGTCGCTCGATAAATTCTACGGAACCTTCAAGGCGCTCGCCGATATCAACCTTGATGTCGCGCGCGGGGAATTCGTCTCCTTTCTCGGCCCTTCCGGCTGTGGCAAGACGACGCTACTGCGCGCCATCGCCGGGCTCGACCGGCAAAGTTCCGGCACGATTTCCATCGGCGGACGCGATGTCTCGCAGGCCCCGCCTTCCGAACGCGATTTCGGCATCGTCTTCCAGTCCTATGCGCTGTTTCCGAACCTGACCATCGCCGAGAATATCGGTTACGGGCTCGTCAACCGCCGTCGCCCGAAGACCGAAATCACCGCGCGGGTGCAGGAACTGCTCGACATGGTCGGGCTGCCGGGCCAGGCGAACAAATATCCGGCCCAGCTTTCCGGCGGCCAGCAGCAGCGCGTAGCGCTCGCCCGCGCGCTCGCGACCTCCCCCGGCCTCTTGCTGCTCGACGAACCGCTCTCGGCGCTCGACGCACAGGTGCGAATCCGCCTGCGCGAGGAAATCCGCGACGTGCAGAAACGGCTCGGCGTCACCACCTTCATGGTTACCCACGATCAGGAGGAGGCGCTGTCGATGGCCGACCGGATCGTGGTGATGAACCACGGCGTGATCGAGCAGATCGGCACGCCGGAGGAGATCTACCGCACACCGCGCACGCCCTTCGTCGCGGATTTCATCGGCCGCATCAACCTGCTGCCGGGAGTGTTACGCGAGAACGGGCAGGTCGAGTTCGCCGACAGGATCTTTGCTTGCTCGGCTGGCCCCGGTCTTGCGCCAGGCGCGAAGGTCGAGGTAGGCGTCCGGCCGGAGGCGATCCGCGTGCGCGGCGTTTTCGGCAGCGAAGGCAATGCGGTTCGGGTGCGCATTCACGATCTCGAGTTCCTCGGTGCCTTCTGCCGTGCCATGCTCGAAGTCGAGACGCGCCCGGACCTCCATCTCGTCGCCGATTTCTCGGCAAATCTCATGCATGATCTCGCGCTCGCCGAGGGGATGGTGATCCCTGTAGAACTGCCAGCCGAAGCGCTGCGGCTGTTCCCCGCGCGGCCTTCGGCATGAACGAAGGTTTCGCGCGCCCTCTTATCCGCGAGGCGACGATCGCCAACGCGCTTGTCGGGACGCTGATCGTCGCGCTCGTCCTGATGATCGGCTGGCCGCTCTGGGCACTGCTTTCCAAAAGCCTCGAGAACGGCTCCGGCACCTTCGTCGGCCTCGCCAATTTCCACACCTACTTCACGACACCCTCGATGGTGGCCGCTCTGGTCAACAGCCTCTGGGTCGCCGGGTTGACGACCATGATCGTCGTGCCGCTCGCTTTCGTCTACGCCTATGCACTCACCCGCAGCCGGATACCCGGCAAAGGGCTGTTCACCGCGCTGGCTCTATTGCCGATTTTTGCCCCTTCGCTCCTTTCGGCCATTTCGCTGATCTACCTCTTCGGCAATCAAGGTTTCCTGAAAGACCTGCTGTTCGGACATTCGATCTACGGACCCATCGGCATTGTCTTCGCCGAGAGTTGCTATTGCTTCCCCCATGCCGTGATGATCATTGCGACCGGGCTCCGGCTCGCCGACGGACGGCTCTACGAGGTTGCCGAGGCACTCGGCACCAAACCAACTCGGGTGTTCTTCACGATAACCCTGCCCGGTGTTCGCTATGCCGCGATCAGTGCAGCCTTCGTTGTCTTCACCCTCGTCATCACCGATTTCGGCATCCCGAAAGTGATCGGCGGGCAATTCTCGGTGCTCGCGACCGATGCCTACAAGCAGATCGTCGGCCAACAGAACTTCGAGATGGGCGCTGTTGTCGGCCTCGTGCTGCTCGTGCCGGCGATCCTCGCATTTTTCGTTGATCGGCACATCCAGAAGCGGCAGGTTGCGCTGCTATCGGCCCGTGCGGTGCCCTATGAACCGAAACCGGCACCGGCGCGTGATCTCGCCTTGATCCTCTTCTGCCTCGCCATCGCTTCTGTTCTCGTTGCGATGCTTGGCATGGCGATCTGGGCTTCGTTCATCCGCTACTGGCCCTACAATCTCTCGCTGACGCTCGCGAACTACCAGTTCGAGAATTTCGAACCCGGCGCTTGGGGGCCCTATCTGACCTCGCTGAAGATGGCGGGTCTCGTGGCGATGCTCGGCACCGCGCTGATCTTTGCCGGCGCCTATCTCGTCGAGAAAACCAAGGTCGCCGCCCCCTTGCGCGGCGTCGCACACTTCCTAGCGATGCTGCCGATGGCGGTGCCGGGCCTCGTGCTGGGCCTTGGCTACGTGTTCTTCGTCAATGCCAAGGGCAGCCCGTTCGGCGCGCTTTACGGCACGCTCGCGGTGCTGGTCATCAATACCATCGCGCATTTCTACACCGTGGGGCATATCACCGCGACGACCGCATTGAAGCAGATCGACCCGGAATTCGAAGCTGTCTCGTCCTCGCTCAAGGTGCCCTTCTGGGTGACCTTCCGGCGCGTCACGGTGCCGATCTCGATGCCGGCGATCCTCGACATCGCCGTCTACATGTTCGTCAACGCGATGACGACGATCTCGGCCGTGATCTTCCTTTACGGCCCGGCGACGAAGCTCGCCTCGATCTCGGTGATCCACATGGACGAGAGCGGCGCGACCGCTCCTGCCGCCGCGATGGCTACATGCATCGTTCTTACGGCCATCGCCGCGAAATTGCTGCA
>DAORNC010000067.1:2524-11212 GCA_035440785.1 Rhabdaerophilum sp. | reverse complement strand
ATGGACAAGCTGGTGTTCGAGGGCCTTCAGGCCTGGCGGAAGCGCTAGCCCCGCAACGACATCGGACGATCACTGCAAGCGGATCATCACCAGTCCGGCGACGATCATCGCGGCACCGACGAGGCGATTGGTGCGTAGCGGCTCCTTGAGAATCACCACAGCGATCACCGCCGCGAAAAGGACGCTGGTCTCGCGCACGGCCGCGACGAGCGGGATAGGTGCTACCGTCATCGCCCAGATGGCAATGGCATAGGCGAGGCAGGCCATCGTGCCGCCGGCGATGCCGGGCCCGGCGAATCCGAGCATCGCCCTCACACCTTCGCGCCCGCGCATCCAGAGCGCGATCAGCGCGATGAAAAGCCCGTCGAACAGGAACATCGCCGAAACGTAACCGGCCGTGTTACCGGAAACGCGCGCGCCGGTGCCGTCAGCGATCGTGTAACCGCAGATCATGACTGCGGTGGCGCCAGCCATCAGCAGCGCCTTGCGATCCATGTTCGCGGTTTCCGAAGGAGTGCGGATCGACATCGCAAAAATCCCGAACCCGAGCACGGCGATGCCGAGTCCCCCGAGCCAACCGACCGGCTCCTTCAGGATCACGAGCGAGAACAGGGCCGTCAGGAGTGGCGCGGAACCACGTGCGACGGGATAGACAAGGCTCATGTCGGCGATGCGGTAAGCGCTTGCGAGCAGAAAATTGTAGCCCGTGTGCAGGATCGCCGATGCCGCGAGCCACGGGTAGCTTTCGGGTCCCGGCCAGCCAAACCAGAACAAGAACGGCAGACAGACGACCGCCGCCGTTGCGTTGATGAGCGTCACCGCGAGCAGAGGTTCCAGCCTGATCTTGATGAGAGCGTTCCAGCCGGCGTGCATCGCGCCGGCGGCAACCACGGCAAAGAAAACGGCGAGCGTAATGGCGTTATCCCCTCAGGCGTGACTGGCGGATCTCGCCGGAGGCTTCGAGAATGGGATGTGCCACCGAGACGATATGGGCGTTGATGCGCTTGAGATCCCGCAGCATGTCGAGGTGGAGGGCGCTTGTTTCGATCGAAGCCGCAGTTCCCTCGCGCAAGCGGGCGAGGTGTCGCTCGGTCGCCCGCTTCTCCGCAACACGGATGCTGTCCTTCTCGGCGACCAGTTCTCGCGCCATCGCGACATCCTTGGTCATGAACACCGTCATCGCGAGCTTCATCTGCCGGACAATGCGGGCATGAAACTCGGTGAGTTCCTCCCAGCCCGCCTCGGAAAAACTCACGGAATGACGTCGCTTCTTGGCCGCGAGTTCGAGCAGGTTCTTGTCGATGATATCACCGACATGCTCGAGATTGGTGGTGAAGAGGATGAGATCGAAAGCGCGCCGCGCATCCTCCTCGCTCAAGGGCTGGCGCGTCAGACGGGTCAGATAGAGCTTGATCGCCTCCTGCAGGGCATCGACCTCGTCATCAAGCTTGCGGATCGCGATACGGCGTTTGTCGTCGTTGTCGGAGAAGGTGTGGATCGTATCCGAAAGCATCGCCTCGACACGCTCGGCAAGCCGCATCACCTCGCGCGAAGCCGCCCCAAGCGCGAGCGCCGGCTGGTCGAGCAGAACCTCGTCGAGATGGATCGGCCGGCTCAGGCTTGCCTCACGGCTTTCGTCTTCCGGCAAATAGCGCGTCAGAAGGCGGGATATCGGCTCGACGAACGGCAGGAAAACGACGGCGAGCGCCATGTTGAACAGCATATGCGCGTTGGCGATCACGCGCGCGGGCTGCTGCCCCGATACCCAGGAGGGGTTCTGAAACGAACCCAAAACCACGAGCACGAAAAGCGCTCCCGTGACCCGGAACGCAAGATTGCCGACGAGAATGCGCCGCGCCGCCTGCGGTTCGCGCCAGCCGAGGCCGAGCGGAATGAGCCCGCCGCCGATGTTCGCGCCAATCAGCAGGACGAGCGCGAGTTCGAGCGAAACGACCTGCGCGCCCGTAAGTGCCATGATGAACAGCACCATCGCGACGGAGGAATGCAGCAGCCATGTCAATCCGGCGGCCAGCAACACGGAGAGGATCGGCTCGTCCCCGAGGCGGGAAAGCACGAAGGTCAGCGTCGGATGTTCGCGCATCGCCGTCGATGTGCCGACGATCATGCCAAGCGAAAGGATCATCAACGCGAGGCCGATGACGATTCGACCGCTCTGCCGGACGGTCGAATTGTCGGACAGCATGAAGGCCGCGACGCCGCCGATCAACAGGACCGGGACCAGCGCCTTGAGATCGAAACTCAGCGCCTGGACAACCAACGTCGAGCCGATATCGGCGCCAAGCATCACCGCGAGCGCCGGACCGAGCGCAATCAGCCCGCGCGAGGCGAAGGAGACGAGCAGTAGTGCCGTCGCGGTCGAACTCTGCAATGCGGTCGAGACCAGTACACCAAGCCCGCAGGCTCGAACCCGGTTTTCTGTCGCGCGCTGCAGCAAACTGCGGAGTTGATCGCCAAACGCACGCTGGACGCCGGTTTTCACAAGCCGCGTCGACCACAGCAGCAAGGCGATACCACCCAGTAGATGCAGAAGAAGGGAACCGCCGTTATTCAATTTCCGTTTCCAACACCCGGATCGCGCCGGGGCGTCTCGCGGGCCATTTCGACCCAAGCATCGGGAATCGCGGAAGAATCGTCGGAACGAACCTCCTGCTTTTTATCATGATGGACTTGAGTTGGCTAACGATCAAGTCAAGAACATGGCACCCGGAAAAATATTTTGACGGCTACGAAAAAACGCATTGTCATGTGCTGCCGGCAAGGCATTATCCACGCTTCGCGCTTCGGCTGAGGGAACTTGAATGGCGCAGAACCTTGACTTCGCGGGTCTCAAGGCAGCGGTTGCCGCCGGCGAGATCGACACCGTTCTCGTCTGCATGGTCGATATGCAGGGCCGGCTGATCGGCAAGCGGTTCCACGGCGAGTTCTTCGTCAATGGCGGCCATGAGGAAACCCATGCCTGCGATTATCTCCTCGCCGACGACATCGATATGGAGCCGGTGCCGGGCTACAAGGCCGCGAGCTGGGAGAAGGGCTACGGCGATTTCGTCCTGAAGTCGGATATGACGACGCTCCGCCGCGTGCCGTGGCTGCCGGCCACCGCGATGGTGATCTGCGACGTGCAGGACCATCACCACCACGACGTTCCGCATTCGCCGCGCGCGATGCTTAAGAAGCAGATCGCGCGCCTCGCCGAACGTAATATGCGTGCCTATTTCGCCTCGGAACTCGAATTCTACCTGTTCGACGAGAACTACGAGGCGATCCGCGCCAAGCGCTATCACGAGCCGAAAACCGCCGGATATTACATCGAGGACTACCACATCCTCCAGACCTCGAAGGAAGAGGAGGTGATGCGCGCGGTGCGTCTCGGCCTCGCCGGCGCGGGCATTCCCGTGGAGAATTCGAAAGGCGAATGGGGGCCGGGGCAGGAGGAGATCAATGTCCGCTATGCCGATGCGCTCGACATGGCCGACCGGCACGTCATCATCAAGAACGGCATCAAGGAAATAGCCTGGGGCAAGGGCAAGGCCGTAACCTTCATGGCGAAGTGGCGCGCCGATCTCGCCGGCTCGTCCTCGCACGTCCATGCCTCGCTGTGGAGCAAGGACGGCAAGACGCCGCTGTTCCTCGATCCGAAGGCCGAATACGGCATGAGCGCGCTGATGCGCTCCTTCGTCGCCGGGCAGATCAAATACGCGAAGGACATGACCTATTTCCTCGCGCCCTACATCAATTCTTACAAGCGCTTCATGGCCGGCACCTTCGCGCCGACCAAGACGATCTGGAGCCGCGACAATCGCACGGCCGGTTTCCGCCTCTGCGGCGAAAGCACCAAGGCGATCCGCATCGAGTGCCGGATCGGCGGGGCTGATCTCAATCCCTATCTCGCCTTCGCCGCGCTGATCGCGACAGGCCTTCAAGGAATCGACGAGAAACTTGAACTTGGCGCACCCTTCTCCGGCGATGCCTATGCCGTTCAGAAGCTGCCGGACGTGCCGAAAACGCTGCGCGAGGCCACCGTTACGCTCGACAAGTCAAAAATGCTCCGCGCAGCCCTGGGCGACGACGTGATCGACCACTACGTCCACACCGCGCGCTGGGAGCAGGCGGAGTTCGACCGCAAGGTGACGGATTGGGAGTTGTTCCGCGGCTTTGAACGGTATTGAGGCCGCGCGAGGTCAAACATTCCCGGTTCATTTTCAAGAAGGCTTCCGAGAAGAACTCCATGTCCGATATCGTCTGCATTTCCCCCATCGATGGCAGCGAGGTCGCACGATTTGCGGCCGCGATGCCCGCCGAGATCGAGGCATCCATCGCTGCCGCGCGAACCGCGCAGGCTGCGTGGAAGCGCGTGCCGATTCCGGAGCGCGCGCGCCTTCTCACCGCCTTCGTCGAGGCCATGCTCGCGATGAAAGATGAGATTGGCCCCGAACTCACGCGCCAGATGGGTCGGCCGATCCGCTATGCCGCGGGCGAACTCAACGGTTTCGCCGAGCGCGCACGCCACATGATCGCCATCGCCGAAAAGACGCTCGCGCCGGTGATGCCGGAGGGCAAGGAAGGTTTCACGCGCTATATCCGCCGTGATCCGGTCGGTGTTGTCCTCACCATCGCGCCGTGGAATTACCCCTATCTCACCGCCGTCAACACGGTCGTCCCCGCGCTGATGGCCGGCAACGCCGTGATCCTCAAGCACGCGGCGCAGACCATTCTCGTGGGAAAGCGCTTCCAGATGGCCGCCGACAAGGCGGGTTTGCCGAAGGGCCTCTTCCAATGGCTTGTGCTCGGCCATGAGGATACGACACGGCTGATCGCCTCCGGCGCGATCGATCACGTCGCCTTCACCGGCTCGGTCGAGGCCGGGCGGGCGATCGAGCGCGCGGCGGCGGGCACCTTCGCCTCCGTCGGCCTCGAACTCGGTGGCAAGGACCCGGCCTATGTGCGGGCGGATGCCGACCTGAAACAGGCGGTCGAGACGGTGATCGACGGCGCCTTCTTCAATTCCGGCCAGTGCTGCTGCGGCATTGAGCGCGTCTATGTCCACAAGGACATCTACGACACCTTCGTTCGGAAAGCAGCTGCGCTGACCGCGACGTATGTGCTCGGCAACCCGATGGACGAGGCGACAACCCTCGGGCCGATGGCGCAGCTCCGCCTCGCCGAGACCGTGCGCGCCCATAACGCCGACGCCCTAGCCAAGGGGGCGAAGCCGCTGCTCGATCCTGCTGCCTTCCCGGCCGACAAGGCCGGCACGCCCTATCTTGCGCCGCAGATCTTCACGCAAGTCGATCACTCGATGCTGGTGATGAACGAGGAGACCTTCGGACCCGTCATCGGCATCATGCCGGTCGCGTCCGACGAAGAGGCGATCCGGCTGATGAACGACAGCCAGTATGGCCTCACCGCCGCCATCTTCACGCGTGACGAGGCCGCTGCCCAGCAGATCGGCGAGGCGCTGGAGACCGGAACGGTGTTCATGAACCGCTGCGATTATCTCGATCCCGGCCTCGCCTGGACCGGCGTCAAGGATACCGGACGCGGCGCCTCGCTCTCGAGCCTCGGCTACGAGAGCCTGACCCGCCCCAAAAGCTTCCATCTCAAAAAACTCTGAAAGACCCTCATGAACCTGCGTGGCAACTGGAACTATCCCACCAGCATCAAGTTCGGTGCCGGGCGTATCGCGGAACTCGCGGATGCCGCGAGGGCTGCCGGAATCGCCCGTCCGCTGCTCGTGACCGATCCGTTTCTCGCGACCCAGCCGATGATCGCCGCCGCCAAGGCGCAACTCGATGCGGCTGGCCTTCCCTACGCGGTCTTCTCGGATGTGAAGCCGAACCCCGTCGCGGCCAATGTCGAGGCCGGCATCGCGGTGCTGCGCGCGGGCAAGCATGATGGCGTCATCGCCTTCGGCGGAGGCTCGGCGCTCGATGCCGGCAAGGTTATCGCCTTCATGGCCGGACAGACCCGTCCGATGTGGGATTTCGAGGATATCGGCGACTGGTGGACCCGCGCCGACCCCAAGGGCATCTTCCCGATCATCGCCGTGCCGACCACCGCCGGCACCGGTTCCGAGGTTGGCCGCGCCGGTGTCATCACCGACGAGGTAACGCATACGAAGAAGGTGATCTTCCATCCGCTGATGATGCCGAAGATCACGATCTGCGATCCGGAACTGACGGTGGGGATGCCGACCTTCATCACGGTGGGCACCGGCATGGACGCTTTCGCGCATTGCCTCGAGGCTTACTGCGGCCCATTCTACCACCCGCTCGCGGACGGAATCGCGCTTGAGGGTATGCGGCTCGTCAAGGAAAACCTCCCCCGCGCCACGAAGAACGGCACGGATATCGAGGCACGCGCGCAGATGATGAGCGCCGCCGCGATGGGCGCAACCGCGTTCCAGAAGGCGCTCGGCGCAATCCACGCGCTCAGTCACCCGGTCGGCTCGCTCTACAATACGCACCACGGCATGACGAACGCCGTGTTCATGCCATATGTGCTGGAGTTCAACCGCAAGGCCATCGAAGAGAAGATCGGGCGTGTCGCGGCCTATCTCGGCCTCAGGCCGAGCTACGGCGCGTTTCTCGATTTCGTCATGCAGCTTCGGGCCGATCTCGGTGTGCCGCACACCCTGCCGGACTTCGGCGTGAAAGCCCCGGATATCGCGCTGATGGCGAAGATGTCGCCGAACGACCCGACGGCGGGTGGCAACCCCGTTCCGCTCGACGAGGCGGCCGCGCGCGTGCTCTTCGAAAAGGCGATGACCGGCAAGCTCTAGGATCACCGGCCACAAGAGGTCAAAGCTTTGGCCGAGGCTCACGCCCCGACGGAACGGTTCCCTGACCTGAGATAGGACCAGACCGGTGGGCCGATCAGCGCCAGCGCCGTCAATACCAGCAAGAACAGCGAGAGCGGCTTTTCAAAGAAGATCGCGAAGCTGCCCTGGCTGATCGTCATCGCCTGCCGGAAATTCATCTCGGCGAGCGGTCCAAGGATCATGCCGATGATAACCGGCGCGGTGGGAAAATCGTATTTCCGCATGAAGAAGCCCATCACGCCGATCGAATAGAGCAGGATGAGGTCCACCACTGAGCGTGAGATGCCATAGGTGCCGATGGTCGCGAAGATCAGGATGCCGCCATACATCAGCGGCGCCGGGATCTTCAGCATCTTCACCCAGAGGCCGACGAGCGGCAGGTTGAGCACCAGCAGCATCACGTTGCCGATGTAGAGCGAGGCGATGAGGCCCCAGATCAGCGCGCCATTGGTCGAGAGCAGCTGCGGACCGGGGTTGATCCCGTAGCTCTGAAACGCCGAGAGCATTACCGCCGCAGTCGCCGAGGTCGGCAGGCCGAGTGCAAGCATCGGCACGAGCACACCGGCGGCAGAAGCGTTGTTCGCCGCCTCAGGACCCGCGACGCCCTCAATGGCGCCGTGGCCGAATTCCTCCGGCTTCTCCGAGAGCTTCTTCTCGATAGAATAAGAAAGGAACGTCGGGATCTCGGCACCGCCAGCCGGCATCGCGCCAATGGGGAAACCAATCAGCGAACCCCGGATCCAGGGCTTCCACGACCGCCGCCAATCCTCGCGGCTCATCATGATCGAATCCTTGATCGCGAGCGGCTCTTCTTCCTTCTCCTTCGGCATCGCCGCCAGCCAGAGCGTCTCACCAATCGCGAACAGGCCAACCGCGACGACGATCACGTTGATGCCGTCGTACAGTTCGACAATGCCAAAAGTGAAGCGGAGCTGCCCGGACTGGTTATCAACGCCGATCATCCCGAGGAACATGCCGACGAAAAGTGCCGTCAGCCCGCGCACGGCCGAGTTGCCCAACACCGCCGAGACGGTGATGAAACACAGGATCATGAGCGAGAAATATTCGGCGGGCCCGAATTTCAGCGCAAAATTGACGACCGGCTCCGCGACGAAGGTGATGCCGATGGTGCCGATGGTGCCCGCCACGAACGAGCCGATCGCCGCCGTCGCCAGCGCCGCTCCGGCGCGACCACGTCGGGCCATCTTGTTGCCTTCGAGCGAAGTCACGATGGACGCGCTTTCGCCCGGCGTATTGAGCAGGATCGACGTGGTCGAACCGCCATACATCGCGCCGTAGTAGATGCCAGCAAAGAGAATGAAGGCCGCGGTCGGATCGACCTTGGTGGTGATCGGCAGCAGCAGGGCGATCGTCAGGGCCGGGCCGAGGCCCGGCAGCACGCCGATGGCGGTGCCGACCGCGACGCCGACAAGGCACCACATCAGGTTGATCGGGGTCAGCGCGATGGCGAACCCCTGCATCAGGTTCCCGAAGGTATCCATCACAGGAACCTTTCAATAAGGCCGGAGCCGATCTGGTAACCGAGCACACGGTCAAAGCCGACATAGGCGACAATCGCCAGCGTGAAGCCGATCAGGCCGTCCCTGACAGGGCGCGCGCTGCCGAAGGCCCTCGCGGTGCAGAAGAACATCACGGTTGAGGAGAGAATGAACCCGACGCGCGGCACGAGCGTGGTTTCGCCCACGCGCACGCCGTCGATCAGCACAAGGTTGAGAATGAGGCCAGCGCCGAGCCAGCTCAGCGAACGCAGGTCGAACGCGGTCTCGCGTTCGTGTTCCCAGCCGCCTCGCAGCCCCTGGACCGCGAGCAGCAGCCCGAAAAAAACCAGC
>DAORNC010000067.1:0-2514 GCA_035440785.1 Rhabdaerophilum sp. | reverse complement strand
TCGCCCAGGGGATGACGGCCGGGCCGACACGGGCATAAGCCGAATCGGGAATGGCGGCTGTGGCGGTACCCACCACAGCCGCGAATCCGACCATGAAAAGCCCGACGCAGGTCTCGGGCAGCGCCGGGCGCAGGGACATGGCTTACTTCTTCGCGAGGCCGAGATCGGTTAGGATGCCGGTGATGCGGGTCACTTCGCTGTCGATGTATTTCCCAAACCCGTCACCCGGCAGGTAGATGCCGGTCCAGTCGCGCTTGTTCAGCTCGTTCTTCCAGCCCTCACTGATGACCAGCTTTTCGAAGAGACCGATGAGGACCGCCTGCTGTTCCTTGGTGATGCCAGGTGCCCCGAACACGCCACGCCAGTTGAACAGCTCGACATCGACGCCCTGTTCCTTCAGCGTCGGCGCATCGATGCCCGGCTGGCGTTTGTCGGACGAGAGCGCGAGAACGCGCAGCTTGCCGGCCTTGATCTGCTCGGCGAATTCGCCGTAACCGGAAATGCCGCAGGAGACCTGATTGCCCAGGAGCGCCGCCGTGGCCGGCCCGCCACCGGCATACGCCACATAGGCGACCCGCTTCGGATCGACGCCGACCGCCTTGGCGATCATGCCCGCGAGAATGTGATCCGTGCCGCCGGCCGAACCGCCGGCCCAGGAAATCTTGCCGGGGTCCGCCTTGAAGGCGGTCACGAGATCCTTCATCGTCTTGAAGGGGCTATCGGCATGAACGACAATCGCCTCGAACTCGCCGGTCAACCGCGCAATCGGCGTCAGGTCGGAGAGCTTCAGCGGTGCCTTGTTGGCGATGATCGCGCCGACCATCACCATGCCACCGATCATGATCGCGTTGGGCTGGCCCTTCTTGGACGACATGAATTTCGGCATGCCGACCACACCGCCGGCGCCCGGCGCGTGCTCGAACTGGAAATTCTCCATGATCTTCTCGGCCCGCATGACGGCCTCGATGGCACGACCGGTGCCGTCCCAGCCGCCGCCCGGCGCAGCCGGCACGAAGATCTGAAGCGAGGTCAGGGCCTGCGCAACCGCCCCGGCGGAAAAAGCCAGCGGCAACCCGGCGGCCACGCCTGCTGCGAGGCCCGCCTTCATGATGTCTCGCCGTGATTTCATCGTCATCCTCCCTTTATGGAACATTCTTATGCAACGGATACTGGCATATGTTTCCGCGATTGCCACTAGGTTTGCCGAGTCTTCTCGTCGCAGTCTTTTCTTCTCGTCGCGGTCCTTCCGCACCCGCTATCCCGCAAAGCTGTCGCGAACCTGACGTGATTTGCGCCTGTCAAATTTTTTGCGGCATCCCCCTCGGCAGGTGCCCGTCATAGGTCCAGAGCAGGTGACGAGGAATGGGGCCCTTGTTGCGCTCGCCCGATTGCGATTCCTCGTGGGCATGGGCCAGCGCACCAACCGAGCGCGAAAGGATGAACAGGCCGCGGCACAGAACCGGCGGAAAGCCCAGTTCGGCAAAGATCACGCCGGTCGCCCCGTCGATATTCATCGGGATGCGCCGACCACCGCGTTGTCCGGCGATCATATCTTCCATCGCGCGGCCGATCGCGACGAAGCGGCCGTCGACCACACCCTCGCCCGCGGCCGCCTCGGCAAGCTCGAGCAGACGCGGGGCGCGCGGATCGATGGGGTGGAAGCGGTGGCCGAAACCTGGCACATGACTCACGCCCGCCTCCTTCAAAGCGGCGAGCGTGGCAGCAGCGGCCTCGTCAAGCGGCAGGCGATCCGCATCCATCCGCGTCGCGATATCCTGATAGAGCGCGACACACTGCTCGCCCGCTCCACCATGCACATCGCCGAGCGCATTGATGGCAGAAGCCATTGCGTTATTGATGCCGACACCACAGGTCATCGCCATCCGCGCAATGGCAATCGAAGGCGCCTGCGGGCCATGATCTACGGCCGCGACCAGCGCCGCTTCGAGCAGGCGCGCGGCGCGCGGGTCCGGCAGCTCGCCACGGGTCATCAGCCAGATCATCTCGACGAAACCGAGGCGGCCGACGAGTTCCTCAACCGCATAGCCACGAAAGCGGATCTCGCCGGGCTTCATGTCGATGATTGCTGTCCGCCACCAATCCTCGGGACTTTTCGGCGTGCGGCTCATATCGCCTTCTCCCTTCGCAGCGAGGCAATGATTTCTGGAGCGTAACCCAGTCCGGCAAGAATATCGTCCGTATCCGCGCCGAGCGCGGGGGGTGGCGATTTGGGACCGGGATCGCCGCTGCCGAGCCGGAAGCCGGAGCGGACGACGCGAACCGGTCGGTCTACTCCCTCGACGTCATCGAAAATCCGCACGAGTCCCCGCTCGCGGATCTGGGGGTGATCGAGCACATCCGGCACGCTGAGAACTTCGCCGGCCGGCACGCCGTGGCGGTTGAGGCGCGCCGCCCAATGCGCCGCGCCGTCGCACGCCAGTCGCTGCTCGATCTCGTCGCGCAAGATGTCGCGATTGACCTTGCGGGCCTCGCGCTCGGCGAAACGCGGATCGG
>DAORNC010000066.1:13705-16975 GCA_035440785.1 Rhabdaerophilum sp. | reverse complement strand
GATCCGTTTCGCCTACAACGACGGCATGCGGGCCTACGAGGTGAAGAAGCCTTTCGAGGGTATTATCACTAACCTCGAACGGCGCTACAAGGAAACCGAGAGCGACTGGAGTCGCGAGGAAATCTCGCGCTTCATGAGCGAGACGCCGTGCTCGGACTGTGGCGGCCATCGCCTCAAGCCGGAAGCGCTTGCGGTGAAGATCGGCGGTTGCCATATCGGCGAGGTCGCAGCGCTGTCGGTGAAGGATGCCGGCAACTGGTATGAGGCCCTGCCGCAAAGACTGACAGCGAAGCAGAACGAGATCGCCGGGCGCGTGCTCAAGGAAATCCGCGACCGTTTGCGTTTTCTCAACGATGTCGGACTCGAATACCTGACGCTGAGCCGCGGTTCCGGTTCGCTTTCGGGGGGCGAAAGCCAGCGCATCCGTCTCGCTTCGCAGATCGGTTCGGGCCTGACCGGCGTGCTCTATGTGCTCGACGAACCTTCAATCGGGCTGCACCAGCGCGATAACGAGCGGCTGCTCGGCACGCTGAAACGACTGCGCGATCTCGGCAATTCGGTCATTGTCGTCGAGCACGACGAGGACGCGATCCGCGAGGCGGACTACGTGGTCGATATCGGCCCCGGCGCGGGCATCCACGGCGGCGAGATCATTGCGGTCGGTACGCCAGACGAGGTGATGGCCAACCCGAAATCGCTGACGGCGGATTATCTTACGGGCCGGAAATCGGTGATGATCCCGAAGAAGCGCCGTGCGCCGCAGAAATCGCGCATGCTGAAGCTGACGGGTGCGCGCGGCAATAACCTCAAGGCGGTCGATGTCGAAATCCCGCTCGGGCTCTTTACTTGCGTGACCGGCGTTTCCGGCGGCGGCAAATCGACGCTGGTGATCGAGACACTCTACAAAGCCGCCGCGCGTCGCCTCAACGGCGCGATGGAGCACCCTGCCCCGTTCGAGCGCATTGAGGGGCTGGAACTGCTCGACAAGGTGATCGACATTGACCAGAGCCCCATCGGGCGCACGCCGCGCTCGAATCCGGCGACCTATACCGGCGCCTTCACACCGATCCGCGAGTGGTTCACCAACCTGCCGGAGGCGAAGGCGCGCGGCTACGGGCCGGGGCGCTTTTCCTTCAACGTCAAGGGCGGACGCTGCGAGGCCTGCCAGGGCGACGGCGTCGTCAAGATCGAGATGCACTTCCTGCCCGATGTCTACGTCACCTGCGACGTCTGCAAGGGCAAGCGCTATGATCGCGAAACCTTGGAAGTGAAGTTCTGCGAGAAATCCATCGCCGATGTGCTCGATATGAGCGTCGAGGAAGCGGCGGGGTTGTTCAAGTCCGTGCCGTCGATCCGCGACAAGATGGAAACGCTTGCGCGCGTTGGCCTCGGCTATGTCAAGGTTGGCCAGCAGGCGACGACGCTCTCGGGTGGCGAGGCTCAGCGCGTCAAGCTCTCCAAAGAGCTTTCCCGACGTTCAACCGGGCGGACGCTCTATATCCTCGACGAGCCGACCACGGGACTGCATTTTCATGATGTCGCCAAGCTCATGGAGGTGCTGCACGAGCTGGTCGATCAGGGCAATACGGTCGTGGTGATCGAGCACAACCTTGAAGTCATCAAGACCGCTGACTGGGTCATCGACATGGGGCCCGAGGGCGGAGACGGCGGCGGGCTTGTAGTTGCGCAGGGCACGCCGGAAACAATCGCGAAGGCGCCGGCAAGCCATACCGGGCGCTTCATGCGCGAGGTGCTTGCAAGGCGGCCAGCCTCGTCCTAGCCTCGGAAGCGGAGGGGATCGTTTCTGAGAAGGACTGGAAATGATTCTCATCGGGCAATTCGATTCGCCCTTCGTGCGCCGCGTTGGCATCACGATGCGGCTCTATGATCTTCCCTTCGAGCACAAGCCGTGGTCAACCTTCGGCGAGGCCGACAAGATCCGTCCCTATAATCCACTGCTCCGCGTACCGGTTCTGGTGCAGGATGACGGTATCGCGCTGGTCGAGAGTCAGGCGATCCTCGACTATCTCGATCGTCTCGTGCCGCCGGAAAAGGCGCTGATGCCGCGCAAGGGGCCGTTGCGCACCGCTGTGCAGCGGGTGTGTGCGCTGGCGACCGGTATCGGCGACAAGGCGGTGAGCCTCTTCTATGAGTTGCGGCTGCACGATCAGGCATCGGATTTCTATGTCGCGCGCTGCCGCAGCCAGATCGGCGAGACGCTGGCGCTCCTGGAGCGGGAGCGGACCGCGGATTCCGCGCGCTACTGGTTCGGCGAGGCGATATCGCAGGCGGATGTCACGATCGCCTGTATTCTGCGGTTTCTCAACGAAGCGCACCCCGGGCTGGCGGACATGAGCGCCTGCCCCGCCCTGTCGCAGGATATCAATGTCTTGGAATCTCTTGATGTTTTCATGGACATTTCCCAGGCATTCATTCCGCCGAAGGGGTGATCGCCGCGAGAATTGTCAAAATTTTATCAATCAGCCATGCGAAAAAAGCATGGCTGGCACCTCAAACAGGGCCAGCTCTGCCCATATTTCGCCTTTGTTGCACTGCAAACAGTCTCCCGTGCACAGCAAAGAGACAGCGTGCCGGCCAACAGCCGCCGCCTCCAGCTGCAGATAAATTCTTCAGGAGACGAAAATGTTCATCACTCATATCATCGCTCGCATCCAGGCTTGGCTGCGTTATCGCCGCAATATCGAGGCTCTCTCGCAGCTCTCCGACCGTGAACTGGCCGATATCGGCCTCGACCGCGGCTCGATCGAGCAGGCGGCACGTCAGGTCGCTGCGGCCTGATCCCGGTTCTAAACGCGTACCGGCCTTCTCCCTGTCGGTTCGTGATCCTGGCCCGCTTCGGCGGGCCTTTTTTTGTTCGGTTGCCGCTCGCCTCTCCGGATGAATTCCTGATATGACGCCGGCATGACCCATCAGACTCCTTCTCCCGTCCATGTTGTTGGCGGCGGTCTCGCCGGTTCGGAAGCCGCTTGGCAGATCGCCCAGGCAGGCGTGCCGGTCATCCTGCACGAAATGCGCCCCGTGCGGATGACCGAGGCACACAAGACGCAAGGCCTCGCCGAACTTGTGTGCTCGAACTCGTTCCGCTCGGACGACTCTGATCTCAACGCCGTGGGGTTGATCCACCACGAGATGCGCCGACTCGGCTCGATCGTGATGGAATCGGCAGACCGGCATCAAGTCCCGGCCGGCTCGGCGCTGGCGGTCGATCGCGACGCATTTTCCGGCGAGATCAGTGAACGGCTTGCTGCA
>DAORNC010000066.1:13360-13695 GCA_035440785.1 Rhabdaerophilum sp. | reverse complement strand
CCGCTGGTGACGATCGAACGGGGCGAAGTCGGCGGGCTCCCTTCGGCCGAATGGGACAATGTTATCGTCGCGACCGGGCCTCTCACCTCGCCGGCGCTGGCGGATGCGATCCGCAGGTTGACGGGCGAGGATTCGCTCGCTTTCTTCGATGCCATCGCGCCGATCGTCCATTTCGAAAGCATCGACATGGGCAAGGCCTGGTTCCAATCCCGCTACGATAAAGCCGGGCCGGGTGGCACTGGCGCGGACTACATCAACTGCCCGATGGACAAGGCGCAATACGAGGCTTTTGTCGCCGCGCTCCTCGCCGGTGAGAAAACCGAGTTCCGCGAGTG
>DAORNC010000066.1:12957-13294 GCA_035440785.1 Rhabdaerophilum sp. | reverse complement strand
GGAGACGCTGCGCCACGGCCCGATGAAGCCGGTCGGCCTCACGAATCCGCATGATCCGACCGTTAAACCCTATGCCATCGTCCAGCTCCGGCAGGACAACAAGCTCGGCACGCTCTACAACATGGTCGGCTTTCAGACGAAGCTGAAATACGGGCCGCAGGGCGAAATCTTCCGGATGATTCCCGGGCTGGAGCAGGCGGAGTTTGCGCGGCTCGGCGGAATCCACCGCAATACCTACCTCAATTCGCCCCGCCATCTCGATGGCGTGCTGCGACTGAAGGTCATGCCGAGCCTGCGGTTCGCCGGGCAAGTCACCGGCTGCGAGGGCTATGTCGAA
>DAORNC010000066.1:2780-12947 GCA_035440785.1 Rhabdaerophilum sp. | reverse complement strand
GGCTGTCGGCCACATGGCGGGGCGTTTCGCTGCCGCCGAACGGCTCGGACGGATACTCCCTCCCCCTCCGGCAGAGACGGCGCTCGGTGCACTTCTCAATCACATTACCGGCGGGCATATCGAGACCATCGATGCTGGCCCACCTTCATACCAGCCGATGAACATCAACTTCGGCTTGTTCCCGGTGATTGCGAAGGCGCCACGCGATGCGAACGGCAAACGGCTCAAGGGCAAGGAGAAGGCGGTCGCGCGCAAGCGCATGATCACCGCGCGCGCCAAGTCGGCTCTGACCCGCTGGCTCGACGAAACGGGTGCCTGAGTGAATTCAGCCTCGCGCGCGCCAGGCGCTACGAGCGATAATGAACAACCGTCGCAACGGCGAAATGCCTATCCGCGCATGGTAAGGCTGGTAGTCCGGTTTCTCCATTGCTTCGAGATAGGCCGGGCATAGACAGACCGGAAAGAAGGCCGCCCGGATGCGTGGATCGAGTTCACCAATCCGACCGCGCACCTTGTCGAAATGATCGCGCGCCCGTCCGCGCATGGTGGCGAGCACGGCACGGAGGCCGTCGCTGTCCTTGCCTTCGTGAATGTCGTCGATGTCGAGACCGCAGGCGATCAGCGCCTCGTGCGGGATGTAACACTGCTGTCGGCGGGCGTGGATCGGGAAGGCGCGCAACAGTCCCGTGATCGCATAGGCGACGCCGGCATGCCCGCAAAGGTCGGCCGAGCCGGCATCCTCCCCCTTCGCGAGGATGATCGACGCCAGACGGATCAACGCCGAAGAGGTTTCGCCACAATAGCCTTCGAGATCGAGCCATGTCGGCATCGGGTCGTCGTAAAGGTCGAAACTGCGGGCTTCGATCAGCGCCAGCAGGGGCTCGGGCGGCAGTTGGTAGCGCTTGAGTGTATCCTTTAGGGCGAGCGCGACGGGATTGTTGCGGGTCTCGTTATCCCGCCCTTGGCAACAAAGCGCCTCACGCCACCACTGATGGCGAATCTCGCCCGGCATCGGCTCGGAAACGAGTTCGCGGATCCGCGCTACCTCGGCGTTGAACGCGAATAGCGCGAACAACCCCGGTTGGGTCTCCCTCGGCGCGAACAGACATGCGGCATAGCGGTCCGGGTCCTCGCGACGGACGGTCGCCTGACAGATGCTGTAGGCATTGTCGAGTTCCGGCGGCGAAACCTGGTGACAGGCGGAGTTCGACATGCGGCTGAAAGCACTCGTTCGGTGTTGGCTCCGGTCGAATATGGGGCAGAGCGGACGGGAGAAAAGCTCTCCGGATGACCGGAGACCTCAAATCTCAGATGGCAAGCAGAGCCGCGGCGACACGGCGGCCTTCCGAGAACATGACATTGTAGGTGCGCGCCGCGCTGGGCGTATCCATTACCTCGACATTCAAACCGAGTTCGCGCAAGGCGCGCGCCACCGGCGCATCCGGCGACAACGCCTTTTCGCCGGAGCCAATCAGCAGGAGATCGATCCGTCCTAGCTCGACAATGACCGGGGTCAGCGAGGCGACATCAATCCGTGTCGGCACCGAAACGGCCCAGGACTGCACGCCCGTCGGCATCGCGATCACCGAGCCCTGATGCGACATACCGGCAAAGCGAAAACCGCCGTTGCCGTAGGAATCGATCATGTGGCCGCCGGGCACGAAACCCGATCCGCGCTGCCCGCTTTCACTCGAACCCGCCATCGCGGCTCACTCCTTTTTTGCGGATTTGTCGTCGGCGCTGCCCGTTCCCTCGCCCACCCTGACCCCGAGATAGATCAGGATCGGCGCGGCGACGAAGATCGACGAATAGGTACCGATGACGACACCGAACAGCATGGCAAGACAGAAACCGCGGATAACATCGCCGCCGAAGATCGCGAGCGCGATTAGCGCGAGGATGGTCGTCACCGAGGTGATGACCGTGCGCGAGAGAGTCGAGTTCATCGAAAGATCGAGAATCTCGTCGATATGGATCTTCTTGTACTTGCGCAGAAGCTCACGCACGCGATCGTAGACAACGACCGTGTCGTTCAGCGAATAGCCGATGATCGTCAGAATAGCGGCGATCGAGGTCTGGTCGAACTGGAGCTGGGTGACGGCGTAGAAGCCGATCGTCAGCACGAGGTCGTGCATCGTGGCGATCACGGCACCGACCGCGAACTGCCACTCGTAGCGGAACCAGAGGTAGATCAGGATCACGAGGATCGACAGCAGCACGCCGATGGTGCCGTTCTGCACGAGTTCCTCTGAAACGCGCGGGCCGACGACCTCGACCCGGCGGAAGTCGTATTTATCCTCGAACACCGAACGCAGCTTGACGACGACATCGGCCTGCGCCTTGTCACCGCCCGGCTGAAGGCCGACGCGCAGCAACACATCGCGCTTCGAGCCGAATTCCTGCACCTCGATGTCGCCGAGGTTGAGCTTTTCCGCGCTCGCGCGCACGGCGGCGATATCGGCCTGCTCGGTCTTGGACTGCAACTCGACAACCGTGCCGCCCTTGAAGTCGATGCCGACATTCATGCCGAGCCAAAGGAAGGCAACCACCGCGACGATGGAAGCCAGCGCCGAAAACGGAAAGCTCACCGCCCGGAATTTCATGAATCCGAAGCGGGTGTTGTCCGGGATGAGGCGAAGGAGTTTCATGCGGTTTCCAGAACTTGATACGGGCGGGCCGCCCCGGTCTTCGGCAGGCGGACGGACAGGAACCTTAAATCGGAACGGACTTCGGCCGGAACCAGCGATACCACGCCGCGACAATGACGCGGGTCAGCGTGAAGGCGGTAAAGATCGTGGTGACGATGCCGATGCAGAGCGTGACCGCGAAGCCTTTCACTGGCCCGGTTCCGACAAGGAACAGGATCGCGCCCGCAAGGAAGGTGGTGATGTTCGCGTCTAGGATCGTTGCCAGCGCGCGACTGAAGCCGGCATCCAGCGAGGAAATCGCCGAACGTCCCGCCGCCTGCTCCTCGCGGATGCGCTCATAGATCAGCACGTTGGAATCAACCGCCATCGCCATCGTCAGCACGATGCCGGCGATACCGGGAAGGGTCAGGGTCGAACCGAGCATCGACATCGAGGCGAAAATCAGCACGAGGTTTGCTGCGAGCGCGACCAGCGCGATAATGCCGAGAATGCCATAGGTCGCGACTGTGAAGACGAAAATCATCGCCGCCGAGACATAGGCGGCGACCTTGGCCGCAGCGATCGAATCCGCGCCGAGGCCGGGGCCAACCGTACGTTCCTCGACGAGCGTGAACGCGGCCGGCAGCGCGCCCGAGCGCAGCAGCACCGCAAGGCGGTTCGCGGCCTCGACCGTGAACCGGCCCGAAATCTGCCCCTGCCCCTGCGTGATCGGCGAGATGATGCGCGGCGCCGAGACCACCTTGTTGTCAAGAATGATGGCGAAGGGCTTGCCGACATTTTCGGTCGTCACCTTCGCGAAGGCCTGCGCGCCTTTCACATTGAAGCGGAAATTGACGATCGGCTCGGAATTGCGCTGGTCGAACCCCGGTTCGGCGGAGGTCAGGTCCTCGCCGCGCACGAGCACACGCCGCTCGACCTGGATCGTGCCGCCACCCTGATCGAGATACGGTAGTGTCTCGATCTCGTTCGGCGCCGCGCCTGGCTCCGCAACCATGCGGAATTCGAGTTTGCCGGGCTGGAGGACGTCGGTGATTTCCTTGGAGCTTTTCGCGCCGGGCACCTGCACGACGATGCGGTCGAGCCCCTGCCGCTGGATCGAGGGCTCCTTCACGCCATCCGGGTCGATACGCTTGCGGAAGATCTCGATCGACTGGTCCACCGCGCGGCGGATGCGTTCGTTGATCTCGGCATCCGTGATCGCGATCTGGATGAGACCGTCGCCGAGGTCCACGACCTCGAGGCTGCGCTGGCCGGTATTACCGAGCACGGCGTTGGTCACCGGTAGCGCCAGTTCCTGCAGTTTCGGGAAGACTTTCGCGCGCTGCTCGGCGTCGGCGACGCGCAGGCTGACACCGCGTGTCTGCGCGACGATGCCGCCTGTGGGCGGCACGCGCTCGGTTCGAAGCACCCGGCGCACATCTTCCTGCAACTGCTTGACGAGGTCACGCGTTACGCCCGGCCTGTCGGCCTCCAGCATCACATGGACCCCGCCCTGAAGATCGAGGCCGAGCTTGATTGCGTTCTTCGGCACGAGGAAGGACGGCAGGTAGTTCGCGACCGACTTCATTGCTTCCTGGCCGAAAATCGACGGCAGGGTATAGTAGACGCCGAGAAACAGCGTGACGGCGATGAGCGCGGATTTGAAGGCCGATTGCTTGAACATGTCCCCTCGCGCCGGTCGTCCCGGCGATTACCTGTTGGAACGCATCACAGGGGCGTGGGGCCGGTTTGGATGGCCCCGCCCCTAACGTTACTCGGTTTTGGCCGGTTCCGTCTTGCTGCGGACCTCGGCGATCATGCCGCGAACGAGCCGAACACGCACGTTGTCGGCGATCTCGACCTCGACTTCGGCATCGTCGATCACCTTGGTGACCTTGCCGATCATGCCGTTGTTCATCACGATGACGTCGCCGCGGCGGACGTTCTTGACCATTTCCTGATGCGCCTTGGCGCGCTTCTGCTGCGGGCGGATCAGCAGGAAATACATGATGATGAGCACGAAGACGAACGGCAGAAGCTGCATGAACATGTCGTTCGCGCCGGGCGTCGCAGCGGCCTGGGCAAAGGCGGGGGTAATGAACAAGGCTCACTCCAAAATTGGGGCGCAACACATCCACGCCCGTCCAAACTCGCGCGGAATATAGTGAGGGAAACGGCAAACGCAATTGTTCCTTGCCGAATCCGGCGGGAAGAACGGCTTTTCCCGTGCCTCGGGGCAAGCGGAGCACAGCAAGCCGCTGGCTTTCGTCCGCGTGGCGCGCTAACCGAAGACAGCCCCCGCTCTCCTCAATGTGCGAACCGATGCAGTCTGATTTCTCCGCCCTTTCCACTCTTCTCGCCCGCATCGCCGAATCATTGGAGAGGATCGCTCCACCTTCGCCGCCCGCGCCGGATTTCACGGCCGCTGACGGTTTCCTCTGGCATGCGGCAGAAGACACCCGCACGAACGGACGCCTTCAGCCGGTGCCGCGCATCAACCGTATCCCGCTCGGGTTGCTCAAGGGCATCGACCATGTCCGCGACATTCTCGTCGAGAACACGCGCCGTTTTGCCGAAGGCCATTCAGCGAACAATGTGCTGCTCTGGGGCGCGCGTGGCATGGGAAAATCCAGCCTCGTCAAATCCGCCCATGCCGAAATGATCGCCGCCGGCTTTCCGCTCAAGCTGATCGAATTGCATCGAGAGGATATCGAGAGCCTTCCAGCGCTGATGAACATTCTTCGCCCGGCGCCCTTCCGGTTTATCCTGTTCTGCGACGATCTTTCGTTCGATGCCGGCGAGAACTCCTACAAATCGCTCAAGGCCGTGCTTGATGGCGGCATCGAGGGTCGGCCGGACAACGTGCTGTTCTATGCGACCTCCAACCGTCGCCATCTGCTCCCGCGCGATATGATGGAAAACGAGCGCTCGACCGCGATCAACCCCCACGAGGCGGTGGAGGAAAAGGTTTCGCTCTCGGATCGCTTCGGCCTCTGGCTCGGCGTCCACAAATGTTCCCAGGATGATTATCTTGCGATGGTGGACGCCTATTGCCACCATTTCGGACTCATCCACGAGGTCGAGGACCCGATCGCCCTCCGCCATCAAGAGGCGCTGGAATGGGCAACGACGCGTGGCTCGCGCGCTGGTCGCGTCGCCTGGCAATATGTCAACGATCTCGCGGGGCGGCTGGGTAAGCGGATCGGATAACTATCCTCTGTGCCCCTTTCCGTGGCTGCAGCGGTTGCAGTCACTGGAATGAGAAACCCCGCCGCCCCTTTCTTTGGAGGCGACGGGGCTGTGGCAACCCGGCCCAAGGTCTCGCGAGAGTCGGGTTGATATCTCTGGCGTTACTCTCCGAGATGCCTCGTCGGATCGACCGGGGTCGAGCCCTTGCGAATCTCGAAGTGGAGCTGCGGCGCGGTCACGTTGCCGGTTGCGCCGGACTTGGCGATCACCTGACCGCGCTTGACGCTCTCGCCGCGCTTCACATTCAGCTCGCCGTTGTGGGCATAAACCGAGACGTAGCCGTTCGGATGCCGGATCAGCACGAGCTTGCCATAACCCTTGAGCGCATCGTCCGCGTGAACGACGGTACCGCCGTCTGCGGCGCGCACAGGTGTGCCTTCGGGAAGCGCAATGTTGATGCCATCGTTGGACCCGCCGGTTCCACGCGCACCGAAGCCGGAAATCACGCGCCCCTTCGCCGGCCAGCGGAACTGATCGCCACCGCTCTCGGGCTGCTTGACCTCCGCCTGCGGCATCGGCTGCGACACGAAGGAATTCGATTTGATCTCCGTTTTGGGCTCGGAGATCGATGATGTCGTGATGTTGTCGTCGGCAGTTTTCTTTTTCAAGGCGGCGATCTTGGCGGCCTTGGCCGCGTCGGCGTCTTCCCGCGCCTTCCGCACCGCAGCGAGTTTCGCAGCCTCGGCCTTCTTTTTCTCGGCGAGCTTCAATTCTGCCTTGGCGGCCTCGGCCTTTTTCTTGGCGGCGTCGGCCTTCGCTTCGGTTTCCGTCTTGCCGTTCTTGATCTCACGGAGCTTTTGCGCGGCGCGCTTTTCGGCATCGGAGACCGGCTGGGGCGCGACGTTGCGCGCGACCGGACCGGCCGCGACCTTGACCGGCGATACATTGCGCGGCGGCGTCGGCGGCAGGACCGAGGCCGAGCGGACGCTCGCCGCGGGCATCGGCTGAGCCGGGCGATTGATGATCGCGCTGGCCTGCGGAGCGCCAGCCTTTGCGGAAGTGTTGTTGCCCGAAACCGCGTTGTAGGCAGGGATCATGATCTGCTGGCCCGGCTGAGCCTGCTGCACGCTCGACAGCCCGTTGACGGCCATGATGGCGCTGACAGGGACGTTGTAGCGCTGGGACAGCGTGTTGATGCTCTCGCCTTCACGGAGCGTGACCGGCGTTCCGCCGATCGCGGACCAGCCCGTGGAATTGCCGGCAACACCGCTCAACGCCGGGCGCGGTCCGGCAACCAATGCGGGATAATTCGCGGAGGCGACACCTGACTTGATCGAGCCGGTCGTCAGGTTGGCGTTCGGATTGAGACCCTGGATCTGTCCCGGCGGTGGAAGCGGCTGCGAAGAGACCGTGCTTTGCGGCATCGGCTGGAAGGATTTCGGGGCTGACGCGGCGGTGCGATTGCGGTTGATGGAATTTGTCGACACCGGATCGAACGAAGTGCGCGAACTGAACGGATTCTGGAACGGATCTTCGTTGAAGCGAGACACGTCCGAGGAGCATGCTCCGAGCAAGGCCGCCACCATGACGCTCGCCAGCAGTTGCGGCTTCGCGGCATTCATTCTGAACTTACGCATTACTCGACCCACGCGGTAACCATCAAAAGCGATGAGCCGGAGTAAACACGGATTCAGCTTAAGGTCGGGTTGAAAGCCACGGTTAAGAGAATCTGAAGGGGCGCTTTTCTGTTCTTTTCCACGTCAAAGAACCGTCGGTAATCCGGAGCGCATCAACCCCAGCCGCGAGGGGCCGCAATCGGTCGCCTCGGGATGGCCCGCCAGATCTTTTTTCCACAGGAAGAGGCGCGTTTCTAAGCCCCGGCGGCGATGTGCGAGCATTACGGCATTGGTGCTGAGACGGTCGACGAGATGCTGCGGAACGCTATCCAGCGCCCCGTTGACAATGATCCGATCGAACCCCTCGCCGCGCTCCTGCCGGGCGAGCCCGTCGCCGAACAGCGGGATGACATCGGTGATTCCGGTTTCGCGAAAGGCTGCCTCCGCGCGCCGCAACAGCGTACGATAGCGCTCGTAGGTCGTTACGCGTGCGCCGAGCCGGGCCATGATCGCGGAGAGAAAGCCCGAGCCGGTGCCGATTTCCAGCACCCGCTGGCCGGGACGGATATCAAGCAGCACGAGATGGCGCGCGAGCGTGAGCGGATCGGTCGCCTCCTCGCCGCAGGGCAAGGGCATGGCGAGCGGCGAATAGAGTTGCGCCGGCGAGAATCCCGGCAGGAATGCCGCGCGTGGCAGACGCTCGAAGGCGTTGAGCAGGCCGGGTTCGGTCAGCCCGCGCGAACGCAGGTCGAGAATAAAGCGCGCGAGCGCAGTGTCGTCCGAAAGGGTTGCGCCCTCCCCGTCCATCAGTTGCCGAGCGCCTCGGCATAGCGCGTGACGCTCGGCAGGTCGGTGAGGTCGAGCCGGAGTGGCGTGATGGAGATCTTCCGATCGATCAGGGCATGCAGATCCGTGCCCTCGGCCGGGGTGATGCGGCCGCGCGCAAAGGCGAGCCAGTAATAGGGGTTACCGCGCCCGTCGTTGCGCTTGTCCACGTCGAGCAGTGCCTGATTGCGCTGACCCTGCACCGAAACGGCGATGCCGGCCACTTCCGCCGGTGCGCAGGCCGGGAAGTTGATGTTGACGAGAATGCCAGGCTCGATGCCGATCGCAAGGATCTTGCGAACAGTCTCTGCGCCCAAGGCCTCGGCGCAGGACCAGTCGATCCCCTCATGGGAGCCGAACCGGTAGGCCTGGCTCATCGCGATCGATTTCACGCCGAGGATCGTACCTTCCATCGCCGCCGCGATGGTTCCGGAATAAGTAACGTCCTCCGCGACATTCTGGCCGCGATTGACGCCCGAGAGCACGAGATCCGGCTGCTTTTCGCGCAGGATATGCTTGATGCCCATAATGACGCAATCGGTCGGCGTGCCTTTCACCGCGAAATGGTTCGGGGAGATCTCCCGGAGGCGCAGCGGATCGTTGAGCGATAGCGAATGCGAGACGCCCGATTGATCCGTCTCCGGCGCAACCACATAGACGTCATCGGAGAGTTGTCGGGCGATCGCTTCGAGTATCTTCAGACCCGGAGCATGGATGCCGTCGTCGTTCGTGACAAGAATTCGCATTTTTTTGCCTTCGGCGTGTTCGGGCTGACCGCCCGGCGCCCGTTCGGGCTATAGAAGATTCGGTTTCTATCTTGATATAGCCGGGAAATCCTGTGGCAGTTCCAGCCTGTCAGGCTTTCTCGATCTTCTTGAGGCCGCCCATATAGGGCTGGAGCACGTCCGGCACGGTGATCGAGCCATCGGGGTTCTGGTAGTTTTCCATCACCGCGATCAGGCAGCGGCCGACCGCGACGCCCGAGCCGTTGAGCGTGTGGACGAAGCGCGTCGCCCTGTCGCCGGGCGCGCGGAAGCGGGCGTCCATGCGCCGGGCCTGGAAATCACCGCAGACCGAGCAGGAGGAAATCTCGCGATAGGTGTTCTGCCCCGGCAGCCACACCTCGATGTCATAGGTCTTCTGGCTCGCAAAACCCATGTCGCCGGTGCAGAGCGTCATGGTCCGGAAATGCAGGCCGAGTTTCCTGAGCACCGTTTCGGCACAGGAGAGCATTCTTTCGTGTTCGTCGCGCGAGGTTTCTGGTGTCGTGATCGAGACCAGCTCGACCTTGTTGAACTGATGCTGGCGCAGCATCCCGCGTGTATCGCGCCCCGCCGAACCGGCTTCGGCGCGGAAGCAGGGCGTCAGCGCCGTGAATCGCAGCGGGAGTTCCTCCTCCGAGAGGATTTTCTCGCGCACGAGATTGGTGAGCGGCACCTCGGCGGTGGGAACGAGCCAGCGATCCTCGCGCGCCGGAGCACGTTCGATCGTCTTCTCAACGAGCTTCTGGAGGGTCATGAGCCCTTCCTTGAAGACCTGCGCGTCGCCGGGCGAGACATGGCCCAGCGCATCGCCGAGAAGCTCGGTCCGCGTGCCCTCGCTCATCGCCATGAACTGGTCTTCACGGAACTTCGGCAGTTGCGCGGTGCCGAACATAGCCTCGTCCTTGACCAGAATGGGCGGATTGACCTCGGTGTATCCGTGCTCGGTGGTGTGCAGGTCCAGCATGAACTGGCCGAGTGCACGCTCCAGCCGGGCGATATGCTTCTGCGTGACGACGAAGCGGCTGCCGGAGAGCTTCGCCGCCGTCTCGAAATCCATCATGCCGAGCGCCTCACCGAGCGCGACGTGATCCGCGCCGGTTTCGATGCGTCTGGCGGGAATGGCAAGCTTCGCCCCTTCAATCTCCG
>DAORNC010000066.1:0-2653 GCA_035440785.1 Rhabdaerophilum sp. | reverse complement strand
AGATCGGCGGTCTCGGTTTCGAGCGCGGCGAGCCGCTCCTTGCCCGCGGCGACTTCGGCCTTCAGTGCCTCGGCCTTGGCGGCATCCTTCTGCGCCATTGCCTGCCCGATTTCCTTGGAGGCGGCATTGCGGCGCGCGAGCAGCGTCTCCTTCTCGGTAAGTGCAGCGCGATAGGCAGCGTCGAGTTCGAGCACCGAAACGACTTTCGCTGCCTCTTCCGGCTTGCCGCGGCGAAGCATAGCGGCCTTCAGGATCTCGGGGTCGGTTCTCAGGGCGCGGATATCGTGCATGTCAGGCTCGCGAATCGTCGGCGGTCAAACGCTATCGTCATGGTCGGAATCGCTTCCGTCACCATGAAAATCGGGAATGGCGAGGCTATAGAGGACGGGTGGCTTCAGGCCAAGCGGTCGCGACAAATCAAGTGAGGCGTCGAGCTTCAAGCCGAGGCTTCTTCCGCCTCGCGTTTCGCCTTCTGCTTCTTTTCAACCATCGAGACGGCGATGATGGAGAGCTCGTAGAGCCCCAGGGTGGGGATCGCGAGGCTGAACTGGCTGATGATGTCCGGCGGCGTGAAGATCGCTGCAATCACGAACACGATGACGATGGCATAACGGCGCTTCTCGCGAAGAAAGGCAGCGTCGATTATGCCGATCCGCGCCAGCAGTGTCAGGATCACAGGAAGCTGGAAGGTGATGCCGAAAGCGAAGATCAGCGTCATGATGAGGCTGAGATAGTCATCGACCTTCGGCAATAGCGAGATCTGTGCCTGCCCTTCGCCCGCGCTCTGCTGCATGGCAAGCGAGAACTTCATCAGAAGCGGCATCGCGATAAGCATCACCACCGCTGCGCCGAGAACGAAGAACACCGGTGTAGCAATCAGATAGGGGCGGAAGGCGTCCTTCTCGTCCTTGTAGAGGCCGGGCGCCACGAACTTGTAGATCTGCGTCGCGATCACCGGAAAGGCGAGGAATGCGCCGCCGAAAACCGCCAGCTTGAGCTGGACGAAGAAATATTCGAGCGGATGCGTGTAGATCAGCGGCGCGTTTTGTGGCCCGCCCGCTGCCCAGATGTAAGGGTGGACCAGGATCGAATAGATATATTTCGCGACCGAAAAGCACAGGATCGTCATGGCGAGGAAGGCAAGCATCGCCTTGATGATGCGCGAGCGCAGCTCGGTGAGATGTTCGATGAGAGGGGCGCGCGAGGCCTCGATCTCGTCGTGGCCGTCCTTACGGCCGGTGATCGAACCACCGGTCTTCACGTTGGGATCGAGTTCGCTCATGCGTCGTTCCCCGCCTCATCCCCGGCCGTTCCGGCCTTTTTCTTGCGGGCGCGGGGTTTGGGCGCCGGCGCGCTCTCGGCCGCGATCTCGGCCTCCATCGCCTTCGCATCCGCCTCGATCGCGGAGATCTTTTCGCTCGCAGTCGGCCCAGCGGCATCTTCGCGGATGCTCGCGGCGGAGGCATCAAACTCGCTCTTCACCTCGTCGAAGGGCTTTGTCGCTTCGTTTACGGCCGAGGTTGCGGAACTCGCCGCGTCGTCGAAGGTCTTCTTGACCTCGTGCAGCTCAGCTTCGCGCATGGCATCGTCGAACTGGGCGCGAAATTCGCCAGCCATCGTGCGCAGCTTGCCGACCGCACGGCCCACCGAGCGGATCACGCCCGGCAGTTCCTTCGGGCCGATCACAACCAGCGCGACAACGCCGATAACGACCAGTTCGCTCCAGCCGACATCAAACATGGCGGGATGTTACCTTTCGGCCAGCGCGCGCCGCGCCGGCCCCTCAACAGCCGGAATCAGCCGATCTTCTGCTCGGTTTTGACGGGTTCGTTGGCCTTGGCGTCGAGTTCCTTCTTGGGCTCATCGGTCTTGGCGGACTCTTCGTCCCTCATGCCGGCCTTGAACGACTTGATGCCCTTGGCAACGTCTCCCATCAATTCCGGAATCTTGCCGCGGCCAAACAGCAGCAGAACGATCACTGCCACCACCAGCCAATGCCAGATGCTCATGCTGCCCATTTACGCCTCCACGCCGTCCTCGTAAGGGCGGTGACCCACCTGCCCCGCCTTGATTTTCGGTCGCGAACCTAGGGGCTATTCGCGTCAAAAACAAGGACTTCAAAACACAAGCACGTCATCGGCGCGAATATCGACGCCGACATCGTTACCGGGGCGGACGGTGCCGAGGTCCTGCACCCGGGCGCGCACCGGTCGGTCGAGCCCTTGAACCGCCAGATCGACGAGCTCAACCTCCCCCACGAAGCGCCGCGCGAGGATGCGCCCCGGCAGACAGAACCCCGCCGCCTTGAGCCGGATCGACTGCGGGCGGATCGCGACGATGGCCTTTTCCCCATCCGCCTTGCCGGGTGCGGAGAAGATTCCGACCGGCGTTTCCACCCGCCCGCTGCGCGCACGCGCCTCGATCTCGTTGAGATCGCAGAAGAAGCGTGCGGCTTCTATATCCACCGGCTTGTTGTAGATCTCGCGGCTCGCGCCGATCTGGACGAGGCGCCCGTCGCGCATCACCGCGCCCGTCGAACTGCGCGAGCTCAGTTCACGGTTGACCATCTCGGGCGAGATCCAGTTCGCCGAACCGACGCCGATCAAGCTGGCCGGCAACGACAAGCTGCGCATCGACCGCGAACTGGCCGAGC
>DAORNC010000065.1:16235-17136 GCA_035440785.1 Rhabdaerophilum sp. | reverse complement strand
CGGCGGCCACCATCGTCAGAACCCGAACCGGAAACCGCCAGAGGCGCCGCCTGCCTTGGCAGCGGCAAGTGCTCCGGTGATGACCGTGTCACCCGGCTTGATCTCGCCGGAAAGAACCTCGCTGAACGCGCCGTCCGTCGCACCGATCCGGAGCGTGATCGCACGCGGATTACCTTTGGCATCGAGCACATGAACGCGACCGGGAACGCCCGTCTCGCCGGGTCTGGCGTTGCGGCTGCGCCGCTCCTCGCGCATCGCCTGGTATTTTGTCTTCTGCTCGGCGGTCAGGATCTCCTCAAGACCTCGGGTGAACCGCTGTCTCGCGGCGCGTGCCGCCTCGCGCCGGGCCTCCGGGTTATCTCCCGCCAACTGGATCGAGGTGCGCATCTCGCGGCCGAGTTTCTCGACCGTCTTCATCTGGTCGTCGCTGAGGTCGAGTTGAGCCTTGAGGGAGGCGAGCAACGCCGCCCCGGCATTGCCACCGCCGGCGCCCGCGCCGCCACGGCCGGACCCACCCTGTCCGCCCTCGACAAAAGGACCGGCATCCCCACCGTCTGCCGGGGTAGAG
Source organism: Rhabdaerophilum sp. (assembly GCA_035440785.1). GTDB lineage: Bacteria > Pseudomonadota > Alphaproteobacteria > Rhizobiales > Beijerinckiaceae > Rhabdaerophilum. The sequence continues at coordinate 16,568 of DAORNC010000065.1, read as the reverse complement.
GTTGTCGTCAGCGCCGGGGATGTTCCCGGCGGACGGGCGACGCCCGCCGGCTGCCAACGCAAGGCCGCATTCGGCACCCGCAGAACCTCGTTCTTACGTTCGGTGAAGACCCTGAGATTGGCCGTCATCCCCGGCAGCAGCGCAAGATCCTCATTCTGAACCTCGACGATCGTGGTGTAGATCACGACGTTCTGCACCGTCTGCGAACCGAGCCGGATCTGCTTCACGCGCCCCTTGAACGTGCGGGCCGTATAGGCGTTGACGGTGAACTCGACCGCCTGCCCGACCCTGACGCGCCCTACGTCCGCCTCGTCGACGTTCACATAGATTTCG
>DAORNC010000065.1:0-16211 GCA_035440785.1 Rhabdaerophilum sp. | reverse complement strand
AGAAACAATGTGGGCGCCTGCAGCGACGCCGCGACCGTCTGGCCAAGTTCGACGTTGCGCTGCACGACGACGCCATCGACCGGCGAGCGGATCTCGGCATTTGAAAGATCCACCTCAATCTGCCGCACCTGCGCCTCGGCCTTGGCGATGGCCGCATCGCCCGAGAGCTTCTGGCTCTCGACGATCTTGAGATCGGCGCGCAACGAGGCGATCTGCGCCTGGCTGGAAAGGATCTGCGCCTCGGCCGAGCGTTTCGATGCCGTCAGCGTACTCTTCTGGGTCGTCGCCGTCTGCAGGGTGACCTCGGAGGCGATACCGCGCGCCTTCAGGTTTTGCTGGCGCTCGAAGGTCGTCTCCGCGTCAGCAAGTTGCGCCTCGGCCCGCGCGAGCTGGGCGCGCATGTCGTTGGCCTGCGCCTCGGCCCGCCGGATTTCCGCCTGCACCTTCTCCGATTGTGCATCGGAAAGCGCGCGTGCGGCGCGCGCCTGATCGAGATCGGCACGGGCGGCATCGCGTTTCGCCATCAGGGTATCGCGGTTAAGCCGGGCCATCACCTGCCCCGCCTTCACCTGACTGTTGAAGTCCGCGAGAATCTCGACCACCTGCCCGGAAAGCTGCGAACCGACGATAACGGTTGTCGTCGGCGTGACGGTCCCCGTGGACGAAACCGCCGCGATGATCGGGCCGCGCTGCACCGCCTCGGTGCGGTAGCGTTGGGCGCCCCCACGATCGTCATCGTCGTTGCGGGAGGCGAGGGCCCATGCGCCGAGCCCTCCGAGGAAAAGTGCCAGTCCGACAAGAAGTTTCTTCATGCCGCCTTATAGCAAGCTGTCCGCGCCCGCGCATGTGAAAGCTTTGTAATCTGCCGCCCTAGCGGTCCCGAGACCGGTTGTAACGGAGCAGGGCCGACAGGACAGACGCTCGGTCCCCGAACGCTCCGCTCAAGGCCGCTTCGCCTGCCACGGTCGCTCGGTCGAGTTCGCGCCGCGCACCTTCGATGCCGAGATGGGCGAGGAAAGTCGCCTTACCTGCGGCGGCATCCTTGCCGACAGCCTTGCCAACGGTACCGCTGTGCCCTTCCGCATCGAGAAGATCGTCGCGGATCTGGAAGGCGAGCCCCAATTCCCTCCCGTAGGTCGCGAGCGCCTTCTTCTCTACCGGCGTCGCGCCAGGTGCTAGGCTGGCCGCAGACCGGAGCGCGAAGACGATGAGCGCGCCTGTCTTGAGCGATTGCAGGCGGCGGATGGTCGCGATGCTCTGTCGGGGTGGGTGGGCATCGAACCGCCCCTCGGCCGCGAGATCGAGCATCTGTCCGCCGATCATCCCGTCGATGCCGGCCGCATCGGCAAGTTGGCCGATGAGCCGCAACCGTCGGCCGGCGGAAATTCCGGCTTCCTTTCGGGCGAGGATCGTAAAGGCAAGCGTCAGCAGCGAATCCCCGGCGAGGACAGCTGTTGCCTCGTCGAAGGCGCGGTGTACGGTCGGTTGCCCCCGGCGCATGTCGTCGTTGTCCATCGCCGGCAGGTCGTCGTGAATGAGGGAGTAGCAATGCACCGCTTCCAGGGCAGCGGCGACATGGAGCGGCCCAACCCCCTCGACGCCGAACAGCCGCGCGGCTTCCACCACCAGAAACGGACGCATCCGCTTGCCGCCGGCGAACAGCGCATGACGCAACGCCGCGACCAGCCTCGCCGGCCGGTGCCCCTCGGCGAGACGCGCTTCGAGAAAAGCATCGACCGCGCGGGCCGTCTCGTCCATCGCGATCGTCAGTTTCGGTTCCGTCACCGGCCACTCCTCGCCTTGCCGGAGCCGGATTAAGCGCGTTTTCCGCGTCGCTGCAAGCACTGCGAGATTGCGCTGGCTTTTCGCAAAACAAGCGATTATAGAGCGCGCTTCATGTTTTACCCGGATGTCATTTTCCGAAGGATGATGGCGTCTGTTCAAGATCCCGGCCCTGCCGGGTGCCGCCCAGGAGTTTGACTATGGCCGTTCCGAAAAAGAAAGTCTCGCGCATGAAGCGGGGTCAGCGCCGCTCCGCCGACGCGATTGCCGCCCCGACCTATGTCGAGGACAAGAACTCGGGCGAGCTGCGTCGTCCGCACCACATCGACATGAAGACCGGCATGTATCGCGGCCGTCAGGTCCTGCCGGCCAAGAACGCCGAGTAAAGCGGATATCGGCGGCCCTGCCTGGTCGCCAGCCACATCCGGACATGAGGAAGTCGATCAAGGCCCCGGCAATTGCCTCGGGCCTTTTTTGCTTGCCGGCCTCAGACCGAGGCAACAACGCGCAGGAAGCTGAGCGGCCGGGCGGAGGGTCGGTTGGCGAGCGCCGCGCCGTAGGCCGCCTCGCGCTGCTCGGCAACATCGCGTCGGCCCAGCGGTCGACGGAGATCGCCGTCATTCCCGACGATCAACTGGGCGATGAACGGCACCGAGCGAGGCTCGGAGATCTTGGAACCGGACATGGGAGCCTCCGTTCGTTGATGGCCCGTGCCATGACGATGCGCATCGTTCCGGTATTGCCGGAAACCGGCACCGAATGTTTCAGTTTGATACAGGGCGACTGGGTTGATCGTGCTCATATCCGGGCGGTGGCAAGCAGAATGCCAACACGTTCTCCGGTGTCGCACGGCCAGTCGGGATGCAACCTTTAAGCGAAAAATTAACCATTCCGATCCGATGATGGCGGCGAGAATGCTTCCTTAGGTTCTGCCTGCTAGGACGGAATGGACCGCGGCAGCACAGAAAGCAGCGAAACAGGCCGGAAATGGCGGACGAAAGCAATTCCATCGCATTTCCGGACAAAAGCCAGATCGGCGGGGCCGTCTCTGCGGCAGCGGACATGATTTCCGATATCGGCCGCGATTTCGGCGAAGCGACCTATTCGTGGAACATCGAAACCGATCTGATGACCTGGAATGTCGACGCGGCGCCGCTTTTCGGCCTCGTCGATATGGCGCAGCTCGGAACCGGCTCGTCCTTCGCCACCCTCGTTGACCAGGCCAGCCCGACCTCGCGCCACGGCGAGATCTTCGAGAGCGATCAGATCGATCGTGGGACCGGCGTCTCCTTTTCGGCGCGCTATCTCGTCAATCCCTCGCCCGGCGTCCGCTTCTGGATCGAGGACAGCGGCCGCTGGTTTGCCAATGCCGCCGGCCAGCCTCGCCTCGTTCACGGTGTCTGCCGTCGCATTCTCGCGCCGACCGCGGAGGAGACCGCGCTCGTCACCAAGCGTCACCTCGATCCCGCGACCGGCGCACTAACTCGTGCCGACTTCTGCAACGCGCTCGCGGCCGCGATCGACACCATGAAGCGCGATTCGCGCACCATGGTCGTGATGATGGTCGCCATCGACAATCTCTCGCAGCTCAACAAGACCTACGGCTACATGGTGGGCGACGAGATCATCGCCGCCGTCGTCCGCCGGCTTCGGGGCGTCCTGCGCCGGCGCGACATTCTCGGCCGCTACGCCACCAACAAGATCGGTATCGTTCTTGCGCCGAGCCTCATCGAGCACATGGATATGGTGGCCTCGCGTCTTGCCACCACCATCCGCTCGACGCCGATCGAAACCAGCGCCGGCTCGATCTCCACGTCGGTCCATATCGGCGCCGTGGCTGTGCCGAACGAAGCCAAGACGACGATGGAGGCACTCCACGCCTGCGAGGAGGCGCTGAACGACGCCGCCGAGCGCAGCGATACCTTCTTCGTGGCGCATTGCGCCAATCCCGATATGGCGAACCGGCGGACCAACAATCGGGAATCAACCGATATCGTTCTTTCAGCGCTGAACGAGCGCCGCATCCGTCTTGCCTTCCAACCGATCGTCGCCTCGGGAACCGGTCAGGTCGCGATGTACGAATCACTTGTGCGCATGGTCTCGCCGACCGGCGAATGGCTCGGCGCCAGCCATATCGTGCCGGTTGCCGAGCGGCTCGGCTTCCTGCATCTCATTGACCACCGCGTAACCGAACTGGCTTTTGAGACGCTCCGCGCCCGGCCGGATGTATATCTGACAGTCAACGTCGGCGCCGACACCGCGCTGCATCCGGACTGGATCGCCGCCTATCAGGCGCAAGTCACCTGCAGCCCGGACGCTGCGAAGCGCCTTATCGTCGAGATCACCGAGACCTCGCTGATCGAGGATATCAATGCCGCCCGCGCACTCATCGAACGCATCAAGGATTCCGGCGCGCGTGTCGCGATCGACGATTTCGGCGCCGGACATACCTCGTTCCGCAACATGCGACTCCTGCCGATCGACATCCTGAAAATCGACGGCACCTTCATCAAGAACCTGTCGCGTTCGGCCGACGACCGCTTTTTCGTCCAGACGCTGCTCCAGCTCGCCCGCCATCTGAAGATCGAGACGGTTGCCGAATGGGTTCAGGACGAGGAGACCGCAACCCTGCTGGCCTCGTGGCGCGTTGAGTATCTCCAGGGCGATTTCCTCGGCGCGGCGCAAACCGAACTGCCGGCGAACCACACCATCGCATCGCGAAAAATCGCGTGACCCTGAAGACAGGCGTTTGAGAGCAAGGGGCGCTTAGCGCCCCTTTTTCTTGTCCGGAGCCGGTTCGGATTCAGTCTTGTTCCCCGCGGCGAACGGCGCGAAAGCACGCATCGCTTCCTGGAAGATCGCCATATTGGAGCGCACCTGCTCCTCCATCGCCGCCATCGGATTGGCGCCGAAGGGGTTGGCCGGGAAAGCCTTGCCGGAGAAGCCCTTCGCGAACTGCTCGCGCAGCTTCTGCTGCTCGGCCATGAACTGGCCGAGCGAGAATTCAAGATAACGCGGCACCAACGCCTGCATGTTGTCGCCGTAGAACTGGATCAGCTGGCGCAGGAAGGCGATCGGCAGGAGGAACTGTCCCTTGTTTTCCTGCTCGAAGATGATCTGGGTCAGCACTGTCCGGGTGATGTCCTCGCCGGTCTTGGCATCGTTGACGACGAACTCCTCACCCTGGCGGACCATGAGTGCGAGGTCCTCAAGTGTCACATAGGAACTGGTGCCGGTGTGATAGAGGCGCCGGTTGGCGTATTTCTTGATCACCGTCGGTTCCTTGGAAACCTGATCCGCCATACTTCCTCCAGATCGGCGAAAATCGCCATTTCGTCTCGGACAGGGCGCTTGCACCCCCGAATTGCCGACTTTCAGCCGATCCATTCCGGTTTTGCAATGCCGATCTTCCTTTCTTAGCCTTGTTTCTCGCTTGACGATAGTTTCTTGGCAAGTCTCATAGTCAGGACGGTTAAGCGCCTGATGCCGGACCGGTGAGGAGACGAGGAGAGACCCATGGCTGGAAATTCGATTGTAATCGCAAGCGCGGCGCGCACCGCGGTCGGAAGCTTCAACGGCGCTTTTGCCGATGTTCCGGCTGCCCAGCTCGGCGCCGCCGCGATCAAGGGCGCGCTTGAGCGGGCCGGCGTTGCCGGCGCCGAAGTAGATGAGGTGATCCTGGGCCAGGTGCTCTCGGCCAATCAGGGCCAGAACCCCGCCCGCCAGGCAGCGATGGCCGCCGGCATTCCGCAGGAGAAGACGGCCTGGGGCCTTAACCAGCTCTGCGGCTCGGGCCTGCGTACCATGGCGATCGGCATGCAGCAGATCGCCAACGGCGATGCGAACATCATCGTCGCCGGCGGCATGGAATCCATGACGCTCGCCCCGCACGTTGCCTATCTCCGCTCGGGCGTGAAGATGGGCGAGCTCAAGATGCTCGACACCATGCTGCGCGACGGCCTTCTCGATGCCTTCCAAGGCTACCACATGGGCAACACGGCCGAGAACGTCGCCGCCAAGTGGCAGCTCACGCGCGACGAGCAGGACCAGTTCGCCGTCGGCTCACAGAACAAGGCCGAGGCCGCCCAGAAGGCCGGCAAGTTCAAGGACGAGATCATCCCGTTCACGGTCAAGACCCGCAAAGGCGACATCGTCGTCGATGCCGACGAATACCCCCGCCACGGCGCAACGCTTGACGGCATGGCCAAGCTCAAACCCGCCTTCTCCAAGGAGGGCACGGTGACGGCCGGCAACGCCTCCGGCATCAATGACGGCGCGGCGGCCGCCGTGCTGATGACCGAAGCGGAAGCCGCCAAGCGCGGCATCACCCCGCTTGCGCGTATCGTTTCCTGGGCGACCTGCGGCGTCGATCCTGCGATCATGGGCACCGGCCCGATCCCGGCCTCGCGCCGCGCGCTGGAGAAGGCCGGCTGGAAGGTCGGCGATCTCGACCTCGTCGAGGCGAACGAGGCTTTCGCCGCGCAGGCCCTCGCCGTGAACAAGGACATGGGCTGGGATCCGTCGATCGTCAATGTCAACGGCGGCGCGATCGCCATCGGCCATCCGATCGGCGCTTCGGGTGCGCGCATTCTCAACACGCTGCTGTTCGAGATGAAGCGCCGCAACGCCAGGAAGGGCCTCGCTACACTCTGCATCGGCGGCGGCATGGGCGTCGCGATGTGCGTGGAGCGCTGAGCGCAGACCGCTAACGGCCGGGCGCGGCCTATCCGCGTCCGGATTTCCCAATAACACATCAGGAAACGCACCAAGAAGAGGGGATATCGATGGCTCGCGTTGCATTGGTTACGGGCGGTTCGCGCGGCATTGGCGCGGCGATTTCGAAGGCGCTGAAGGCGGCCGGCTACAAGGTTGCGGCGAACTACGCCGGCAATGACGAAGCCGCGGCGGCCTTCACCAAGGAGACCGGCATCCCGACCTACAAGTGGGATGTTTCGGATTTCGATGCCTGCGCCGCCGGCATCGCCAAAGTCGAGGCCGATCTCGGTCCGGTCGAGGTGCTGGTCAACAATGCCGGCATCACCCGTGATGGCATGTTCCACAAGATGACGAAGGACCAGTGGTATGCCGTCATCAACACCAACCTCAATTCGCTGTTCAACATGACCCGCCCGCTCTGGGAGGGCATGCGCGCCCGCAAGTTCGGCCGCGTCATCTGCATTTCCTCAGTCAACGGCCAGAAGGGGCAGATGGGGCAGGCGAACTACTCCGCCGCCAAGGCCGGCGATATCGGCTTCGTGAAGGCGTTGGCGCAGGAAGGCGCGCGCGCCGGCATTACCGTGAACGCGATCTGCCCCGGCTATATCGCGACCGAGATGGTGAAGGCGATCGACCCCGCCGTGATCGAGAAGGCGATCCTGCCGCATATTCCGGTCGGCCGCCTCGGCGAGCCGGAGGAAATCGCGCGCGCGGTTCTGTTCCTCGCTGGCGACGATGCAAGCTTCATCACCGGCTCGACGCTCTCCGCCAACGGCGGCCAGTACATGATCTGACACATCGTAATCCGTGGAATCCACTGGAAGGGCCGGGAAACCGGCCCTTTTCTTTTGTCCGGCGGAGCGATAGGCGGGAGACATGAACCCGTCCTTCTCTCCCGTAACACTCGCCAGCCCAACCCTTTGCGGGCTCTTGGCGATCCTCCTCTGGGGCCTGCTGGCGCTGCTGACCGCCGCGACCGGGGCCGTGCCGCCATTTCTGCTCACGGCGCTCACCTTCGCCATCGGCGGCGGCCTCGGCTTCGCCTTGCTGCTTGCGCGCGGGAAGCTGCACCTCCTCAAGCAGCCGCTCGCTGCGTGGGCACTGGGCGTTGGCGGCCTCTTCGGTTCGCACGCGCTCTATTTCGGCGCGATGAAGAATGCGCCGCCGGCCGAAGCGAGCCTGATCGGCTATCTCTGGCCGCTGCTGATCGTGCTGATGTCCGGCCTCCTGCCGGGTGAGCGGCTGGGTGCCCGCCATATTCTCGGGGCAGGGATGGGTTTTGCAGGCATCGTCGCGCTCACGCTCGGCAAGGGCGGGCTGGGTGGCAGCGCGGCATTGCCGCTGTTCGGCTACGTCCTCGCCTTCCTCTTCGCCCTCGTCTGGGCAAGCTATTCCGTGCTCTCGCGCCGGATGGCCGCTGTTCCGACCGAAGCCGTTGTCGGCTTCTGTCTTGCAACGGCCCTCGTCGCTGGGCTCGCGCATCTGACGCTCGAACCGGCTGGCCTTCCCGCCGACACGAAGGCCTGGGCCGCCATCGTCCTGCTGGGCCTCGGACCGGCGGGGGCGGCGTTCTTCCTCTGGGATATCGGCATGAAGCGCGGTGACATCCGCTTTCTCGGCACCGCCTCCTATGCCGCGCCGATCATCTCGACGTTGGCGCTGATCGCGGCCGGGCGGGCGGAGGCAAGCTGGTCCCTCGCCCTGGCCGCTGCACTGATCGCTGGCGGCGCGCTGATCGCCCGCTCGCGGTGATTCACGTCGGCCGGCGCCAGTAGGCAGCCGTGTAGAGATCACGGAAACCGAGAGATCGATAAAGCCCGCGCGCGACATCGTTGTCGATCGCGGCCTGCAGGAAGATGCGAGCCGCGCCGTCGTTATGTGCCCAACCGATCATGCCTGAGACGAGCTTGCGGCCGAGGCCGTTGCCACGCCGTGCCGGATCGACCATCACCGCACCGAACTCCGCCATGCCACGATCATGCGAGATCAACCCGTAGGCGACCGGCACGTCATCCGCGAAAAGCGTCGCGAACCGAGTCGGAACGCGGATATTGCCGACGATCCCGAGCAGATGAGCGGGGTCACGCTTTGAAGGCTGCTGCCAGCGACAAGCCCCTTCAAGCCATGCGGGACTTGGCGTCGCTTCAAGCCGCAGGTCCTCGGAAACCGGGTCGCTGAAGGCTGCACCGATCATCCCGACCGAAGCATCGTCCGGCCGATAGCCTAACGCCTCGACGCGAGCGCGAAAGCGTGCGTTGATCAGCGGCGAGAACCGGAACGAGGGGGGGAGTCCAGCATCGACGTAGAGGCGCTCGACCACGGCTATTTCCAGCTCGCCCATCGCCGCGCCGGGCCGGAAGCTGCAGGCCGAATTGGCACGCCCCGAATAGCCCTTCGCAAACCGGCACAACCAGTCTCCGAGCATCACCGTCTGGTGGCTCGGCCAGCAGTTCATCAGCCGTTCCTCACAGGCCGCGACATCGTCAAGCGAGCCGAAAAGTTCCGGAACAGTCATCAGCGCGCTCCTCGCGGGCTTGGCCGCCAATCGGGTGGCGCCATTTCGAACCCGGCGAACTCGAACCCTGGCGAGACCGTACAGCCCACCAGCGTCCACGCTCCGAGGCTGGTCGCGCTCTGCCAATGGCCTTTCGGCACCACGATCTGCGGCCGCTGCCCGGTCGCCAGTATCGGCCCGAGATGGTGCGCCGAGGCGTCATGCCCGTTGGGGCTGACGGTAAGCACCAGCGGCGCGCCGGCGTAGTAGTGCCAGATCTCGGCGGCGTCGACCCGGTGCCACTCCGATACCTCACCGGCTTCGAGCAGGTAATAGATCGCAGTGCCGAATGAGCGCCCGCCGGCATCGACCCCGGGATCGCGGAAGGTCTCGTGGAAGTGTCCGCCTTCGGGGTGCGGCTTGAGATCGAGCAGTCGGACGATCTCTTTGGCACTCGCCTGCACTGAAACCATCACCGCCTCAGAACGTATTCTTGGCTTCGCGCCGTGCCGCGAATTCGGCCAGATCCTTCGCGCGGATGAAGACGTTGGTCGCCTTTTCCTGCGCCAGCGTCGTCGGCACGGTGAAGCGTCCCTCCGCTCGCGCGGCCTCCACCGCCTTCAGTCGAGCGGCGATCGCCGCGTTCTCCGGTTCGATGTGGGCACAGAACTTCGCATTGGAGAGTGTGTATTCGTGCCCGCAGTAGATCGCGGTCTCGTCCGGCAGAGCGGTGATACGCCGGATGGCGGCGTAAAGTTGCTCGGCGGTCGAATCGAGAATGCGGCCACAGCCCATCACGAACAGCACATCGGCAACGAAAATCGCCTTCTTGCGGGCAAAATGGTAACAGATGTGGTCCGCGCAATGGCCGGGTGTGAACCAGACATCGGCCTTCATCGCACCCACCTCGACGATATCGCCGTCATCGACATAGCGGTCCGCATTCGGCACTTCGGCCCTGGCCCGAACGGGAGCGACAACCTTCGCGCCATATTTCGCAACGAGCGGCACTATGCCTTCGATGTGGTCGAAATGCCGGTGCGTGACGAGGATGAGGTCGAGCCGCCAGCCCCGACGCGCAAGCGCTGCCTCGATCGCCGGCGCTTCCGGCGCGTCGATGGAAGCGACGGTTCCGGTCGCCGGATCGCGGATCAGTACGCCGTAATTATCGCTGCGGCACATGAAGACTTCGATTTCCATCGCAAATTCCCTATCATCGATCCGGTACGCATCCGCGCTTCGTTCCGGTATCTACCATGCATCTCGATGTCGTCGATCTGAAATCCTTCTACGCAAGCTCTCTTGGCGCCGTCGCGAAGCGGATGATTCTGCGCGGCATCCGTCACCGCTGGGGTGATCTTTCCGGTCTGGCGTTGCTGGGGCTCGGCTATGCGATCCCATATCTTGACGACCTTCGAGAAAGCACGGAACGCACCATCGCGCTCATGCCGGCGCGACAAGGCGTCGTCGCCTGGCCGCCAGGGCAGCTTTCGCTCGCGAGCCTCGTCGAAACCTCGGACCTGCCGTTGCGCGATTCAGTCGTGGACCGCATCCTGCTGGTCCACGCGCTCGAAACATCGGACGATCCGGCCGGCCTGATGAGTGAGATCTGGCGCATCCTCGCACCGGGCGGCCATATCATGATGATCGTGCCGAACCGACGCGGCCCCTGGGCGCGGCTCGACACCACCCCTTTCGGCCACGGCCAACCGTTCTCGAAGCGCCAGCTCACCGAACTGATGCGCCGTGCGCTCTTCACGCCGACGCACTGGGGCGAAGCCCTGTTCGTTCCGCCCTTGCAGCGGAAGTTCTTTCTCCAGACCGCCGGGGTCTGGGAGCGCGTAGGAGCCAACCTGCCGCTACCCTTCGCGGGCGTTTACGTGATCGAAGCAACGAAACAGGTTTATCGCCCGGCGCTCGCCAGCAAGGCGGCGCGGGTGCGCGGCCTTCTCCAGCCGATTCTCGTGCCATCCGGCAATGCCGCGGGACGCCTTCGCGAAGATCGAGCGCGAGGTAACTAGGAACGCGCCTCGCCGCGCGCGAGCCAGAAGATGCCCTGCTCGCCCATCAGATTCCAGAACCACCACGGCATCTGCACGCCAACCGGTCGCCCGGCGGCATCAAGCGCATCGGCGCGAACGATCCGCGCCTTCAACCCCTCCGCCAGCTCCACGAAATCGCGGATGGTGCAGAAATGGATGTTGGGCGTGTTGTACCAGGTATCGGGCAGGTGCTCCGTCACCGGCATCGTGCCATGGAGGAGGAGATGCCTCCGCATTCGCCAATGCCCGAAATTGGGGAAGGAGACGACCGCATTCCGGCCGATGCGCAGCATCTGTTCCAGCACCTGCCGTGGCCGAAAGGTCGCCTGAAGCGTCTGCGAGAGCACGACAAAATCGAAGCAATCGTCGGGGTAATCGGCGAGGTCCGTATCGGCATCACCTTGAATGACGGCAAGTCCCTTGGCAACGCAAGCCGCGACGCCCGTGCGCGAGATTTCGATACCACGCGCATCGACGTTCTTGGTCCGCGCCAACGCGTCCAGCAGCGTGCCGTCTCCACAGCCGACATCAAGCACACGCGTGCCTTCGCCGATCATGTTCCAGACGAGGCGATGATCGGGCCGGATCAGCGTCTCGGGCGGCAGGATCGCGCTCATGCGCCCCCCTTTCCAACGCCACGCGCGCTCGCCGCCGCATCGAGAAAACCGCGTGTTGTCGCGAAGAGATTGGGCTCTTCAAGGAGGAAGGCGTCGTGTCCTTTGTCGCTCTCGATCTCGACGAACGAAACCGAGGCCCCTGCCGCGTTGAGCGCATGAACGACCTGACGACTGTCGGCCGTGGGGAACAGCCAGTCCGAGGTGAAGGAGACGAGACAGAAACGCGTTTTGGTGCGCGCGAAAGCCGCCGCAAGCGAGCCGCCGTTATCGGCCGCGAGATCGAAATAATCCATCGCCCGCGTAAGATAGAGATAGGAGTTGGCGTCGAACCGCTCGACGAAGGTGATGCCCTGATGCCTCAGGTAGCTTTCCACCTGGAAATCAGCATCGAAGGAGAAGGTCGGCGCGTCACGATCCTGGAACTTGCGACCGAATTTCCGCTGCAAGGCCGGCTCGGAGAGATAGGTGATATGCGCAGCCATGCGCGCAACCGAAAGCCCCTTGACCGGTCGCGCGCCCTCGACGCGATAGCGCCCCCGACGCCAATCGGGATCAGCCATCACCGCCTGCCGCCCAACCTCGTGGAACGCGATGTTCTGCGCTGAATGCTTGGCTGCCGTTGCGATCGGCATCGCCGCGAACACACGTTCGGGAAAGAGCGAGGCCCAGGCGAGAACCTGCATCCCGCCCATCGAACCGCCGATGACGGCAAGCAGCGTTCCGATGCCAAGATGATCGACCAGCAGCTTCTGCGCGCGCACCATGTCGGAAATGGTGACCACCGGAAAATCCGTGCCGTAGGGCTCGCCCGTTTCAGAATTGGTCGAGGCCGGACCGGTCGATCCCATGCAGCCACCGACAACGTTCGAGCAGATGACGAAGAAGCGATCCGTATCGATCGGCTTGCCGGGGCCGATCATGCTGACCCACCACCCGGCCTTGCCAGTCACGGGATGCTCGTTTGCGACATGCTGGTCACCGGTGAGTGCGTGACAGACGAAAATCGCGTTCGAACGATCGGCGTTGAGCGCCCCGTAGGTCTGGTAGGCAATCTGGAGCCTGTCGAGCCGCGCGCCTGATTCAAGCGCGAGCGCTTCCCCGCTCCCCAGCCGGAGCGTGAGTGAGTTCGGATCTTCCGCTTCATTGACGCGCACGTTCATGCCCGCCTGATACTCCCTGATCGTCAGCCCGGAAAGAATTCCGTTATTCCGGACGTGTTCCGTAAAAAACATCCATTGTTCGACTAAAAGAACGAATAGAAGGCAACCGAGATGCTGTCAACACAGGAAGCTTGCGGCGCGAGGGGCGGAGGCACTATCACGAAGCTGTTTTGTGAAAGAATGAGCGCATGTCCCGGCCACCGCCCTCACTTCTCCAGCTTCGCGACGAGATCGACCGCGTCGATGCGGTCATCCACGCCGCACTCGTCGAGCGCGGCGAGATTGTCGGCAAGGTGATCGAGGCGAAACGCGCGGCCGGCGATACTGGCTCCGCCTTCCGCCCTGACCGCGAGGCGGCGCTGATGCGCAAGATCGTGCTGAAAGAGTCAGGCCGCTGGCCGCTCGACGCGCCCGAGAACATCTGGCGAGTCATCGTCGCGACCTCGACCTTCACACAGGTACCCTACGCGGTGCATGCGGACATTTCCGGCGGCGATGTCCCCATGCGCGAGAGCATGCGTTTCCATTTCGGCTTCACGGTGCCCTTCGTCGCAGCGCCCGACGCCCGCGCCGTGATCGCGGCCGTCGATGCCTCGACCGGCGATCTCGGCATGTTCCGCATCGACCAGTCCGCCGCGCTCGGCGTGTGGTGGAAGGGGCTTGAACACGCCGCCGCGCCAAAGATCATCGCCCGCCTTCCATTCGCCGAACGACCGGGTCACCCGGTCGGCTTGCCGGTGTTTGTTATCGCCCGCCCGCAGAAAGAGGGTCTCGCACGCGAGACGATCCTCGCCTCCATCCGCGCCGAACGATGGCGCATGCCCGCCTTCGAAGCCTTGAGGGCACTCGGCGCAGAACTCCTCTCTTCGGCTGGCGATGCCACCGGCGCGCATCTTCTCGTCGCCCATCCCGCCGAAATCGCGCCGCGGGCATTGACGGATGCGCTCGCGCAGGCGAAATGCGCGCCGTCGCGCTATGTCGAGATCGGTTGCCACGCCAATCGTTTCGCCTTGCCGGGTGTTTGATCCTCTCACCCGATCACCTTGGTCATATGGCCAGAATGGAGCTTCCCGTGACTGTTCCTTCCGCACCCCAGCCCCATCCCGGCATCCTGTCGATCGAGGCGTATGTTCCGGGCAAGTCGAAGGCCCCGGCGGGCGTGAAGCTCCATAAGCTCTCCTCGAACGAGACACCTCTCGGCCCGAGCCCGCGCGCGACCGAGGCCTACAAGGCCGCCGCCGGGACGCTGGAACTCTACCCCGACGGTACTGCGGAGAAGCTGAGGCAGGCGATCGGCGCCCGCTATGGCCTCGACCCTGCCCGCATCATCTGCGGCGCGGGTTCGGACGAACTGCTCCAGCTCCTCGCCCATGCCTGTCTCGGTCCGGGCGACGAAGGTCTTTACTCGGAGCATGGATTCCTCGTCTACAAGATCGCGACTCTCTCGAACGGCGCAACGCCCGTCGTTGCCAAGGAGAAAAACCTCACGACCGACGTTGATGCGCTGCTAGCGGCCGTGACGCCGCGCACGCGTATCGTCTTCCTTGCTAACCCCAACAACCCGACCGGAACCTACATCCCCTTTGAGGAAGTGAAGCGGCTGCACGCCGGCCTGCCTTCGAACGTGCTGCTGATCCTCGACGCAGCCTACGCGGAATACGTCCGCCGCAACGATTATTCCTCCGGAATCGAGCTGGTCGCGACCAGCAACAACGTCGTGATGACGCGCACGTTCTCGAAGATCCACGGCCTCGCGAACCTCCGCATCGGCTGGCTCTACGGCCCGGCAGCCATTGTCGACGTGCTCAACCGCATCCGCGGCCCCTTCAACGTCAACGGCCCCTCGATTGCTGCCGGTGTCGCCGCGATCGAGGATCGCGAACATGAGGACAAGGCGGTGCTCCACAACGCGCATTGGCTTGCGAAGATGACGAGTGCACTGAAGGCCCTCGGCCTTGGCGTCACGCCCTCGGTCGGCAATTTCGTGCTGCTGCATTTTCCAGACGAAGCCGGCAAGCGCGCGCCCGAAGCCGATGCGTTCCTTACGGCTCGGGGTGTCATCCTGCGGCGGATGGAGGCCTATGGCCTGCCGAATTCCCTTCGCCTGACCATCGGCTCGGAAGAGGCCAACAGCGCCGTGCTGGACGCGCTTCAGGCTTTCCTGTCAGGCAAGGCGTCATGAGCATCGCCTTCGATCGCATCGCGATCATCGGCCTCGGCTTGATCGGATCGTCGCTCGCACGCGCGATCCGCAAGGCGGGGATCGCGAAAAGCATCGTCGCCATCGACGGTGATGACGACGTGCGGGCGCGCGTCGCCGAGCTTGGTCTTGCCGATCAAGTCACGGGCGAGCCGTCGGGGGTTGCCGGCGCGGATCTCGTGATCCTCTGCGTG
The DNA here is from genome assembly GCA_035440785.1 of Rhabdaerophilum sp. GTDB lineage: Bacteria > Pseudomonadota > Alphaproteobacteria > Rhizobiales > Beijerinckiaceae > Rhabdaerophilum. The sequence continues at coordinate 1,006 of DAORNC010000065.1, read as the reverse complement.
CCGGTGCGCGCCAATGCCGCCGTCGCGGCTGCCGTCGCGCCGCATCTTGCTCCGGGCGCGATTGTTTCTGATGTCGGCTCGGTCAAGGGCGCCGTCGTCCGCGATGTCGGACCGCATATTCCCGAAGGCGTGCATTTCGTGCCGGCGCACCCGGTCGCCGGCACCGAGCATTCCGGTCCCGATGCCGGTTTTGCCGAGCTGTTCGTCAACCGTTGGTCGATCCTCACGCCGCCACCGGAAACCGCACCCGACGCCATCGCCCGTGTCCACGCCTTCTGGGAGGCGATCGGCTCGAACGTCGAGGTGATGACGCCGGAGCATCACGATCTCGTGCTGGCGATCACCAGTCATGTGCCGCATCTCATCGCCTACAACATCGTCGGCACCGCGGCGGACATGGAAAAGGTCACCCAGGGCGAAGTCATCAAGTTCTCGGCCGGCGGCTTCCGCGATTTCACCCGCATCGCGGCGTCCGATCCGACAATGTGGCGCGATGTGTTCCTCACCAACAAGGACGCGGTGCTCGAAATGCTCGGACGTTTCAGTGAAGATCTGCTGGCGCTCCAGCGCATGATCCGCTGGGGTGACGGCGATGCCCTGCACGCGCTCTTCACCCGCACGCGGGCGATCCGGCGCGGGATCATCGCTTCGGGGCAGGAAACGGCGGCACCGAATTTCGGCCGCCAGCCCGACCCACTCCCAAAGCCGGAAGGCGGCAATTAGAGCATTTTCAAGCGAAGTGGACGCCGTTTCGCATGAAGAAATTGCAGAAAAACAAGCGCTCGGAGCGAGCGCGGTGAATGCGAATTAACCGAAAACGCTCTAGTAAAGCGGGCGCAACTCGACGAGCGGGAATGGCCCGAACCGGGCGACGCCGTTCTGGAAGATCAACGCCACCGGTAGGCCCTGCTTGCCGCCGAGCGACCCGAGCAGCCCGCCTATATCGAGCCCGTTCCGGCGCGAGAACCGGCTGGTGAGGGCCTCCAGCCCCTTTGCGCGGCCCTGG
>DAORNC010000064.1:13234-17722 GCA_035440785.1 Rhabdaerophilum sp. | reverse complement strand
GGAGGCGGCGGCCGAACGCGGGCGGCTCGCGGCCTGGGCGGCGATCAAGGCCATGCGACCGCATGCGGAGGACAAGGTGCCGCCGGTGGAGGACATCCTCAAGGCGCTTGCGCGGGCCGAGAAGGGTCGCGCTTTTCTTGACCGGCTTTTCCTGCCGCCGAGGCAATTCCGCGTGCCGGCCGAGGACGAGACCATCGTCTGCCGGTGCGAGGAAGCGACGGCGGGAGCCGTTCGACAGGCCGTGAAGACCGGTGCGACCGGCCCGAACCAGCTCAAGGCCTATCTCCGCTGCGGCATGGGGCCGTGCCAGGGACGGCTCTGCGGCCTTACCGTCACCGAGATGATCGCCGCCGAGCGCAACGTATCGCCGGACGAGATCGGCTATTACCGGCTGCGGATGCCGGTCAAGCCTCTCGCCCTTGGCGAACTTGCCATGATTGAACCCGATGCGAGGGCCGTCGCGGCGGTCGTCAGGGAGTGAGCGATCACCCACCGGTAACGATGCAGAATTTGCATTGGAAGAGGTATCGACGGAAGGTCAGGGTTGCTGGCCGTTCCCTTCGCCGAAGCCGATGTTTATGGTTCGGGACAACACCCATGCTGATCCTTTTTTTGCGGATCGCGATTGCAGGATCGCCCTCGGGCGCGATCCGACACCTTGAGGAATGCCATGAGTTCTGCCGCTGATAGCCGCATCGTCTACGTTCAGGGACGTTTCTGCCTGCTTGCTGAGGCGAAAATCCCGATCATGGATCGCGGGTTTCTGTTCGGCGACGGCATCTACGAGGTAACGGCGGTGCTCAACGGCAAGCTGATCGACAACGAGCCGCATCTCGCGCGGCTCGATCGTTCCTTGCGCGAGATCGGCATCCGCAATCCGCTCGACATTTCCGGCTGGACGAAGCTGCAATACGAATTGATGCAGCGGAACGCTCTCCGCGAGGGGCTGATCTACATCGAGGTGACGCGCGGAGTCTGGGAACGCGAGTTCACCTGCCCGTCGGACATCGAGCCAACGGTCGTGATGTTCACGCAGGCAAAGCCTTTCCGGGACAACCCGCTCGCGCGAACCGGTGCGGCGGTCATCACGCTGCCGGACCTGCGCTGGGCGCGGCGCGACATCAAATCCGTGGCGCTTCTCGCGCAGGTGCTGGCGAAACAGGCTGCCAAGGCCGCAGGTGTCGCGGAAACCTGGATGATCGAGGACGGACTCGTTACGGAAGGCGCCTCCTCGACCGCGTTCATCATCACCAGAGACCGCAAGATCGTGACGCGGCCGCTCTCCACCGCCGTGTTGCCCGGCATCACACGGCAGACGGTGATGCGGCTCGCCAAGGAAAACGGCCTGCAGCTCGAGGAGCGTGCCTTTTCCGTTGCTGAGGCGCTTGCAGCCGAGGAAGCGTTTTTCACCAGTGCTTCGACCGTCGCCATGCCGGTTGTCGCGATTGATGGTCGACCCGTGGCCAGCGGCAAGCCGGGCCCTCTCGTGCAGGAACTCCGCAGGCTTTATTTCGAGGCTGTCGACGCAATGGCTTGAGACCGATGAATAATCGGCGCGAAATCTTCGTTTTATCGCTGCCAGACAGCACGGAAGATCGCGACGTCACGGCGCGTAAGTTAAAGCTACGCCCAAAAGGATGTTGGTTTCTTGCATCAAAAATAAAAAAGTTCTTCCATGACAGTATCTTTTATCATGGCGACGCCCTAATTTCTCCTCCCGGCGGTAGGATTTTGGCGTGGCAGGCGGGGGCGCTTGCCGCGCGCTTGGGAGTTAAACATGCGCGTTTCGACGCAGCTGGGGCTGATTGCCGTTGTCGGCGCCGGTCTCTATTTCGGCTGGAGCCGGTGGGCGGATGTCGCACCGGTGATCGCCAAGGTGCCTGGCCTGGCCTTTCTGGCGCCAGCGAAGAATGCACAGCCAAGCGCAGGTGGCCAGCAACGCGGACAGCAAGGGCAGGCGATGCTCGTCGAGGTCGCGACGCTCGGCGTCGGCTCAATCACCGAGCGGTCGGACGCGGTCGGAACGTTGCGCGCTTACGAATCCGTCACGCTGACCGCGAAGGTTTCCGGCACCGTCGAGAAAATCGCGTTCGGAGAAGGCCAGTTCGTCAAGGCGGGCGATGAGCTCGTCCGGCTCGATGTCTCGGAGAAGCGTGCGGATCTTGAAGCTGCGCGTGCCGCCATCGCCACAACCCGCGCGCAACATGCCGAAACCTGGCAGAAGCTCGAGCGCGCGCAGGCCCTCCGCAAGACCGGGGCCGGTACGGAGGCACAGGTCGCCGACCTGACCCTCCAGCTTAGGACGATCGAGACCAATATCGCAGCGGCCGAGGCGCGCGAACGGGCTGCGGCGGCGCGTCTCGACGATCTGATCCTTCGTGCGCCGTTCGACGGCCGCGTCGGCTTGCGGCAGGTTTCTCTCGGCGCGCTTGTCGACAACAAGGTGGCCGTGACGACGCTGGACGATATTTCGCGGATGCGGCTTGATTTCTCGGTACCTGAATCGCTCGTGGGGCGCGTCAGTGTGGGTGCGAAGGTCGATGCGACATCGATTGCGTTTTCGGGGCGCGTATTCGAGGGCGAAATCGCCGTCATCGACACGCGCATCGATCCGGTCACACGCTCAGCCAAGGTGACCGCGCTCGTGCCGAACAAGGAGGCGATCCTCAAGCCGGGCATGTTCATGAACGTGTCCATTGAGGTCGCCGTTCGTGACAACGTGATCCTCGCTCCGGAAGAGGCAATCGTCGCCGAGGGGCCGCGCCAAATCGCGTTCATCGTCAAGGACGGCAAGATCGACCGGCGCGTGGTGCGGATCGGGCAACGCCAAAAGGGCAATGTCGAGATCCAGTCCGGTGTCGAGCCCGGCGAAGTCATCGTCGTGCGCGGCGTGCAACGCGTCCGGCAAGGCATTCCGGTGCGCACCAAACCCGCGTTTCCCGTGCCCGGCGGCCCAGCGGCCGACGGGAAGCCCGCGCAGGCCGGCCAGAAGGCCGGCTGATCATTCGAGGCGAGGGCGCGCGGTTTTCGCGGCGCCGGTTCCGACAGGAGCGTGCCATGCAACTTTCCGATGTTTCCATCCGCCGTCCGGTGTTCGCGAGCGTGATCTCGCTGCTGCTCTGCGTCGCCGGTCTCGCCGGGCTGATGGGGCTTCCGGTTCGCGAATATCCGCAGATCGACCCGCCGGTCGTTTCGGTGAACACCGCCTATAAAGGTGCTGCCAACGAGGTGATCGAGAGCCGCGTGACGGAGGTGATCGAACGCGCGGTCGCGGGCATCGAGGGCATCACCAATATTTCCTCGGCGAGCCAGAACGACCGCTCGTCGATCTCCATCGAGTTCGACGTCAACCGTGATCCCGATGCCGCCGCAGCCGATGTGCGTGACCGTGTGGGGCGTATTCTCGCGCGGCTGCCCGACGGGGTCGATGCACCGGTGATCCAGCGGGTCGATTCCAATGCGCAAGCGATCCTGTGGATCGGCGTGACCTCGACCAAGCTCGATGCGATGGAACTGACTGACCTCCTGCGCCGCACGATGGTCGACCGCCTCGCGACCGTGCCGGGTGTGGCGAGTGTCAACATCGGCGGCGAACGACGCTATGCGATGCGCATCGCCATCAACCGCACCGCGCTCGCGGCACGCCGGCTGACCGTTCAGGACGTCGAAGCCGCGATCAAGCGCCAGAACGTCGATCTTCCGGGCGGGCGGCTGACGTCAGCTCAACGCGAACTCACGGTAAAAACCGATTCCAAGCTTTCCACGCGCGAGGAATTTGCCAGCATCGTCGTTTCGAATGCGAACGGCTATCAGGTGCGTCTCGGCGAGATCGCCAATGTCGATGTCGGCGCCGAGGACGAGCGCTTCGAATTCTTTGCTTCGGGCAAAACCGCGATCGGGCTCGGGATCATCCGCCAATCGACGGCCAATACGCTTTCGGTCGCCGAGGGTGTCGCCAAGGAACTCGATCTGTTGCGAGTCTCGCTGCCGGAGGGCACCACGGCGGAAATCCTCTACAACGAGGCGCGTTTCATCCGTGCCTCGATCGACGGCGTGCTCAAGACGCTGGCCGAAGGCATCGGCCTCGTCATCCTCGTCATTCTCGTCTTCCTACGGTCCTGGCGCTCGACGCTCGTCGCCGGAATCGCCATTCCGGTTTCCATCATCCCGACCTTTGCGGTGCTGTGGATGTTCGGCTTCTCCATCAACGTGCTGACGCTGCTCGCGATCGTACTCGCCATCGGCATCGTGGTCGACGACGCCATCGTCGAGGTCGAGAACATTCATCGCCGCATCGAGGACGGCGAGCCGCCGCTGCTTGCCTCCTTCATCGGCGCGCGGGAGATCGCCTTCGCCGTGATCGCGACGACGATCACGCTGATTTCAGTCTTCGTGCCCATCGCCTTCATGAGCGGACAAACGGGACGGCTGTTCCGGGAGTTCGGTATCACGCTGGCGACCGCAATCTTCTTCTCGGGTGTGGTCGCG
>DAORNC010000064.1:2074-13224 GCA_035440785.1 Rhabdaerophilum sp. | reverse complement strand
ACGTTGACACCCATGATGTGCTCGAAACTCCTGAGTTCGCACCACGGGCGCATCCACCACCTGACCGAGCCGCTGTTTGAAGCAATGAACCGCATCTACGCCCGCGTCCTGAAGCGGGCGCTCGCGGCACCGTTGGTCGTCATCGCCATTGGCGCCGCTATTTCTTTCGGTGCCGTTCAGTTGTTCAATCTCGTGCCGAAGGAATTCTCGCCGGTCGAGGACCGCGGTACCGTCATTATCCCGGTGACGGCACCGGAATCCGCCTCGCTCGGCTATACCCGCGCGCGGGTGAAGGAGGTTGAGGGGTTGCTCAAACCCTATTTTGACAATGGCACTGTCGAATCGACCTTGACCATTGTCGCACCAGGCTTTCAGCGCCCGGCGCCGGTCAACGCCGGGCTTGTGATCGTGCGCCTGACGCCCTGGGGGCAGCGCACGATGTCACAACAGCAATTGCAGCGTGAATTGCTCGGCCGGGTGCAGCAGGTGCCGGGTGCGCGCGTCTTCCCGATCAATCCGCCCTCACTCGGCCAGCGCGGGTTCCGCCAGCCGATCGAATTCGTGATTGGCGGACCCGACTTCGCGACGCTCGCGGGTTGGCGTGACATCGTGATGGAGAAGGCGAACGCGACGGGTCTCTTCCTCAACCTCGACAGCGATTACACCGAACGGCAGCCAGACCTCCGGGTGAAGATCGACCGCGCCCGTGCAGCCGATCTCGGTGTCTCGGTGGAGGCGGTCGGCCGTTCGCTCGAATTGATGTTCGGCGAGCGCGAAGTCTCAACCTTCGTCGATCGGGGCATCGAGTATTCGGTCATCATGCAGGCACGCGAAGAAGACAGGGTGAAGCCGGATGACCTCAAGAATGTCTTCGTCCGCACGACGTCTTCCGAACTGGTGCCGCTTTCCAATCTCGTGACGCTGAGCGAGATGGCCGGGCCGCAGAAGCTCAACCGGTTCGACCGGCTGCGTTCCATCAAGATCTCCGGCTCACTCGCGCCGGGCGCAACCCTTGGGCAGGCACTCGACACGCTCGATACGATCGCCAGAGACAATCTCCCCGCCGAATCCCGCATCGGCTACGACGGGCAGTCGAAGGAATATCGCAAGGCGTCGAGTTCGCTTTACCTGACCTTCGGTTTCGCGCTTCTCGTCGTGTTCCTCGTGCTCGCGGCGCAGTTCGAAAGCTGGATCGCGCCGGCGGTCATCATGATTACGGTGCCGCTGGCGCTCACCGGCGCTCTCGCGATCCTGCTCGCGACCGGTCAAACACTGAACGTATACAGCCAGATCGGCATGATCCTGCTCATCGGCATCATGACGAAGAATGGTATTCTGATCGTCGAGTTCACCAACCAGCTGCGCGAACATGGTGTCGCGCTCTATGACGCCATCTTGCAGGCTTCGGAAATGCGGTTGCGGCCCATCCTCATGACGTCGATCGCGACGATTTTCGGTGCCATTCCGCTCGCGGCATCCGGCGGTGCCGGCGCCGAGGCGAGAAGCGCGATCGGCTGGGTCATCATCGGCGGCGCGAGCCTTTCGACGTTGATGACCCTGTTCCTGGTGCCTGTCGTTTTCCTGCTGGCGGGGCGCTTCACCAACCCGCGCTCGACCATCGGAGACCGTCTGAACGAGATGCAGGAACGCTTCGCTTCTGATGGAAAAAAGAAAGATGGCGGCATTCATGGGGAAGGAATGCCCGCAGAGTAGGCCCGATTTGATTAATTGATGCTGTGAGCTACAAGAAATCTTAATTTTCGATCGACACACTTGCGTCTGTTACTGCAGGGGCGCAGGATGTTTGTTGAAATTCGTCGATTTCTGGCAGTTGTTTTCGTCCTTAGTCTCACAACTGTTGCGACGGCCGGCTCGTTTCCCATCGTCGGGACCGGGGATGGCCTGCTCGTACTCAAGGCTTTGTCCGAAGCTTTCTCCGCTGCCAATCGCGAACAGTCGGTCGAAATCCCACCCAGCATCGGTTCGGGCGGTGGGATTGCCGCCGTCGGCAGCGACCGGGAAGTGATCGCCCGCGTCGCCCGTGAACTCAAGCCCAACGAGATCGCCAGCGGACTCGCCTACGATCCTTTGTTTTCCATTCCGTCCGTTTTCTTTGTTCACCCCGGCGTGCCGGTGCAATCGCTGAGCGCCATGCAGATCCGCGGCATTTTCAACGGCGAGATCACCAACTGGCGCGAAGTGGGCGGTCCCGATCTCCGCATCCGCGTCGTCCGGCGGGAAGACGCGGATTCGACGGTTCTCGTTTTTCGTGAAACGCTGTCCGTCTTCAAGGATATCAAGTTCACAGAACGTTCGAAACTCGCCCTCACGACGCAGGAGGCGATCAGATCGGTAATCGAGAATTCCGGCGCGATCGGTTTCGGGCCATTGTCGGATATCCGCGATACCAAGCTCAAGAGCCTGTCGGTCGACGGTGTGCCACCGTCGGATACGCGCTACCCGTCGCTGGTGAAAATCGCGGTAGTCTACAAGCCGCATCGGTTGACGGACGACATCAAGCGATTTCTGAGCTTCCTGCAGACGCCTGACGCGGCGCGGATCGTGAGGAGCTTCGGTGCCCACCCTCACATCAGGTAACGCCATGCCGAACTGGCGCAGGGCACTTGCGGGTTCGCTCGCGCTTCGCTGGGTGCTGTCGATCGCCGTGCTGGTCGGACTCGGGATCAGCGCGTTGCTCGCGATCACCTACACGGAAATGAACAGCCAGGTGGCCTCGCAGGGCGCGACCGTGCGGCAACTGGCGCGACAGAGGATGGCGGAACGGATCTCGTCCGAAATCGAACTCGCGGCGCAACGGCTCAGGGACCAGCTTGTGAACTTGGAGCGATCGTTGCTTTCGATCGCCGACCAGCGCTCGACGATCGCCGCCGTGCAGGGAAGAAACGACGTTTCCATCGCCGAGGTGATCGGCAAACGCGTGCTTCTGTCGGGGATGTCCGGAGCGATCGTGATCGATCAGGACCGTCACGTCATTGGATCCGAGAGAACGGGCGCGGAACTCGTCATGGCCGACGACGCGCTCAGGAACCATGACATCTACACCTCGATCGCCAATCTTCTGGCTGACAACGACCGCAGCGCACCGCGCGTTTTCCGTCATCTCGGGACGCTCGATGCATCTTTCTCGTCCATCCTGCTGGCACCGGTTCAGGACCGCTACGGCGCGGTGCTGGGGGTTCCGGTCTTCGACGATTTCGGCGAGCCGGTCGCCATCATCCTGGCCTATCGTCTTCTACGCGCCGAAGAGCCGGTTCTGGCGGATTTCGCGCGGACGACCGGATCGAGAGTCGCCCTGATGAGCGACGGTTCGGTCATTTCCGCAGCCGGCGCCGACATCAGCGCTATCGCCTTCCGCTCGCCGGCTGCGGATGGGCTGCAGGCGATTCCGGAACTTCAGGCCAGCGGCTTGTGCAAGACCGCGATGCCGCGGCTCCAGCTTTGCGTTATCCGCCCGGATTCGGAGATCGACCAGATCGGCACGGGCATTCTTGATCTCGGCCACAAGCAATTGAGACAAACCCAGCGGATGCTGCTGGTTGCTGGAACGGTGGCGATCGCCGCCATCACTCTCGTGGTTATCTTTCTCGCCCGCCAGCTCGTCCGCCCATTGTCAGAAATCACCCGTGCGGTCAACGATGTCGCGCTCGGGGAGTGGCGGGTGGAGGTGCGGCACGTCGGCCGGCCCGACGAGATTGGCCAGATCGCGCGGGCCGTTTCGGCGATGCAGGTCTCGCTTATCGAGCGCGACCGTATGCGGCAGGAACTGGTGCGGATAGATGCGATCAACCAGCGCCGCCTGGTGCTCGACTCCGCCGTCGCGAATTTTGAGGAGGGCATGGTCGTCGTGATGAAGAACATCAACGACACGGTCCACGCCCTTTCCGACACCAACGAGGTGCTCGACGCGGCCGCCCGGCAGGCGGACGCTCAGGCCGAGCGCATCCGCAATACGACGATGGCGTCAGCGAGCCGCGCGAGCAATGCCAGCCACTCGACGCTGGCGCTTTCCCGAACAAACCGGGAGATCGGCGAAAAAATCCGTCACACCAGTGAAGTCGTTCACCAGAGCGGCGATCACGTTCGGGCGGCGGAGGCGAAACTGTCGGAGATGTCGGACGTGACCCAGCAGGTGGAAAGTGCGATCGGCGAACTCCAGCGCCATCTCGCCGATCTCGGCACCATGAGCCTCCAGGTGTCGCTCGAGGCGCTCAGTGCCAGCGAACGTGGTGGCTCTTCCGCCCAGCTTGCCCGCTCGATCGAGGGCGTCGCTGGCAGGACTGCCGATGCAGTCGCGGTCATCGCCCGGGAATTCGGACGTCTTGCGGCGATCACCGATTCGGCGACGGGTGAGATCGGCGAGGTGAAGGGAGTTCTTGGTGCCGCGTTGCGGGAAACCTCGGAAATCGCCGTGGCGGTGGCGGAGCAGGACGCTGCGGCACGCGAGATCGCGGAAGGGCTTTCCAATTCCGCGCAAGCGATGGTTACGCTCGCCGACTCGGTCGATCAGTTGCGCACGAACATGAATGCGGCGCATGAAGCTTCAAACGAGTTCATCCTTGCCGCGCGCAGGATCGTGGATGACGCGAAATCGATCGACGGCTCGATCCGCTCCTTCGTCAAGGAAGTGAACGCCTGACCGGTTTCAGAGTTTCGGGCGGCCGAGCGTTTCCGCCAGCGATTCGAGTTGGGCATGCACTGGCGACAGCTTGGGTTTTCCCAGCCCGAAAAACCGGGCGATCCGCTTCGTCACCGGCAGGTCGCCACCCGAGGGCAGGAACGGATCGGCGTGACACTTCGCGCCGGCTTCGCGCGCAATCCGCTTGACTTCGTCCACCATCTCCGGCGCACCGCAGGCATAAACCGTGTCGTGCGGGTCGAGAGGCGGAAGGAAGGTAACGGCGCGGCCGTGCCGGGCCGGCGGAAGGGGGTTCGCGCCGGATGCTGCGAGGACGGCATTCGCGACGCCGTGCTTGGCGAGCCAGTCGATCGCCGGACGCATGTAGAGATTGCGTGGATCACGCGCCGAGGCGATGATATGAACCGGGCGATGCGGCTGACCGAGCCGCGCGGCGACCGCGATGGACCAGAGCGGGGCAAACCCGGTTCCGGTCGAAACCAGGACAAGCCGACCCTCACCCTGGCGAAGGAAGGCGTTCCCGAAGGGGCCATGCACTTTCACCTTCCTGCCCGGCACGATGCCGCGCCCCAGCGCCGACGAGACGACGCCTTCATCGAGGCGGCGGATATGCAGGATCAACTGGTTAATCTCGCGCACGCCGTCGAGACGCAGAGTAGGGCTGTAGTCGCGCTCGGGAAAGCCGCCGAACGCCACCTTGACGTATTGACCCGGCAGATAAGGCACCGGCTTCGTCACCTCGATGACGATCTCGACGATTTCGCCGCCGAGTTCGTTGACCTCGGTGACGAGCCCTCCCGTCTTCATGGCGATGGGCTGTGGATCGAAGCGGACTTCCGCATCGGCCTCCAGCCGCGCCTGACAGGCGAGGCAGGTGCCATCCTCTTCCGTGCCCATCGGATCGATGCCGCCGGAGAGCATGTCGACGCGGCAGGTGCCACATTGCCCGGTGCAGCAGTCCTGCGGAATGACGATCCCGCCCGAAAGGCCGGCTTCGATCAGCGTCTGGCCGCGCACGGCGCTGATCGTCTTGCCGTTGACCGTAAGGCGCGCCTTCCCGCTCATGTCCATGCTCCTCACTCGTTGCGCGTCTGTCGCATCGAAAGCGGGGGAAGGTCAACGGTCAGCGCAGTTCCAGCTGCACGGGACGGACATGGCGCGTGTGCCGCGTCTGGTTATGATCGAAGACCGAGACCCACATATAGAGCGGCTTCGCTTCGGTGAAATCAACGTCGAAGCGCGATCCGGTTTTCAGCTTGCGTTTCGCTTCAAGGGTCCACCAGCCATCCCGCCATTTGGGCGCAGCGGTAACGTCGTTCCGGTCTCCCTCGTAGGTGCCGATGATCAGCGTTGAGGGCATGACGGTGCCGACCGGGATCGCGGCGTCGGCCTCCTTCGAATAGGGCACGGTCTCAGCCTCGAACAGCCACCACTGCGTGCCTTCATCGTCCGCCGCGCCTGGTGTCAGGTTGATCCGGCCAAGTTTCGCTGTCATCGCGCGGTGATCCTTCGGGAGGCGGAGAACGCCGACCGGCCCGCGATAGCCGCCAGGCGGTTCGCCCTTGTAATTATAGGCGTAGAAGGCCTTGCCGGGATCTTGCAGGTAGCCGGCGGAATAGCGTCCGGTCCCCGCGCGCTGCGCGTCGTCCGCCGGGTAGGGCGGGCCGATATGCATGTCGTCCATCTTTCCCAGATGCCCGCCGCGTGAGGCCTTCCACTGCCACATGTCGGCAATGGTGCCATCCATCGTGTAATGGAGGCCACGCCCGTTCAGCGCGCCGGGCATTCCCGCGAGCGGCTTCGGTCCCATGTAGGTGGTGCCGCCGTTGCCGAAGGCATCGGAACGGGAGAACAACACCGCGAACTTGTCCTCGTAGTAGGCACTTTCGTCCGCCGTGTCGGCGTGGTTGTGCATCAGATGCCAGCCATCCTCCTTCTTGACGAGTGGCAAGCGTTTGAGCGAACGCGTCGGATCCTGCCAGCGGAACGCGAAATAGATGTGTTCGCCATCGTGCACGGCTTTCACTTCGACGATCGATTCGCCCCTGCCGCCGGCGAGGTTGAAGCCCTGCTGTGTGCGGATGCGGGCGATATCGGCACCCTTCCAGGCATCGTCGTCGAGTTCGCCGTCGAGTTTCGGGGCAACGGCGACCTTGGCGACCGGCAGGGTCGCGCGGGTACCGAAATCGAGCATGGCGCTCGCCGCTGCGACACCGGCGCCGATCGCGAGGGCGACCGGGAGGGCGTAGGTCTTCCGCATGGGGCCAGCGACCAGCCTTTCCGGCAGGAAGATGCGGAAGATCTGTGGCCAGCCGCCCTGCATAAAATGGCCGAGAATGTGCAACAGGAGATAGACCACCAGCGCGATGGCGACCGCCGCATGAATATCGACGACGATCCCGCCCCAGCCGAGATAGAGCAAGAGGCCGGTCGTCATCATCGCGAGCGTCAGCGCATAGAAGCCCCAGTGCAGTGACACGTTGAACCCCTGCCACTTCAGCCGGGCCGGCGCGTCGAGGATCATCAGCCGCATCCGACCTGGCGCGTTGCGGTTCGTGAGCGCACCCCGGACGACATAGGCAATATAGGCGCTCGCGGAGGCGAACATCACGCAGGCGACGATGAAATGGATGGTCCAGACATCGCCCTGAAGCAGGATCGGCGCGATCCAGCGCGAGAAAACCGCCGTTTCGGCATCCCATGAGAGCCGGAAGCCGGTCAGCATCGCAAGGATCATCGCGATCGCCATCGTCCAGTGCAGGAGGAACGTGCCCGTATCGGTCCGCAAAAGACCGGATGCCTTGACGTGGCTGGCCGATTTCGCTGCTTGCTTCCTTGAAATGACGTCGTCGTCCGAAACAGCCATTGGCGAAAACCTTGAGCAAGTTGCGTCAATTCAGGGCGCAATTGATAGCCGAAGAGATGCAAGATTGGTAAACAATCCAGTGAAAGCTGCGTGAATAGGACAGTTCACTGCTTTGTTCCCGATCTTTGGAAACGGATTTTATCCGTTTGAGTGAGGAATTGAATAAATTCTACTCGTGATTGTATTTGACATGTCCTGACGGCACCCTAGGGAATTGCTGCAGATTCGGAATTCGAAAGGAATAACCATGCTGACACTCGTCCAGGCCCGCATTATCGCTGACACCGCGCTCGATCTCGCTCGTCGGAAGAGTTTCAAGCCGCTTTCAGTTGCGGTGCTTGATGCCCGCGGCGCGCGGAAGGTGGTGCTAACTGAGGATTCGACCTCGCTCAAGCGTGCCGAGGTCGCGTTCGCCAAGGCTTATGGCGCGCTCTCCATGGGCTCAGGCAGCCGCACTTTGATGACGATGGCGAACGAGCGCCCGCATTTCATCGCCGCTGCGATGCACGTCGCAGATGGCCAACTTGTGCCGGTTCCGGGCGGCGTGCTGATTCGCGCGGGCAGCGAGGTTGTCGGCGCGGTCGGCATCTCCGGCGATACATCGGACAACGACGAGGCTGCGGCTATCGCCGGGATCGAGGCCGCCGGATTTACCGCCGATCCGGGCGCGTGAGTCTGCCGGTCTGCATCACGAAACCGATCACTTCGGCGACGGCCTTGTAGAGCGGGACGGGAATTTCTGATTCCAGCTCGATCTGCGAGAGGGCCTCGGCAAGAACCGGGTTCTCCTCGATGGCGACATTGTGCTCTGCTGCCGTCTCAAGGATTTTCTCGGCGATCATGCCCTTGCCCTTCGCCGTGACGACGGGTGCGCCATCACCGAAATCATATTTCAGCGCGACGGCAATCTTTTCGGAGGCAGTGGTTTCGCTCATGTCAGGCGATCCAGTAGCGGGCCGTGGCGGGGCGGTGCAGGCTGCGGGCGGCCATCGCGGATTTCCAGCTTGACGACATCGAAGGCGGCTCCGGTCAATGCGTCGTGCAAATCCCCGATCGCATGGCGCGCGGCTTGCGCGAGAGTCTGGCGTTCGGCCCAGAGCGTCACGGCGACGGATTGACCGCGCAGCGCGACCTCTGCTTGAACCGGGCCGGTTTCCTCAAGGTCGAGCGCGATGCGCACCTTCCACGGGAAGGGTTCGGTTTCCCCGTTGGCCTCGCGCTCGGTCTCCAGCATCGCGGTTTGGTGCGGTCCGGGGGGCTGATGTTCGATAACCAGCCCCATGATTGCGGTCGGCGGCTTGTCGGCCCCCTGCGTTGCCAGCGGGATCGAGATCGCGAGGCGCATCCCCTGCGCGCGATCATCGGTTACGCGCATCTCGGGATGATCGGGCAGGGAGGCGAGTTGCGCGAGCTTGATGCGCTCGACAGCACCTTCGGCGAGGCGGGCGAGGTCGACGTTGCGGGGGGGCGCTTCTGCACCGGGTTGAGCGGGCGTGCGCGGCTGCGTTGTTTCCGGCGAAGCGCGCTCAAGCCCCTTGCCGAGGGGAAGCTCTTCCGGTCCGTTGCCTGCCAGCAGCGCGCGCAGGGCCAGGAGTACGGCCTTGAGATCGGCAGGCGGTGGCGGACTGCCTGAGGAGCTGGCCGCGAGATTGGCTTCGAGAAACGCACCGGATTTCGCGACGGCTTCGCGCAGGCCATCAAGTGTCCGGAGGGCCTCGGGGTTGGCACGGATTGCTGCGAGTTGGGTCAGTGCATGCCCGACCGCTTCCGGCATGCTCGAGGCCGGGGCGGCGAGGAGCTGGGTCAGGGCCACCGCGACCGGAACCTGCCGGGCCGCAGCCTGAAGGACCGGTGCGGCGAGTTCTGCCGGCAAGGGCTGGGCGAGAGGAGCACTGCGAACGGGCGTGGGCGTGATTGCTTGCGGGAATGCTGAAACGCTCGCGGCGGGCTCCGCGATGGGGAAGGCAAGTCCCGCGATTTTCGCGATTGCCGCTCCGAGGGAACCGGGCGGAAAGGGGTTCGCGAGCGGGGGCGGTGCGCCGACGCTCGGACCGGTCACCCCGGTATGCGTGAGCTGGACCAGCGTCGCGGGTTCCTGCGCGGGTCGGACGAGCGTATTCGCAGGCAGAAGAAGCGTCGTGCCAGGCCGAAGCAGACCAGGATTGCTTGCCGCAGCGCGCTGAAGTTCGGGCGGCAGATCGGCCTCTACGGTCAGGCCGGCGATCTGCATCAGCGCCTTTCCATTCGGCTGCGCCTCAATCAGCACAGCGCGGATCGCCGCTTCAGCCGACTGCATTGAACCCTGGACACCGTCCGCCAGCGCGCCGCTGATCGCCGAAATGGGTTTGACGGCGTCGAGCGTCGCCATCAGCGTCGAGAGCGACTGGGCGCGGATTTCCTGCGCTTTTCCCGCGATGGAGGCGAGGGCGGAAGGCATGGATGGCGGCTCCGGATGCAACGGTTATCGTCCATCATGCCGCACAAGCCTTTTATGCTTGGTTATTGCATGGCCAAAATTGCCGGGAATTCATTTGGCCTTGAAACGGGATAGCCCGGTTGCTACCTCTCCGCGCGAGTTCGCGGGGCTGAGCCTGCCGCGACGGCCTTCAGCAAACGAGAAGAACAAGCCCGATGTCCCGTCAGTTCATCTATCACATGCGCGGCCTCACCAAGGTCCACCCCGGCGGCAAGAAGGTTCTGGAGAACATCCACCTCTCCTTTTACCCGGATGCGAAGATCGGCGTGCTCGGCGTCAACGGCGCCGGTAAATCGACCCTGCTGCGCATCATGGCTGGCATCGACAAGGAATGGACCGGCGATGGCTGGGTCGCGGAAGGTGCGCGCGTCGGCTACCTGCCGCAGGAGCCGCAGCTCGACAATGCGCTCACCGTGCGCGAGAACGTGAAGCTCGGCGTCGCGGCGAAGCAGGCGATCCTCGACCGTTACAACGAACTCATGATGAACTACTCGGACGAAACCGCCGAGGAGAGCGCGCAGCTTCAGGACCAGATCGACAGCCAGAACCTGTGGGATCTCGATTCGAAGGTCGATCAGGCGATGGATGCCCTGCGCTGCCCGCCGGACGATTGGGCGGTGGACAAGCTCTCGGGCGGTGAGAAGCGCCGCGTGGCACTGTGCAAGCTGCTGCTCGAGCAGCCGGAGCTCCTGCTCCTCGACGAGCCCACCAACCATCTCGACGCCGAGACGGTGAACTGGCTCGAGGCGCATCTCCGGGCCTACCCCGGCGCGATCCTGATCGTGACCCACGATCGCTATTTCCTCGACAATGTGACCGGCTGGATTCTCGAACTCGATCGCGGCAAGGGCATCCCCTACGAGGGCAACTATACCTCCTGGCTCCAGCAGAAGCAGAAGCGCCTCGAACAGGAGGGTCGCGAGGATGCCGCCCGCCAGCGCACCATGTCGCGCGAGCAGGAATGGGTGGCATCCAGCCCCAAGGCGCGGCAGGCCAAGAACAAGGCTCGCATCACGCGCTATGAGGAACTGGTGGCCAAGGCGTCCGAGAAGGCACCGGATACCGCGCAGATCATCATCCCCATCGCCGAGCGGCTTGGCGGCAACGTCATCGACTTCGAGCACCTCAACAAGGGCTTTCAGGACAAGCTT
>DAORNC010000064.1:0-2005 GCA_035440785.1 Rhabdaerophilum sp. | reverse complement strand
CAAGACGACGCTGTTCCGCATGATCACCGGGGTCGAGCAACCCGATGGCGGCAGCATCACGGTCGGTGACAGCGTGAAGCTCGGCTATGTCGACCAGAGCCGCGACGCGCTCGATGACAAGAAGACCGTGTGGGAGGAAATCTCCGGCGGAGCGGAGGTGATCTACCTCGGCAAGAAGCAGATGCATTCGCGCGCCTATTGCGGCTCGTTCAACTTCAAGGGCGGCGATCAGGAGAAGAAGGTCGGTATGCTCTCGGGCGGCGAGCGCAACCGCGTTCACCTCGCCAAGATGCTGAAGTCCGGCGCGAATGTGCTGTTGCTCGACGAACCCACCAACGATCTCGACGTCGATACGCTGCGCGCGCTGGAAGAAGCGCTGGAGGATTACGCGGGCTGCGCCGTGATCATCAGCCATGACCGCTGGTTCCTTGACCGCATCGCGACGCATATCCTCGCCTTCGAGGGCGACAGCCACGTCGAATGGTTCGAAGGCTCGTTCTCGGATTACATCGAGGACAAGAAGCGCCGCCTCGGTGCCGATGCCGCCGAGCCGAAGCGGATCAAGTATCGCAAGTTCGGGCGATAAGATCGCCTCGGTCGCCGTGCCTGGTCTTGGGCCGGGTATTCATGCCTTAGGTGAGCTTGAAGTCTTGGATGGCCGGGCAAAGTCCGGCCATGATGATTCTCTTGCATCTCTCTCAAAAATCACATAAACATATCTTTATGTCGTTTTGCGGATGTGCGATGGCGCGTCCGCTGTTCGCGAGGGCTGGTCTTGGCCGATGTGTTCTCCCTGCCAGAAAGCCAGAAGGGCTTTCCGTTCTCCGCGCTGCTTGCGGCCCTCGAGGCGGCGGGCGAGGCGACGCGCCTGCGCATCCTCGCGCTGCTGGCCGAAGGCGAACTGACCGTCACCGAATTCATGACCATTCTCGGCCAATCGCAACCGCGCGTGTCGCGCCACCTCAAACTCCTCGTCGAGGCCGGGCTGGTGGATCGCCATCGCGAGGGCGCCTGGGCGTTTTTCCGTCTCGCCGACACGGCCATCGCGCTTGCGATCCGCGATGGCGTGGTGGCGCAGATCGATGCGACCGATGCCCATCTCGCCGGAGACCGGCGGCGACTTGAGGCCGTGCGGGCGGAACGTCGCGAGCAGGCTTCGGCCTATTTCGCGCAGCACGCCTCGGAATGGAATCGCATCCGCGCGCTGCATGTGCCGGAAGCGCGCGTCGAGGCGGCGGTTCTGGCGATGCTCGGCGAGAAGCGGTTCGACGGCGTGCTCGATCTCGGAACCGGCACCGGCCGGATGCTCGAAATGCTGGCGCCGAAGGCAACGCGCGCTGTCGGGCTTGACGTTTCGCCGGCGATGCTCGGCATTGCGCGCGTCAACCTTGATGCGGCGGGCCTGCGGCAGGTGCAACTTCGGCAGGGCGATGCCTATGCGCTTCCCTCCGATCTTTCCAGCTTCGATCTCGTCATCCTGCATCAGGTGCTGCATTACCTCGACGATCCTGCGCGCGCTGTGCGCGAGGCCGCGCGGGCGCTGCGGCCGGGCGGGCGGCTTCTGGTGGTCGATTTCGCACCACATGGCGAGGAGAGCTTGCGCAGCCAGCACGCCCATCGCCGCCTCGGTTTTGCGGAAGGCGAGGTCAATGCCTATCTTGCCGATGCCGGGCTGCGCGCGCTCGGGAGCACGCTTCTGGCGCCCGAGCCGGGCGATGCGGCCAAGCTCGCGGTATCGCTCTGGCTTGGTGCGGATACCCGTGTCCAGGGTGATTTTCCCGCCCGATCCGTTTCAGGTTCCCAACGAGAGGTCGCGTAGATGAGCGCGTATAATCCCCGCTCCCGCCAGCCGCAGGCGTCGCCGCTCGGCATTTCCTTCGAGTTCTTCCCGCCAAAGAACGAGGCGATGGCGGAAAGCCTCTGGGCCTCGGTGCAGCGGCTTGCGCCGCTCAGCCCCCGGTTTGTCTCCGTAACCTACGGCGCCGGCGGCTCGACACGCGAGCGC
>DAORNC010000063.1:3611-17757 GCA_035440785.1 Rhabdaerophilum sp. | reverse complement strand
CCAGAGATCCTCAAGCGAGCCGCCGCCGCGCGCGACGATCAGAATATCCGGGCGCGGCAGGTTGTCGTCGTTTTCCGAGATTGCGTTGAACCCCCGAATCGCCGCCGCGACTTCCTCGGCGCTGCCCTCGCCCTGCACGCGAACGGGCCAGACCAGCACCTCGCGCGGGAAGCGATCAGTCAGGCGGTGGATGATATCACGAATCACAGCGCCGGTCGGCGAAGTGACGATGCCGATGACACGCGGCAGATAGGGCAACGGGCGTTTCCTGGCCGAATCAAAAAGTCCCTCGACCTGAAGTTTCCTGCGCCGCTCTTCCAGCAACGCCATCAGTGCGCCAACGCCTGCCGGCTCCATATGCTCAATGATGATCTGATAGCTCGATTTTCCGGGGAAGGTGGTGATTCGCCCGGTCGCGATCACTTCTAGCCCGTCCTCGGGGCGAAACTTGACGCGCGAGAACACGCCTTTCCAGATGACGGCGTCGATCTTGGCGTTCTGGTCCTTGAGCGAGAAATAGACGTGGCCCGAGGAATGCGGCCCGCGATAACCGGAAATCTCGCCGCGCAGACGAACCTGCCCGAAGGCATCCTCGATGGTGCGCTTCAGGGCACCGGCGAGTTCGGACACCGAGAGTTCGGGCGTGTTGGAAACCTGATCGTTCATGAAAACCTGATTGTCCTTGCGTTGCCAATGTAGAGATCGGCGCGCGAGGATGCTACATCGCTCACCATCGGCCGGGGGATGCCCCGCACAGATCTGTTGAGAACGGGGGTTCGGCGATGAGAGTGCTGCTGATCGGCAACGGCGGACGCGAGCACGCGCTGGCCTACGCCATCGCCAAAAGCCCGCGCCTCACGCAGCTTTTCATCTCGCCCGGAAACCCCGGCACTGCGAAGCTTGGCAAGAACATGCTCGTCAGTGTCGGCGATCCGACGGCCATCGTCGAATTCTGCCGCAAGGAGGCGATCGACCTCGTGGTCGTCGGACCCGAGGCACCGCTGGTCGATGGTCTTGCCGATGTGCTGACCGAGGCCGGCATCCGGGTGTTCGGCCCCTCGAGGGCGGCCGCGCAGCTCGAAGGCTCGAAAGATTTCACGAAATCGATCTGCGATGCCGCTAAGGTGCCGACCGCAACCTATTCCACCTTCACAGAAGAAGAAGCGGCCCTCGCCTACGTGAGGGCCAAAGGCGCGCCGATCGTCGTGAAATATGACGGGCTGATGGCCGGCAAGGGCGTGACCGTGGCCTCGACAACAGATGAGGCCGAGGATGCACTTCGCGCGCTCTACCCCAACGAGAAGGGTGCGAAAGTCGTCATCGAGGAGATGCTGACGGGCGAGGAGGCAAGCTTCTTCTGCTTCGTTGACGGCGAGACGGTGCTCCCCCTCGGCTCGGCGCAGGATCACAAGCGTGTCTTCGACAACGACAAAGGTCCGAACACCGGCGGCATGGGCGCCTATTCGCCTGCCCCGGTGATGACAGCCGATGTGGAGGCACGCGCACTTGCCGAGATCGTTCGCCCGACCGCGCGCGAGATGGTTCGTCGCGGCATGCCCTATCGCGGCATCCTCTTCGTCGGCCTGATGATCGGCGACGAAGGGCCCAAACTCATCGAATACAATTGCCGCTTCGGTGATCCCGAATGCCAGGTGCTGATGCTGCGACTCGAGAGTGATCTGCTTCAATTGCTTGACGGCGTGGCTCGCGGCGAACTCGCGAAACTCTCGGTGGTGCTGAAACCGGTCAGTGCCGTCGGCGTCGTGATGGCGACGAAAGGCTATCCGGGCGACTACGAGAAAGGGTCGGTGATCGAAGGACTGGATGCGGTCAACGCCTTGCCAGGTGCAACAATCTTCCACGCCGGCACCCGAAACGACGGCTCCCGCATCCTTGCCAATGGCGGGCGGGTGCTCACCGTCTGCGCCTCCGGCAAGGACCTGTTCGAGGCACGCGAGCGTGCTTATGCCGCCGTTGCCGCCATCCACTGGCCGGACGGTTTCAACCGCACGGATATCGCCGCGAGAGGCATTGCCAGGCTGGTGAAGGAGAGCACGAATGGCTGATCTCGCCGATCTCTTTCCCGGTTTCGAAAACCACTGGATTCCGACGCCGGAAGGCAAGGTCTTCGCCCGTTCCGGCGGCAAGGGCGCGCCGCTCGTGCTGCTGCACGGCTTTCCCCAAACCCACGTGATGTGGCACCGGATCGCGGGCGATCTTGCGAAGCGCTTCCACGTCATCCTGCCGGATCTGCGCGGCTACGGCTGGTCCTCGGCCCCTCGCTCGGAGGCACCGCACACGACCTATTCGAAGCGCGAGATGGCCAAGGACGTGATCCGCGTCGTCGAAGAGCTTGGCTACACGCAGTTCGCCCTTGTGGGGCATGATCGCGGAGCGCGCGTCGGCTACCGCCTCGCCCTCGATCATCCCGGTCGGCTCTCGAAGCTCGCGGTGCTCGACATCATCCCCACCTATGTAATGTGGCAGCGGATGGACGCGCGCGCGGCGATGAAAGTCTATCACTGGAGCTTCCTCGCCCAGCCCTATCCCATGCCGGAGAACATGATCGCGAAATCTCCGTCGGAATGGCTCGAACATACGCTCGCGAGCTGGACGATGACGAAAGATCTTTCTGCCTTCGATCCGCATGCCCTCGCCCATTATCGTGCCTTTTTCAACGATCCTTCCCGCATCCACGCGACCTGTGAGGACTACCGCGCCGGCGCCGGGCCGGACGTCGATGCCGACGAGGCAGACCGCGCGGCAGGCAAGACGATCGATTGCCCGGTCTTCACACTCTGGGGCGAGAGCGGCATTCCGGCGGAAGGCGCCTCCCCGCTCGAGGCCTGGCGGGTTCTTGCACCCAAGGCGACCGGCTATGGCGTCGAGTCCGGGCATTTCCTTGCCGAGGAGAACCCGGAAGCGACGCTCGAAGCGCTCCTGGATTTCCTTGGATGAAGAAAAAATCCGCCGCCCATCCCCGCATCGGCCTCGTGCTCGGTTCGGGCGGGGCGCGCGGGCTCGCGCATATCGTCGTGCTCGAAACGCTCGACCGGCTCGGTATCCGTCCGGTCGAGATCGCGGGAACCTCGATCGGCGCCATTCTTGGCGCGGCCTATGCCGCAGGCATGACCGGCGCGGACCTGCGCGCCCATGCCCTGCGGGACTACCGCAACCGGGCTGAGGTGATGACGCGGCTGTTCCAGACGCGCGTCGGTCGCATCGCGGATATCTGGCGCGGCGGGTTCGGCAATCCCGTGCTGGTCGATGGCGTCAGTATTCTCGAACGCTTCCTGCCGGGTCCGCTGCCCGAAACCTTCGAGGGACTTTCGATTCCGCTGAGTGTCGTCGCCGGCGATTATCACCGGCTTGACCGGGTGGTGTTCCGCTCAGGGCCGCTCGCGCCGGCGATCGCAGCCTCGATGGCCATCCCCGGCCTCGTCCGGCCGGTACAGTTTGACAACCGCGTCTTGGTCGACGGCGGTACGGTCGATCCTTTGCCGATCCGAGCCATCGAGCGCGAGGTGGATCTCATTCTCGCGATCGACGTCAGCCGGGCCGCTGCGCGCGATGAGGGTGACACCATGCCCGGCGCCTTCGAGATGGGTTTCCGCGTGTACGATCTGATGCAGGCCGCGCTTGCGGATGCGCAGATGACCGGCCTGACGCGGCCGATCCGACGCATCAAGGCGCCAGTGGAAGGCTTTCACGCGCTCGACTTCTTCGCGGCCAAACGCATCCTCGCGGCTTCCGAGAGCATCGCGGGCGCGGTCGAATCCGCGATCACACTACCCCTCTGAACCGCGCCGTCCGGCGAAGAAGGCGCTCAGCATAGCCGAGGCTTCCGCCGCGCGGATGCCGCCGTAAATTTCCGGCACATGGTGGCATGTGGGATGGGAGAAGACGCGCGGCCCCTGTTCGACGCCGCCGCTCTTCGGGTCCGACGCCGCGTAGTAGAGCCGACGGACACGGGCGAAAGAGATCGCGCCCGCGCACATCGGGCAGGGTTCGAGCGTCACGTAGATATCCGCGCCGCCGATGCGCTCCGAGCCAAGTTTCGCAGCCGCGTCGCGGATCACCAGCATTTCGGCATGAGCGGTGGGGTCGTTGCGTTCGCGCGTGCGGTTTCCCGCCCGGGCGATCACCTGCCCGTCGAGCAGGATGGCCGCGCCGATCGGCACTTCCCCGCGCGCTTCGGCCGCCCGGGCTTCCGCGAAGGCAATGTCGAACCCGGTGCTTCCCTGCTCGTCTTCCATGCCTCGATCTCCGGCTCTGGGCCTCGCGAAATAATCTTTTCCGGCCTCTCGCTTCACCGGATGCTTCCTGATAGAAGCCGCGCCATGACCGAAAGCGATAACGACAATCGTCGCGGTGGCAAGCCCCGCGACAAACGCCCGCGCGCCAGCAATTTCCGCGAGCGCCTCGAACGTT
Organism: Rhabdaerophilum sp.; assembly: GCA_035440785.1. Classification (GTDB taxonomy): domain Bacteria; phylum Pseudomonadota; class Alphaproteobacteria; order Rhizobiales; family Beijerinckiaceae; genus Rhabdaerophilum. The sequence continues at coordinate 13,326 of DAORNC010000063.1, read as the reverse complement.
CCGGCCCAGCCGGCGGCGAAGGCAAGCGCCCGTTCCGCGCCAAGAACGAGGGCAAACCTTCCGGCGCGGGGAAACCCTTCCGCGAAGGCAAGCCCTTCCGCGCCCGAGAGGATGCGCCGGAGGGCCACGCGCGTCCACGCCGCCGCAACGACGAGGGCCGCCCCTTCGAGCCACACACCGAGGGCGAACGTACATTCCGTCCGCGCCCGCCGCGCGAGGATAGGCCGCAAAGAGACAGGCCACAGGGTGACCGCCCGTTCCGGCCCCGCTTCAATGACGGCGAACGGGTCCCGCGCGAAGATCGTCCGGCGAGGGAAGACCGTCCTTTCCGTCAGGATCGACCTTTCCGCGAGCGCCCGCGTGGAGATGCTCCCCGCGATGGCGGTGACGACAGGCCCCGCTTCAAACCGAAGCACGAGGGGCAGGATCGTGGCGCACGACTGAATCGTCCTCCGCGCGAGGAGCGGGATTTCCGCCCGCGGCCGCCCCGCGACCGCGACGACAGTCGGCCCGCAAAACCGCATTTCCGCGATGAGCGAAGGGACGAGCGACCCTCGCGCAGGCCGCGGGAGGAAGCGCCCGCAACCTCCGGTTTTGCGCCGGAAGGCGAGCGCATCGCCCGCGTGATGGCGCGCGCCGGACTGTGCTCACGCCGCGACGCCGAGGAATGGATTGCGGCCGGCCGCGTCTCGGTCAACGGCAAGGTGATCGACAGTCCGGCGCTCGACGTCACCGACCGCGACCGTATCCTCGTCGACGGCGCGCCGCTGCCGGAGCGCGAGCGCACACGGCTCTGGCTCTACAACAAGCCGCGCGGCCTCGTGACCACCGCTTCCGACCCGGAAGGTCGCCCAACCGTTTTCGATAACCTGCCGCCCGAGATGCCGCGCGTGATCTCGATTGGTCGGCTCGATATCAACACCGAAGGGCTGATGCTCCTCACCAACGACGGCGGGCTCGCACGCGTCGTAGCGCTGCCGGAAACCGGCTGGCTGCGGCGTTACCGCGTCCGCGTGCACGGCTCGGTCAGCCAGGCCGCGCTCGATACGCTTCAGGAAGGCGTGATGCTCGACGGTATCGAATACGGTCCGATCGTCGCGCGGCTCGAACGCGAGATCGGCGACAACGCATGGCTGACGATGGACCTGCGCGAGGGCAAGAACCGCGAGATCAAGCGTGTACTCGAACACCTCGATCTCCAGGTGAACCGGCTTATCCGCATTTCCTTCGGCCCATTCCACCTCGACGACCTCGGCGAAGGGGCCATTGAGGAAGTGCGGACGCGCGTCCTGAAGGATCAACTCGGCGAACGCCTGATTGAGGAAGCCGCCGCCTATTTCGAGGGACCGCGCCGCGAAAGCGCCGCCTCGCGCGCCGCGATGGCGCCACTGGAGGAGGAAGCGCCGCGCAAGCGTTTCGACCGCCGCAAACCGAGCGAGAAGCGCGATCTTGCGGTCTCCGGCGAAGCGCGCGACCTCAAGGTCGAGCGCGAGCGCGTCGCCGACCGCAAAGGCCGGCGGGTGCAGGTCGAGCGTGTCGTCAAGGTCGAACTTTCGCCGGAAGACCTGCCTCGGGAGGTTCACGATGGCCGGCGTGACGAACGCCGGGATGATCGCCGCCGGTTCGACAACCGGCCATCACGGCGCGAGGGCGGACGCGACGACGGTCGCCCTTTCAAGCCGCGTTTCGATGCCGGGCGCGGCGACCGCCCGCAGGGCGAACGTCCGTTCCGCAAACGCTTTGACGAAGGGCGCGGCGACCGCCCTCCTCGTGAGGATCGTCCGCCAGGAGATCGACCGTTCAGAAAGCGTTTCGAAGAAGGACGCGGTGACCGACCGCCCCGCGAGGATCGACCGCAGGGCGACCGCCCGCCGCGCCCGCGCTTTGACGGGGAAAGGAGCGAACGACCGTTCCGTGAGCGTCAGGGCGACGACCGGAACGACAATCGCGGAGAGCGCCCGTTCGGCAAGAAGTCCTTCGGCGGCAAGTCGGGTGGCGACAGGCCCTTCAGGGGCAAGCCAGGCAGTAAACACTCCGGCGGCAAGCCCTTTGGCGGCAAACCTCGCTCCGATCGGCCAGGCGGGCGGCCGCCGCGCAGGGACGATTGATGCGTGTCGTCGGCGGACGTCTTGGCGGGCGACCTCTCAAGGGGCCGCGCTCTCACGACATTCGTCCGACGACCGACCGTATGCGCGAAAGTCTGTTCAACATCCTGACTCATGGTTTTGACGTGGCGTTCGAGGGCCTCAACATCCTCGATCTTTTCGCCGGAACCGGTGCGAATGCCATCGAGGCGCTTTCACGCGGCGCGGCCTATGCCGTGATGGTCGATATCGGCGTTGAGGCTCGCGGGCTGCAGCGCGAGAATGTCGAAAGTCTCGGGCTCGGAGGCATCACGCGCATCCTTCGGCGTGATGCGACCAAGCTCGGCGACCTCGGCACTTTCGCGCCGTTCGATCTCGTGTTCTGCGACCCGCCCTATGGCAAGGGACTCGGCGAAGCTGCGCTCGCGAGCGCGATCAGGGGTGGCTGGCTCAAGCCCGACGCGTTGGTAATGCTGGAGGAGCGCGCGAACGCCGAGGTCGCCCTTCCCGCACCGCTCATCGAGATTGACCGGCGTAAGGCCGGCGAAACGCAGCTCGTCTTCGGTCGGATGCCGGAATAATCATGAGCGCCCGAACAGGCGCTCAATGTCCTTGAGGCCGAGTTCGATATAGGTCGGCCGGCCGTGGTTGCACTGGCCGGCGCCGGGCGTTGCCTCCATCTCGCGCAGGAGTGCATCCATCTCCTCAAGCCGCATCCGCCGCCCGGCACGGATGGAATGATGGCAGGCAAAGGTCTTGAGCACGAGATCGCGGCGCGCCTCCAGCCGTTCCGCACCACCCCAGTCGTCGAGGCTTTCGGCAAGATCGCGCACGAGCGCGACATAGTCCGCACCCGCGAGCGCCGCCGGAACCTCCTGCACCGCGATGGCACCGGGACCGAAGGGCTCGATCACGAGCCCGGCCTCGGCCAAGGCCCCTGCATGGTCGAGCAGGCGGGCGCGGATGCCTTCGTCGAAATCGATGATCGGCGGCACCAGAAGCGGCTGGCGAGGGATCACCCCCTCTCCACGCGCTTTCTTGAGCCGCTCGTAAACAAGGCGCTCATGCGCGGCATGCTGATCGACGATAACGACCCCCTTGCCGGTCTGCGCGAGAATATAGGTCTCATGGAACTGCGCCCGCGCATAGCCGAGCGGTGGCGCGCTTTCGACTGTGGTGGGCTCCACCTCAGGCCGCGCGGCTTCGGCAAAACCGGCTTGCGGCGCCGGACGCGCCGGCACCCCTTGCGGGAAGACGAAGGAGAGCGGGCGCGGCGCAAAATCCGGGCGCGGGGCGACATGCGTGACGCCCTGAGCCTGAAGTCGCTCGAGCATCGCCGCACCGCCACGTGTCGAGGCCTGATGTCCTGCGCCCGCCAGCGCATCACGGATCGCGCCGATCATGAGCGAGCGCACCTGCTCGCTCTCGCGGAACCGCACCTCCAGCTTCGCGGGGTGGACATTGACATCGACACCCGTGGGATCGATGTCGAGGAAAATTGCAACCACCGGGTGTCGCCCGGCGGTCATCGTATCGGCATAGGCGGCTTTGAGCGCGCCGATCAGCAGCTTGTCGCGCACCGGACGTCCGTTGACGAACAGATACTGGTCGAGCGCACCGGCCCTGTGGAAGGTGGGGAGCGAGGCCAGCCCCGAGAGTCGCATCCCACCGCGTTGACCGGCGACTTTCACGGCATTGGCACCGAATTCCGCACCGAGAATGCGGGCGATGCGTTTCGCAGGCGCATCCTCGCCGGCTTCCGTCGGGAGATCGAACCCGGCAAGATGGTCGCCGGCAAGCGAGAAAGCGACCGAGGGATTCGCCATCGCAAGGCGACGCACAACCAGCGCCGCCGCCTGCGCCTCCGCCCGGTCGCCCTTGAGGAACTTCAGGCGCGCGGGTGTCGCGTGGAACAGATCCTCCACCTCGATCCGCGTCCCCCTGTTGAGCGCGGCCGGTCTCAGTGGCTCGACACGCCCACCATCGACGCGGATGAGCATGGCCTCACCCCCCGAAGCAGGGCGCGACGTGATCGAAAGCCTGGCGACCGAACCGATCGAAGGGAGTGCCTCGCCCCTGAAACCGAGGGTCGAGACCCTTTCAAGGCTGCCGTCGGGAAGCTTCGAGGTCGCGTGGCGCTCGATGGAAAGGGCGAGATCGTCCGCCACCATGCCGCAGCCGTCATCAGTAACGCGGATCAGACGTCGCCCACCCTGCTCGATGCGGATATCGACGCGCGTCGCTCCGGCGTCGATCGCATTCTCGACGAGTTCCTTGACGGCGGCAGCCGGGCGCTCGATCACCTCGCCGGCGGCGATCTGGTCGATGAGCACAGGGTCGAGGCGGCGGATGGGCATGCCATTTAGATAGGGCGATTCCCGCTGCCTTGCGAGCATTGCCGGCTCAGGCGACCGGCTTTTCCGAAACGGCTTTCAGGTTGGCAAGCCCGGCTTCGAAATCCGGCCCGACCATTTTGTCCATGCCGATGACCATATCCATCACCTTGGACATAAGATTGGCCTTGCCGCTCATGCTCCAGACAACCTCGGTGCCGCCGGCTACCGGGACGAGCGAGAACTCGACCCTGTTGCTCGCCTTCATCGGTTTTTCGAAATCGAGTTGCAGCGCGAGACGCACAGGCGACACGGATTCGGTGATGGTCATCGATCCCTTGCCGACCTGCTTGTTGCCCTCCCAACCGTAGAAGGCGCCAGCGCCCTCCGTCCTGTCGCCGAAGGTCCGCTGCATCGCCGGATCCTTCCTTTCCCAAGGCGACCAGGCCGCCCAGGCGCGAAAGTCGTTGAGATGCGGGAAGATCGCCTCCGCCGGAGCCGCGATCACCGCCTTGCGCACGACGCGGAAGGTATCAGGTCGCCGTGCCGCGACGTAGAGCACACCCGCCAGGACGAGGACAAGCAGCGAAACCCCTAAGCTGACGGAACCCATGCAGCGTCTCCTTCCGTTATCCGGAGGAAGTTAACACGGCCAGCACCGGCGCGTCAGCCCGCCAGCGCTTCCTTCTGCTTCTCGAAGCGCTTGCGTTCGTTGGGATCGAGGTACTGCTTGCGGAGGCGGATCGACTTCGGCGTCACCTCGACGAGTTCGTCGTCCTGAATCCAGGCGAGCGCGCGCTCCAGCGTCATGCGGATCGGCGGGGTGAGGCGCACCGCCTCGTCCTTCGAGGTGGTGCGGATGTTGGTGAGCTTCTTGCCCTTGAGCACGTTGACCTCAAGGTCATTGTCGCGGGTGTGGATGCCGACGATCATGCCTTGATAGACCTTCCAACCAGGCTCGATCACCATCGGGCCGCGATCCTCGAGGTTCCAGAGCGCGTAGGCCACGGCCTCGCCCTGATCGTTCGAGATCAGCACGCCGTTGGAGCGCCCGCCGATTTCGCCCTTGAAGGGCTCGTAGGCCTTGAACAGGCGGTTCATGATGGCGGTGCCGCGCGTATCCGTCAGCAGCTCAGACTGGTAACCGATGAGGCCGCGCGTCGGCGCATGGAACACCAGACGCTGGCGGTTGCCACCCGAAGGTTTCATCTCGACGATTTCAGCCCGGCGCTCGCTCATTTTCTGGACGACCGTGCCGGAAAATTCCTCATCGACGTCGATCACGACTTCCTCGATCGGCTCCAGCGTCTCGCCGTTCGGCCCCTGCTCGAAGACGACGCGTGGACGCGAAACCGCCATCTCGAAGCCCTCGCGACGCATGGTCTCGATCAGGATCGCGAGCTGAAGCTCGCCGCGGCCCGAGACGAAGAACGAGTCCTTGTCGCCCGATTCCTCGATCTTGAGCGTGACGTTGCCCTCGGCTTCCTTGAACAGGCGGTCGCGGATCATGCGCGAGGTCACCTTGTCGCCCTCGGTGCCGGCGTAGGGGCTGTCGTTGACGATGAAGCTCATCGTCACGGTCGGCGGATCAATCGGCTGCGCCTGGATCGGCTCGGTGACGGCGGGATCGCAGAAGGTATCGGCAACCGAGCCCTTCACGAGGCCGGCGATCGAGACGATGTCGCCCGCGACGCCTTCCTCGATCGGCTGACGCTCGATGCCGCGGAAGGCGAGGATCTTCGACACGCGACCGGTCTCGACGACCTTGCCCTCGCGATCCAGAACCTTGATCGACTGGTTAGGCTTCACCGAACCCGATGAAATCTTGCCGGTGATGATGCGGCCGAGGAAGGGGTTGGCTTCGAGCAGCGTGCCGAGCATGCGGAAACCGCCCTCTTCCGTCGAGGCTTCGGGCACGTGCTGCAACACGAGATCGAACAGCGGGGCAAGGCCCTCGGCCTGATCGCCGTCCGGCTTGAGATTCATCCAGCCCGAACGACCGGAACCATAGAGGATCGGGAAATCGAGCTGCTCGTCGGTCGCGTCGAGCGCGGCGAAGAGGTCAAACACCTCGTTGACCACCTCGTTGATGCGCGCATCGGGACGATCGACCTTGTTGATCGCGACGATCGGCTTCAGGCCGATCTTCAGCGCCTTGCCGACGACGAATTTCGTCTGCGGCATCGGGCCCTCGGCAGCATCGACCAGCACGATCGCGCCATCGACCATCGAGAGGATGCGCTCGACCTCGCCGCCGAAATCGGCGTGGCCCGGCGTATCGACGATATTGATGCGGGTATCCTTCCAGACAACCGAAGTTGCCTTGGCAAGGATGGTGATGCCACGCTCCTTTTCGAGATCGTTCGAATCCATCACGCGCTCGGCGACGCGCTGGTTCTCGCGGAAGGCGCCGGACTGGGCGAGCAGCTTGTCGACGAGCGTGGTCTTGCCGTGATCGACGTGCGCGATGATCGCGATATTGCGAAGGGTCATCGTGATGTTTCCGAAAAAAAGCGGAGGCGCGCGTCAGGCCGCAGCCCATCCGTCAAGTGATTACCGAATTGCCGTGTTGCGCCGCGATATACGGTTTCGCGGCTTTGGGCAAGCCACGCTGCGTCAAGTCAGGCGGTAATCGTCGGCGATCCTGAGTTCGCGCTCGCGCTGCTCGATGAGTTCGCGCAACTCCTGAAGCAGGAATCGCAAGGTGGCGACCTTGTCCGAATCCGGTTGCGAGACGGCGACAGCCCGGATCGTGTCGCGATGCAACCCGCGCGCCTGCTCGCGTAGTTCAGCGAGGCGCTCCGGACTTCCCGCCTCGCGCACCTGCTCGATCAATGCCGCCAGAAGGCCCATGTCATCGTCGAGGCTCAGCGGAGCCCGGCTCGCGTTCATGCGCGAATAAAGCGCCGCCGCAGCCGAACCGAGCAGCGAGAAACCCATCACGCCGAGATAGAACCAGTCGCCGTAGCGTTCGAAGAAGGTTTTCGTCTCCCCCTCGACATAGGCGATTGTGCCCGCGTGAATCGGCAGTTTCGCGCCACGATCCTCGACCGAGGGCAGTTCGAGCTGATGCGCGGCCGACGCCTCGGCGGCAATGATGAGGCGGAGCGAGAACAGAAGTCGCGTCAACTCGCTTACGAGGCTCTCGTCAAGCGTTCGGCGTGCGACAAGCCGGTGCGTCACCGCGAGGGTCGTTACCGCCTGCTCCGGGCGCGGCGGATCGGTGGTGAAGGCGCCGCGCACGATCTCCAGCGTATCGAAAACCGGATATTGCTCGACGATCGCGTCGGCCTCCGTGACCGGGAGGATGGTCGCGTCCTTCTCGCCCTGCTTCGGAAAGGCGGTCAGCGTCCGACGCGACATCCTGTCGGTGATCGGGGCGATGACGAAGATCACGTCGATTTCGCCGTCCTGCGCCGCCTGTAGAATCTCGGGCGGGGAGCCCGGCTTCAGCGTGACATCCTCGACCGAGAGGCCGTAGCTCGCCAGAATGCGGGTCAGCACCGCCTCTGTCGCCGGACGCTGGGCATTGAACCCTATCCGCTTGCCGCGCAATTCGCCGATGCGCTCGACATCGGCACCGGCTCGCGCGACAAAATAGGTCGCCTCGCGCCGGAAGATCGCGACGGTCGCCGATTGCTCCGGCATCGCGATATCCGACCGCACGATAGCGAGATCGGCGCGCTTGTCATTGAACGCCTTCGCGCTGGCGGTCGTTCCCTCGGTCAGCACCAGCTTCAGACGGATACCGGAGCGCTCGCGCTGCAAGGCCTGAAGGAAGGCCACCGCGACGCGCAGGTCGGAACTTCCGAGCGGGCCAACGGCAATCCGCAAGGTGCGCGGCGCGAACAACGCGTAAGCGAGAAACGCCGTAGCAGCGATTCCGACCAGAACCAGCGCGATCGTGGTCAATCTGCTGCGCAGCACGGCACGTCTCCTTCTCGTTCCGTCCCTTCGTCAGACCGGAATGCGGCACGAAGAAGGAAGTTCCCGATCGCCCCGCCCGGCTTAGCCCCTGGCCTTGCGCATCGCCAGCGTGCGCAGACGCAACGCGTTGAGCTTGATGAAACCCTGAGCATCACGATGATCGTAGGCAACCGCGCCTTCCTCGAAGGTCACGAGTTCCTGATCGTAAAGCGAATTGGGGCTCTCGCGACCGACGACGGTTACGTTGCCCTTGTAGAGCTTGACCCGCACACGGCCTGTCACCATTTCCTGGCTCTTGTCGCACAGCGCCTGGATCATCTCGCGCTCGGGGGTGAACCAGAACCCGTAATAAACGAGTTCGGCGTAGCGCGGCATGAGCGATTCCTTGAGATGCATCGCCTCGCGGTCCATCGTGATGCTCTCGATACCGCGATGCGCCGCGTAGAGGATGGTGCCGCCGGGCGTCTCGTAGACCCCGCGCGACTTCATGCCGACAAACCGGTTCTCGACAAGATCAAGCCGACCGATGCCATTGGCCTTGCCGAGTTCGTTGAGCCTGGTGAGGAGGGTCGCGGGCGACATACGGACGCCATCGATCGCGACCGCATCACCCTTCTCGAAATCCATGGTGATGATGGTGGCCTGATCCGGCGCGGCTTCCGGCGCGATGGTGCGCATATAGACCATCTCCGGCGCTTCGACCGCCGGGTCTTCCAGCACCTTGCCCTCGGAGGAGGAGTGCAGCAGGTTCGCGTCAACCGAGAACGGCGCTTCGCCGTATTTGTCCTTGGCGATCGGAATTTGGTGCTTCTCGGCGAAATCGATCAGCTTTGTGCGCGAGGAAAGATCCCACTCGCGCCACGGGGCAATAATCTTGATGTTCGGCTCAAGCGCATAATAGCCCAGCTCAAAGCGCACCTGATCGTTGCCCTTGCCGGTGGCGCCATGACACACGGCATCAGCGCCCACCGCACGGGCGATCTCGATCTGGCGTTTGGAGATCAGGGGCCTCGCAATCGAAGTGCCGAGCAGATACTGCCCCTCGTACATCGCGTTCATGCGGAACATCGGGAAGACGAAATCGCGGACGAATTCCTCGCGCAGGTCGTCGATATAGATGTTTTCCGGCTTGATGCCGAGAAGTTCAGCCTTCTTGCGCGCGGGCTCCAGCTCCTCGCCCTGGCCGAGATCGGCGGTGAAGGTCACCACCTCGCATTCATAGGTCGTCTGGAGCCATTTGAGGATGACGGAGGTATCGAGCCCCCCCGAATAGGCGAGGACAACCTTCTTGATATCGCTTCTAGCCATGATGATCGCGGTTCCGAAATTCGCGCGGGCCGGCAAGGCCCGCTTTGCACTAGGTCCGGGAGT
>DAORNC010000063.1:0-3465 GCA_035440785.1 Rhabdaerophilum sp. | reverse complement strand
CGAAAGTGCTCGTGGTTGGCGCAGGCGGGCTTGGCGCTCCGTTGCTGCTCTATCTCGCGGCGGCGGGCGTCGGCACGCTCGGGATCGTCGACGACGATGTTGTATCGCTCTCGAACCTCCAGCGGCAGGTGATCTTCGGGACGAGCGATATCGGCACACCGAAAGCCGAACGCGCGGCGGAAGCCATTACTCGGCTCGATCCGGCGATTGTGGTTGTCCCGCATGTCGCCCGGCTCGGCGCGGCGAACGCCGGAAACCTTATCGCACCCTACGACATCGTTGCCGATGGATCGGACAACTTCGATACCCGCTACCTGCTCGCGGATCTGTGCGAGGCGATGCAGAAGCCGCTCGTCCATGCCGCCGTCAACGAGATGCATGGCTCCGTGACAGTGCTGAAGCCGTGGGAAGCCAGCGCGAGTGGCATGCTCAACCCGCGCTACCGCGATCTCTATCCGGAGAAGCCTGCCCCCGGCGCCATCCCTACCTGCTCCGAAGCCGGCGTGCTCGGCGCGCTTGTCGGCCTCGTCGGCTCGGCGCAGGCGATCGAGGTGATCCGGCAAATCGTGCCCTTCGGCACCGCGCTTGTCGGCAAGCTGCTGATGATCGACGCACTCGACATGCGGTTCGAGACGATCGACTACGCGCGGGAGTGAACGCTGTTCTCGCAGAGGCCGAAGGCGTCAGCGCCGCCGCTTCTTGCGTGACGGTGTAAAGGATCGCTTGATCGCACCCCAGGGGTCGATCACGGCGCGCGAGCGGCCGCGGTGGCGCGAAATCCTGACCCCCCGTGCCGGGCCGCCATCGTCTGCCGACGGGTTGTAGCGCGAGCGGCCGCGCACCGTTGATTCCGGATCGACGCCCCTGCCCGCCTTCGGCGCCCGACCACGCTTCTGCGGCCCCGCCTTGGCGAGGCAATCGTTATAGGCGAAGGCGTTCTGGATGCCCTCGCAGGATGCCACGGCAGGCGGCATGGCCGCCAGCGTGCCGAACACAAGCAGGCCGCCCCCAACGAAGGCTTTTAAAAAAAACCGCATCTTCAAGTGTCGTTCCATTCCGGGTTATCACCCGCGAAGGACGGCGCCCGTCTTCGCGGTGATCTCGCTCACGAGTTTCGCCGAGAAAGCTTCAATTTCCGTATCCGTCAGCGTCTTTTCACGCGGCTGCAAGGTCACGGCGAGGCCGATGGAGACCTTGCCGGGCTCGATGCCCTTGCCGGCATAGACGTCGAAGATGGAAACGTTCTCGACCAGTGCCTTGTCTGCATTACGCGCGAGGCGCAGCAGCGTTTCGGCCTCGACCTTGTGATCGACAACAAAGGCGAAATCGCGGCTGACCGGCTGGAGATCGGCCAGATCGAGCTTAGCGCGCGCCTTTGTGGGCTTCTTCTTCGCACCGGGCAGCGCATCGAGGACCAGTTCGAAAACCATCAGCCGGCCTTCGGCACCAAGCGCCTCTGCGGCGCGCGGATGCAGTTCGCCGAACCGGCCAACGACGTTCTTCGGCCCAAAGGAAAGCGTCGCGGAGCGGCCCGGATGCAGGAAGGCAGGTCCGCCCGCGTTCACCTGGAGACCGCCAGTCGGGACGTTGAGCGTCGCGAGCAGCGCCATGACATCGGCCTTGATCGCGTAGAGATCAGCCTCGGCATTGCCAAGCCAGTGGCGCCCGCCCTCAAGGCCGCGACGCAGGCCTGCCGCAGCATAGCGCTGGTCATTCTCGCCCGCACCGAGGAACACCTGCCCAACCTCGAACAACGCATGATCGGGATAGCCGCGATCGGCGTTGCGCTGGCTCGCCATCACGAGCCCCGGCACAAGCGAGGGGCGCATATCGGAGAGGTCCGCCGCGATGGGGTTCGCGAGCGCGAGTTCGGGCTTGCCGCCGCCGAACATCTCCGCCGCCTTTTTCGAGACGAACGACCAGGTGACGGCCTCGACAAGGCCCCGCGTCGCCAGTGCGCGCTTGGCGAGGCGCGTCCTGACCTGAAGCGGTGTCAAAACCGGCTTGTGCACCTCGTCAACGCGCAGGATCGGCACATGAGGCACGTTGTCGACGCCGACGATGCGGATCACCTCTTCCACAAGGTCCGCCTTGCCCTCGATATCCGGCCGCCAGGACGGAACCGCGACCTTGAGCAAGGGCGGATTGCCGGAAACCCAGAAGCCAAGTGCATTGAGGATCGCCCTGATCTCGATGAGCGGCACCTCGTGCCCGGTCAGACGCTTGATCTCGGAAACCGGGAAATCGACAATCCGTTCCGTTTCCGGCACCGCGCCTTCCAGCGTGATCTGGCTCGGCGTGCCGCCGCAGAGGTCCATGACGAGTTTCGTCGCGTATTCGATCCCCGGCAATGTGAACGCCGGATCGATGCCGCGCTCGAAACGGTAGCGCGCGTCGGTCGAGATGCCGAGCTTGCGCCCGGTCTGCGCGATGTTGAGCGGCGACCAGAGCGCCGATTCAATCAACACGTCTGTCGTCGCCTCGTCGCAGCCGGAGACCTCGCCGCCCATGATGCCGGCAAGCGATTCCGGGCCGTTGTTGTCGGCGATCACCACCATGGAAGGGTCGAGATTGTAGGTCTTGCCGTCGAGCGCGAGCAGGCTCTCGCCCGCCTTCGCGCGGCGCACGACCAGCGGACCATGCACCTTCGCGGCGTCAAACACGTGCAGCGGGCGGCCACGGTCGAACGTGACATAATTGGTGATATCGACGAGCGCGTTGATCGGGCGGAGGCCGATCGCGCGCAGGCGCTTCTGCATCCATTCCGGCGAGGGGCCGTTCTTCACGCCGCGCACGAGGCGCAGGCCGAAGGCCGGGCAAAGCACGTGATCGTCGCCGGAAAACTCGAGCTTCACCGGCACGGTGCAAGCGGCATCACCCTTCACGGCAGGAATGCCGGCATCCTTGAGCTTGCCGAGGCCGGCGGCGGCGAGATCGCGCGCGATGCCGAACACGCCCGTCGCGTCCGGGCGGTTGGGGGTGAGGTTGATCTCGATCACGGGGTCGGAAAGCTTCGCCCATTCCGAATAGGGCACGCCGATGGGCGCCTCCTGCGGCAGATCGAGGATACCGTCGTGATCCTCGGAAATTTCAAGCTCGCGCCCCGAGCAGAGCATGCCCGAGGATTCAACGCCCCGGATCACGCCCTTGCCGATGGTGATATCCTTGCCCGGAATATAGGTGCCGGGCGGCGAGAACACCGATTTCATGCCCTTGCGGGCGTTGGGCGCGCCGCACACCACCTGCACCGGCTCGCCGCCAAGGCCCGTGTCGACCATGCACACGCGCAGACGATCCGCGTTCGGATGCTGCTCGGCCGAGATCACATAGGCGATGGTGAAGCCCGAGAGCTTCGCGCCGGGATCGACGACATGCTCGACCTCCAGCCCGATGCGGGTGAGGGTCTCGACGATCACCTCAAGCGAAGCGTCGGTTTCGAGATGCTCTTTGAGCCAGGAGAGGGTG
>DAORNC010000062.1:14552-18119 GCA_035440785.1 Rhabdaerophilum sp. | reverse complement strand
CTGGAAAACATCCGCGGGCGGGTCAATCTCAACGGTTTCCGCCCCGGCAAGGTGCCGACCGCGCATCTCAAGCGTGTCTACGGCAAGTCCGTGATGGCCGAGGTCGTCCAGAACGCGGTCAACGATGCCAACAAGAAGATCGTCGAGGACGCCGGTACGCGCCTCGCCGCCGAGCCGAAGGTCAACCTGCCGGAAGATCAGGCGGTGATCGAGAAGGTGCTGGCGGGCGAAGCCGGCCTCGATTTCTCGGTCGACGTTGAGCTACTGCCGACCATCGAGATCGCCGATCATTCGGGTATTTCGGTCGTGAAGTCGGTCGCCGAGGTTCCGGCCAAGGATGTTGACGAGGCGATCGAGCGCATGGCCTCGGCCAACCGCCCGTTCAGCCCGCGCGGCGAGAAGGACAAGGCCAAGGACGGCGACAAGGTGACCATCGATTTCGTCGGCAAGATCGACGGCGTCGCCTTCGAGGGCGGCACCGGCGGCGATGTCGATCTGGTGCTTGGCTCGGGCCAGTTCATTCCCGGTTTCGAGGAGCAGCTCGTCGGTGCCAAAACCGGTGACAAGAAGCTCGTCAAGGTCTCGTTCCCGGCGGAGTATCAGGCCGCGCATCTCGCCGGCAAGGCCGCCGAGTTCGATGTGACGGTGAAGACGGTTGCCGCGCCGGGCGAACTCAAGATCGACAAGAAGTTCGGCCTCGATACTGTCGAGAAGCTGCGCGAGGCGGTGAAGGAGTCGCTTTCCGAGGAACTCAAGGACGCGACGCGCCAGAAAATGAAGCGTCAGCTTCTCGACGGGCTCGACAAGCTCTACACCTTCGATCTGCCACCCACCATGGTGGAGGATGAATTCAACGCCGTCTGGCGGCAGGTGAACGCTGACATGGGCCGTGCCGGCGAGACCTTCGACGCCGAGGGCGGCGAGGAGAAGGCCCGCGAGGAATATCGCGCCATCGCGAACCGCCGCGTCCGCCTCGGCCTCGTGCTCGCCGAGATCGGCCAGAAGGCCGAGATCAAGGTCGAGGACAACGAGATCACGCAGGCGCTGGTGTTGCGTGCGCGCCAGTTCCCCGGCCAGGAAAAGCAGGTTTTCGAGTACTATCGCAAGAACCCGCAGGCGCTGGCGGAGATCCGCGCGCCGCTGTTCGAGGAGAAGGTTGTCGACCATCTCCTCTCGGGCGTGAAGATCACCGAAAAGAAGGTGACCCGCGAGGAACTGATGGCGGATGACGAGCCGGAAACGGCGGAAAAGGCCGAGAAGCCGAAGAAGGCGCCAGCGAAGAAGAAGGCCGAGAAGGCCGAGTGATCGCAACGGCGATTGCCAAACTCTTGACGCCGCTCCAGCTTGGGGCGGCGTTTTCTTTTGGGATTCGGTTTCCATGCAGCAGGATGGTGGCGCGCTCACGGGCGCAAGAAGCAGTTTCGCGGCCGATTTTTCCGGCCGGGCGATGGTGCAGGGCTTCATCGTCTCGCTCGTCGGCTATGCGAGTTCGGTCGCGATCGTCATCAAGGGCTTAGCTGCTGTCGGCGCGAGCGAGGCCGAGATCGCCTCCGGGCTGATGCTGCTGGGCTTCACCAAGGGCATCGCGTCGATCTACCTGTCCCTGTCGAGCCGGATGCCTGTTTCCGTTGCCTGGACGACGCCTGGCCTCGCGCTGCTTGCGACCACGGGTGCGGTCGCGGGTGGATTTCCGGCTGCCGTGGGTGCTTTTCTGGTCGTGGGTGCACTGGTCGTCATCGCGGCTTTCTGGGAACCCCTGTCGCGGCTTATCGGCGCGATCCCGAAGTCGCTCGCCAACGCGATGCTGGCGGGTATCCTTCTGAAACTCTGCCTCGCGCCCTTCGTCGCCATCCGGGAACTGCCCGTGGTCGCGCTGGCGATCCTCGGCGTCTGGATCGTGATGATGCGCTTCGCGCGGCTCTGGGCCGTGCCGGCAGCAGTCGTGGTCGCGCTCCTGGCGATCCTGATGCAGGGCGGCGCCTCGGGGCTCGGTGGGTTCCGGTTACCCGTACCGGTCTTCGTGATGCCGACGCTCACGGTCGAAGCTTTCCTAAGCCTCGCGCTGCCGCTCTTCATCGTCACGATGGCTTCGCAGAACATCACCGGGCTCGCGGTACTCTCGACCTTCGGTTTCCGGCCGAGGATGCGGGAGGGACTGATGGTGACGGGCGGGCTTTCGCTCGTTTCCGCGGTGCTCGGCGCGCCGACGATCAACTATGCCGCCATTACGGCGGCCCTGTGCGCGGGCGAGGATGCCCATCCCGATCCTGGCCGTCGCTATGTCGCGGCCCTGTTCTCGGGGATCGGTTACATCCTCTTCGCGGCGCTGGCGGCGATCGCGGCGGCGCTGGTGCTGCATGCTTCGCCCGTCCTGATCGAGGCGGCGGCGGGCCTCGCGCTGATCGGCGCCTTCGGCGGCGCGATCAAGGCGGCGACCGAGGATGAAAACGAACGCCTGCCGGCGTTGATGACCTTTCTCGTCACTGCTTCGGGCCTGTCGTTCTTCGGGATCGGCGGTGCGTTCTGGGGCCTCGTGCTGGGGTGGGGCGCGCGGGCGCTGTTCCGTGCCGGATCGGCGCGCTGAACCGGCTTCTGGCTCAAACCTTTCGTGAACCTCTTGGCTGTAGGGAAGGGAGGGGCCTTTTCAGGCGGGGATTCGTCCTTATCTGACAAGAGCGTTATTCTTCGACGATTCGGCGGAAATCCGCCCTTATGTGCTGAGGCAGCGATGAAAGATCCGATTGAAACCTACAATTCCCTGGTGCCGATGGTCATCGAGCAATCGAGCCGGGGCGAACGGGCCTTCGACATTTTCTCCCGCCTCCTGCGCGAGCGCATTATCTTCCTGATCGGCCCGGTTGAGGACACGATGGCGAGCCTCGTCGTGGCGCAGCTCCTGTTCCTCGAAGCGGAGAACCCGAAGAAGGAGATCTCGCTCTATATCAATTCGCCCGGCGGGGTCGTGACCTCCGGCCTCTCGATCTACGACACGATGCAGTTCATCCGTTGTCCGGTCACGACGCTCTGCACCGGCCAGGCGGCCTCGATGGGCTCGCTCCTGCTGACGGCGGGCGAGAAGGGCCATCGCTTCGCGTTGCCGAACGCACGCATCATGGTTCACCAGCCGTCCGGCGGTTTCCAGGGGCAGGTGACGGACATCATGATCCACGCCAAGGAGGTCGAGAGCCTCAAGAAGCGTCTCAACGAGATCTATGTTCATCATACCGGCAACGATTACGACACGATCCACAACGCGCTCGAGCGCGACAACTTCATGACCGCCGACATGGCTAAGGAGTTCGGCATCGTCGATCAGGTGCTGACCAAGCGTCTTGAGGAATCCGAGGCGCCGAAGGCCTGAAAAGGCCCGATCTGACCCGGAATGTCGGTTTTTCGCCACACGCTGTTTCAAAACGGCGCGAGTGGAGCGCTGATTTCGTGGTCCTGGTCTTGCAACGCGCGGATCAGCCACTACCCTTGTGGTTTGGCATGCCGCGCCGGGCCGGAGAGGCTTTAACGTTTCTTTCGTCACCGGAGCGGGATAGTGTTGCGACAGGTTCGGCACAA
>DAORNC010000062.1:13408-14529 GCA_035440785.1 Rhabdaerophilum sp. | reverse complement strand
CGATACCGCTTCCGCAAGGAAGCCGGAGACGTCGGGATAGGAGATAGGCGATGAGCAAGACCACGAGCGGCGGCGATTCCCGGAGCACGCTTTACTGCTCCTTCTGCGGCAAGAGCCAGCATGAGGTTCGCAAACTCATTGCCGGGCCGACGGTTTTCATCTGTGATGAATGCGTCGAACTCTGCATGGATATCATCCGCGAGGAATCCAAGACCCTCGTGAAGGCGAAGGACGGCGTGCCGACGCCGAAGGAAATCGCCAAGATTCTCGACGATTACGTCATCGGCCAATTCTACGCCAAGCGCGTGCTCGCGGTCGCGGTCCACAACCATTATAAGCGCCTCAACCACGCAACCAAGCACAACGACATCGAGCTGGCGAAGTCGAATATCCTGCTCGTTGGCCCGACTGGCTGCGGCAAGACCTATCTTGCCCAGACGCTGGCGCGCATTCTTGACGTGCCGTTCACGATGGCGGACGCGACGACGCTTACCGAAGCTGGTTACGTTGGCGAGGATGTCGAGAACATCATCCTGAAGCTTCTCCAGGCGGCGGACTACAACGTCGAGCGCGCCCAGCGCGGCATCGTCTACATCGATGAAATCGACAAGATCAGCCGCAAGTCCGACAATCCCTCCATCACCCGCGATGTTTCGGGCGAGGGCGTGCAGCAGGCGCTGCTCAAGATCATGGAAGGCACGGTCGCCTCGGTGCCGCCGCAAGGCGGGCGCAAGCATCCGCAGCAGGAGTTCCTGCAGGTCGATACGACCAACATCCTCTTCATCTGCGGCGGTGCCTTCGCCGGGCTCGAGAAAATCATCTCCTCGCGCGGCAAGGGCACATCCATCGGCTTTGGCGCCAAAGTCGAGGCCCCGGATGACCGGCGCGTGGGCGAGGTGTTCCGCCAGGTCGAGCCGGAGGACCTGCTGAAGTTCGGCCTCATCCCTGAATTCATCGGCCGTCTGCCGGTCATCGCGACGCTGGAAGACCTCGACGAAGATGCGCTCAAGCGCATCCTGACCGAGCCGAAGAACGCGCTCGTCAAGCAGTATCAGCGCCTGTTCGAGATGGAGGACGTCGAACTCTCCTTCAACGACGAAGCACTTGGCGTCGTTGCCCGC
>DAORNC010000062.1:11850-13331 GCA_035440785.1 Rhabdaerophilum sp. | reverse complement strand
CCGGGCCTCGAAGGCGTCGAGCAGGTGGTGGTTTCGCCCGAGGTCATCGAGGGCAAGGCCAAGCCGCTCTACATCTACGGCGAGCGCAAGGAAGAGGCCGAAGCCGCGAGTGCCTGAGGCCTGCGAAATGCTGATTTCCGTTCCGGCGCGGCGGCTTCTGGCTGCCGCGCCATTCTTTTGTCAAGGACCCGGCCGGTTCCCACAAATCCCGGGGTGCGATACCCTTGCAGAAGGGCCGAATCGACCCCACGTTCTTGCGTAACCAAGGCTGAGGCCGAAGCCGTATCGGACGAGCGCCCGAAGAGGGTTCGTCCGGCGTCCCGCGCGGAATGAGCGGGGATGGGGAAACCCGCGGACCGTGCCGATGCCGTCACATTCCGGCATGTCCGGGGCCGTGCCCATCGCGACCGGGAAACCGGCCTTCCGGGGCGGCAAGATCGAAGGATAAAGACCATGAGCGCTGACAAGAAGCGTCCCCTGCCGGTTCCCGGTTCCACCGAGGTGGTGCCCGTGCTGCCGCTGCGCGATATCGTTGTGTTCCCGCACATGATCGTGCCGCTGTTCGTCGGGCGCGAAAAATCCATCAAGGCGCTCGAAGAGGTCATGAAGTCGGATCGCCACATCCTGCTCGCGACCCAGTTCAACGCGACCGAGGACGATCCGGCCATCGACCAGATCTATCAGGTCGGCAGCCTCGCGACCGTTCTCCAGCTCCTGAAGTTGCCGGACGGCACCGTCAAGGTGCTCGTCGAAGGCGTCAGCCGCGCCAACCGCCTGCGTGCGGTGTCGAATGACGCCTTCCTCGAAGCCGAGGTGCAGGTGCTGGCCGAAGAGCTTGGCGATCCGGTCGAGGCCGAGGCGCTGGCGCGGTCGGTGACGACGGAGTTCGAGGGCTACGCCAAGCTCAACAAGAAGATCTCGCCCGATGTCATTTCGACGATCGGTGGCATTGAGGATTACGCCAAGCTCGCCGACACGGTCGCGAGCCATCTCGCGGTCAAGATTGCTGACAAGCAGGTCGTGCTGGAAACCGTTTCGGTGCCCGCACGCCTCGAGAAGGTGCTCGGCCTTATGGAGAGCGAGATATCCGTCCTCCAGGTCGAGAAGCGCATCCGTACGCGCGTCAAGCGCCAGATGGAGAAGACACAGCGCGAATACTATCTCAACGAACAGATCAAGGCGATCCAGAAGGAACTTGGCGACGAGGACGGCAAGGACGAACTCGCCGAGCTTGAGGACAAGATCGCCCGCACCAAGCTCTCGAAGGAAGCGCGCGACAAGGCCGCTCACGAGTTGCGCAAGCTCCGGCAGATGTCGCCGATGTCGGCCGAAGCCACCGTCGTCCGCAATTATCTCGACTGGATCGTCTCGCTCCCCTGGGGCAAGCGCTCGAAGGTGAAGAAGGACCTGCGCCTCGCGCAGGAGATCCTCGACGCCGATCATTATGGCCTCGAGAAGGTCAAGGACCGCATCATCGAATA
>DAORNC010000062.1:6022-11840 GCA_035440785.1 Rhabdaerophilum sp. | reverse complement strand
GCGGTGCAGAGCCGGGCGAACAAGCTCACGGGCCCGATCCTGTGCCTTGTCGGCCCTCCCGGCGTCGGCAAGACCTCGCTCGGCAAATCGATCGCGAAGTCCACCGGCCGCGAGTTCGTGCGCATGTCGCTTGGCGGCGTGCGCGACGAGGCGGAGATCCGCGGCCATCGCCGGACCTATATCGGTTCGATGCCGGGCAAGATCATCCAGTCCCTGCGCAAGACGAAGACCTCCAATCCGCTCTTCCTGCTCGACGAGATCGACAAGATGGGCATGGATTTCCGGGGCGACCCGTCCTCGGCGCTGCTTGAAGTGCTCGATCCGGAGCAGAACACGACGTTCAACGATCATTACCTCGAGGTCGATTACGACCTTTCGAACGTGATGTTCGTGACGACGGCGAACACGCTCAACATCCCCGCACCGCTGATGGACCGGATGGAGATCATCCGCATCGCCGGCTACACGGAGGACGAGAAGGCCGAGATCGCGCGCAAGCACCTCATTCCGAACTCGCTCAAGAAGCACGGGCTCGACGACAAGGAGTGGTCGATCACGCCGGAGGCGCTGCAGTTCCTCGTCCGCCGCTACACGCGGGAATCGGGCGTGCGCAACCTCGAACGCGAGATTTCCAACCTCGTCCGCAAGGCGGTGAAGGAGATCCTGCTTTCGGCCGGCACCGACAAGCCGGTGAGCAGCGTCGTGATCGATGAAGCCAAGGTCGAGGACTACCTCGGCCCGGCCAAGTATCGCTACGGCATGGCCGAGACCGAGGATCAGGTCGGCGGCGTTACCGGTCTCGCCTGGACCGAGGTCGGCGGCGAGTTGCTGACGATCGAAGGCGTCATGATGCCCGGCAAGGGCAAGATGACGGTCACGGGCAACCTCAAGGACGTGATGAAGGAATCGATCTCCGCCGCCGCGTCCTATGTCCGGAGCCGCGCGCTCGAATTCGGCATCAAGCCGCCGATGTTCGACAACCGCGATATCCACGTCCACGTGCCGGAAGGCGCGACGCCGAAGGACGGGCCGTCCGCTGGCATCGCGATGGCGACTGCCATCGTCTCGGTGATGACGGGCATCCCCGTCCGCCGCGATATCGCGATGACGGGTGAAGTGACGTTGCGCGGCCGCGTGCTGCCGATCGGCGGCCTGAAGGAGAAGCTGCTCGCGGCGCTGCGCGGCGGAATCAAGACCGTTCTCATCCCCGAGGACAACGTCAAGGATCTCGCCGACATCCCAGCCAACGTGAAGAACGGACTGGAGATTGTCCCGGTTTCGCGGATGGACGAGGTGCTAAAGCGGGCGCTCATCCGCCAGCCGGAGCCGATCGTTTGGGTCGAAGAGGATGCGCCGCAGGCGACAGCCAAGACGGCAACCGGCGAGGACGAGCTTTCGGCCCGCGCCCATTGAGCTGAAACGAGAGCGCCCCGGTTTTCCGGGGCGTTTCTCTATTCGGCATCCTCCCCGTCGTCATTGTGATGCTTGGCGCGGACAACCGTGACCGAACAGGAGGACTGCGCGACGAGCGCGGTTGAGACCGAGCCGAGGTAGCGCCGCACGCCGCCCGAGCCGCGCGCGCCGATAATCATGTGATCGACATGGTTGTTGACGGCGAAGGTGTTGAGTGCTTCCGCCGGGTCGGAGCTTTCGAGCACATGGAATGTCACGCGGTCCGCCGGGAGGCGCATCTCGGCGGCCCAGTCCTTCAGTTCAACCAATCGCTTGACGTGCAGGGAGGTCCCGTCGGCATCCGTCAACTGGTCGATGCCGATCACGGCGGTCTTGAGCACGTTGACGCAGGCGAGGCGGGCGTCCGGCGCAGTCGCGAGCAACCGCCCCGCGAGTTCGCGCAAGGGATCGGCTAGCGGCACGCCCTCGCTGGAAAGATCGACCGCCACCATCAGGATCGGCGCGGTCGCGGCGTGGCGGTAGGTTTCAAGGCGCGAGATCGGCGCCCTGTTGCCCGTTCCCAGCCGGCCGGCGAGCATGTTCTTGAGCCAATGCGTCTTCTCGCGCGTGGCGCGCTCGGTCAGGCCGACCTGTTCGGGATGGCGCAGCTCGAACGCCAGTTGCTCGGCCGTGGGGTGGCGGCGTTCGGGGCGTACTTCGAGGCAGCGCAGGACAATCTCCTGCAGGAAAGCAGGGATTTCCTTGCGGATGTGGCGGGGCGGCGTCGGCGCCTCGTAGAGCCGACGCAGTAACGCCTTGGTGGTGTGCTTCGGGTTGCCGAACGGGCGCTCGCCGGTCGCAAGCGTATAGAGCAGCACGCCGAGCGCGAAGAGGTCCGAGCGCGGTTCCTCGCGGAGCTTGAGCACCTGCTCCGGTGCGATGTAGGGCGCCGTGCCCATCGGCACGCGGAACTCCTCGGCGAGGAGGTCCGGCAGCTTCAGGTGGCGCGAGAGCCCGAAGTCGATGAACACGGCTTCGCCGCCGGTTCCATCCGCGTTCTTCGGGCGGAACATGATGTTCGACGGTTTGAGATCAAGGTGGACGACATCCTGCCGGTGCAGGCTCGCAAGACCGGTGGCGACGCGCGCGCCGAAATCGATCACCTCGTCAATCGGCAACGGTGCGTTCTTGAAACGCGGCAGGAGCGAATCTCCCTCGAGCTTCTCCATCACGATGTAGGGCTGCACCGCGAAATCGCCGAGGGCGAAGACCTTCGGCACATGCGGGCCGGACAGGCGCGGCAGGATCATCTGCTCCTGCTCGAAGCCGACAATCATGGTTGGGTCGTCGCCGTCGAGGATCAACGGGATCTTCATCACCAGCGGCATGTCGATGTCCGGGCGGCTGACATCCCAGATCTCGGCCATGCCACCCTGGTGGATCTTTTCGCCGATCAGGAAGCCGTCGAGCACCTTCCCGGTTTCAAGCTGCATACGGCCCATGATTCTTCCTGTTGCTAACGCCCGCGGCCGAGGCGATCGGCGAGTTCGTGCGGCAGGCCGGCATCGCGGACCTTCCGGGCTGTGGTGAAATGATCGTAGGGCGCGCGCTCGAAGAGGAGCGTTCCGCGCGCGAGGTCGAGGATGCCGTAGGCGGCTGCCGGGTTTCCGTCGCGCGGCTGGCCGACAGCCCCCATCACTGCGAGCCAGACCTGGCTCTTGGCCAGAGGAATCTCCATGCCGGTGACGGGCACATGACCCGTGGCGACGCCCGACGTGTTGAGGCGCCAGAGATGCGGCGAATGCACATGGCCGACAACGGAGAGGCGCGTCGGGCATGCGCGGATCGAGCGCTCGGCCTGTGGGCGGCCAGTGACATATTCCCAACTGCGCGGCGCGCGCGCGCTGGCATGGACGAAATAGGCATCCCCCTCCGTGGCGGTTTCGTCGAGGGCGTTGAGAAAGGCGCGATGATCGGTGCCGAGCCGCCCGCGCGTGAACTCGATCGCGGCGCGGGCGCGGTTGTTCATGTCGGAGCAGTCGCCTTCGATCGCCGCATCGTGGTTGCCGATCACAGCGAGTGCTCCCTTGCCCACGAGTTCGGCTGCCTTTTCGGTGCAGAATTCCGGATCCGGCCCGTAACCGACGATGTCGCCAAGCAGAACGATCCGGTCGATCCGCTGTGTCGCGAGGCGGGCAAGAACGGCTTCGAAAGCTTCACGATTGGCATGGATATCCGCCAGAAGAGCCAGACGCATCGCACTCCACGACCCCGTCCTCCGGGCCGCCCTCCCTGATCCTTTGGTTTGAACCGCCCTCGTTTTTCGGGGTGGTTTTTTCTTCCATGCGCGCTTGGCGGCGCTTTCTCCTTGACCTGCATCACGACTGCCGGCGCGCATGGCGAAAAAAGCCTAGCATGGAAGCGCGATCCAGCAGGATTGGTCTTTCTGCGGAGGACGGGGCGAGCAACGCATGGGGAGATGTCGGGAAGGCGTTTGCATCGCGCCTTCTTCTTTATTACAAGCCGGGTGGTTCGGGCGATTAGCTCAGTTGGTAGAGCGCCTCGTTTACACCGAGGATGTCGGGAGTTCGAGTCTCTCATCGCCCACCATTTCCCTCCGTTATTTTGTGTTTCCAGGCCGAGAAACCCGCGTCGTGTGAACTTTTCGGCAACCTCGTTCGTTCACCATATTCATGTCACCGATGTAGGGTGATATGTGTGAGTGAGGGGATCGGAGGATCCATGCGTAAGGGAACGATTGGCGCATCGCTGCGCCTGGTGGCGCTCATGGCCGGAACTCTGGCGGCATATGCCGGCGCGGAGGCTATGGAATTCTCGACCGTGGCGCTCGAAGGTGCCTGCACGTCGTCCCAATGTCCGCGCGCGGTCGTCGCCGAGGGCGAGATCAATCGCGAGGCGCCGACGGATTTCGCCCGGTTTCTGCGCCATCAGCTTCAGACACCAGGTCTCCACGCCATCGTCTTTCTGAATTCGCCCGGCGGCAATGTTGAGAGCGCGCTCCAGCTCGGCGCCTTGCTCCATAATGCGGGGGCGGCCGTGGTGGTCGGTCGGCCGACAGCGTTGCCGGGAGCGGCACGCAGCAGGAGGGGGCGGGTTGGCAAGATCGGAGTTGTTCCCGGCCATTGCGCGTCGGCCTGCGTCTATTCGCTGATGGGTGCGAAGAAGCGGGTTGTTCCGGACGGTGCGAAGGTCGGCGTCCATCGTATGTCTGCGCGCCTCTGGGGGCAGGATCCGGCCGGTGGCGGGGTGAAGAATACCCGTGTCTTTGCCGGCGAGCAGGAAATCGACGCGCTTCGCAGCTATGTCGCCAAGGTTGGCGGGAGCCAGGAACTCATCAGCCTTGCGGAATCGATCCCACATGATCGCATCCGTATGCTGTCCGGTGCAGAGGTGCGGAAATACCGGCTCGGTTCGCCCTCGTTGTGAGTTGCAGGAGCATTTTCGTGCTCCTCGCTGGGGCAGGGCTTTCCGGCCTCGCCGTGGCCCAGCAGCCGATCTCCGGACGGAAGCCGTCCTATCTTGAAAAGCCGGTCTCGTCGGTTCCCAACGAACAGGCAATCGTGAAACGCCGGTGGGCACCGGGGTTGGATGAGGGTTACACGCCGCAGGGGCTGAGCGTTTCCGGCGGTCGCGTGTACATCGTGGGCTATGGAGCGGACGGCTGCCGCCTCTTCCGGATGGAGAGCGATGTCAGGGGCGGCTCGATGCATCTTCCCGCCTGCAAACATGGAGGCGGCCTCGCGGCGATTGGGGGCGACCGTTTGGTGGTGATCGACACCCGGGCCTTGTTCATTGTGCAGAACGGCACGGTCGAACGGATGATTCGGCTTGCTGAACCGCTGCGTGGCTCGTTCGGCGATTTTGACGGAACCGACCTCTGGATCGGTTCTTATGAGCGGTCGAACCCCGGTCGGATCTGGCGCATTCCGCTTGCGAAGCTTGCGGGCGATTCCCTGACCGAGACGGACGCTGCGCAGCACTTCGCCATTCCGGAAAAGGCGCAGGGCATGGCCTTCGGGGCGGGGGGCATCTGGCTGACGTTTTCGGGTTCGACATTCGGCCAACTCGCCAAATTCGACCGTCGGACGGGTCGCCAAATCGCGAAATACCCGATGCCGGCAGGAATCGAGGATATCGGCTTCGATTCAGTGGGGCTGCTTTGGGCAGTGTCCGAGGCAGGTGCCAAGCGCTATGTCCGGTGGGGCACGACTTTTCCGCTTGTCTTCGCGCTCGATATCGCTCGATTGAGGCCGTGAATTTTCTTTCGCGGGCCGGGGGCGCATATCGCTTGACAAGCGCGGCCCCGTTCGCGTAACCGTGCCGCCTCGCTCGGGGCTGGCCCTGGGTTCGATTTGGATGCGGGCGTAGCTCAGTCGGTTAGAGTGCCGGCCTGTCACGCCGGAGG
>DAORNC010000062.1:0-5929 GCA_035440785.1 Rhabdaerophilum sp. | reverse complement strand
CTCGCGCGGCCAGGGGTGAATCATGTCTGCTTCAACGAAGGGCTTCCTGCTCGGTCTTCTCGGTGTCGCCATCTTTGCCGTCACGCTGCCGATGACGAAACTCGCGACGGCGCATCCCAGCTTTGCCGGCCTGTCTCCCGCCTTCATCACCTTCGGCCGCGCGGCGGTCGCTGGGGTGTTGTCGATCGTCTACCTTCTTGCAATCGGCTCTCGCCGGCCGGATTTGCGTGAGGCGGTGGCACTCCTGCTCGCGGGCCTCGGGATCGTCGTCGGTTTTCCGCTCTTCATGGGGCTGGCGGTGCAATATGTCGACGCGATGCATGCGGCGGTGATCGCGGGGGCTCTGCCGCTGGGGACCGCGATCCTCACCGCGCTGTGGATGCGCGAACGGGCTTCGGCCCGCTTCTGGGCACTCGCCGTGTTAGGGTTTCTGCTGGTTCTTGCCTATGCCCATTTGGCGAGCGGTGGGAAGGGCTTCGTTCCAGCGGACGGATTGCTGCTGCTTGCGATGGCCTCGGCGAGCGCGGGTTACGTGCTCGGTGCGCGCCTCAGCCGGAACCGCGCACCGGAGGAGGTGATCTCCTGGATCCTCGTTCTCTATCTCCCGCTGACGATTCCCGTTTCGGTGTGGTTCCGTCCAGTCGGTGCGGTTGCGCCCGTCGCGTGGTGGGCCTTCGCCTATCTCGCGGTGTTCTCGATGTGGCTCGGCTTCTTCGCCTGGTATCGCGGGCTGGCGCTTGGCGGGGCGATGCGGGTGAGCCAGACGCAACTGCTCCAGCCATTCCTGTCGATGCTGGTCGCAGTGCCGCTGCTCGGCGAGCGGCTCGATTCGCTTTCGGTCCTCTTCTGCCTTGCGATCATCGTGACCGTGGCGATGAGCCGCAAGGTGAAGTGAGGTCGATGCTCGATTGTTGATGCGCGGCATGGTGCGCGACGGCCTATGGTCTATCCTGCCGGCTCTGACGCAACCGGAGACCCGCCATGAGCGAGCGCATCGACGATCTTCTTGCCCGCATCGATCAGCTCGAGCGGGATCTGGAAACGGAGCTGGCGCAACGCGCCGCGGGCCTGCGTTTCCGGCTGGAACAGGGCAGGGCGGTGTTCGAGGAGGAGGTCCGGCGTCGACACAAGGAATTACGGACCCATGTGCTGCGCTACATTGTCGGCGCGCGTCCGTTGGTGATTCTGTCGGCGCCGGTCATCTATTCGCTGATCGTGCCGTTCGCGCTGCTTGACCTTTTCGTGACGGTTTATCAG
Source organism: Rhabdaerophilum sp. (assembly GCA_035440785.1). Lineage (GTDB taxonomy): Bacteria > Pseudomonadota > Alphaproteobacteria > Rhizobiales > Beijerinckiaceae > Rhabdaerophilum. Next base: position 4,672 of record DAORNC010000062.1, on the reverse strand, counting down.
GCGATCTGTTTTCCGATTTATCGAATTGAGAAGGTCGATCGGTCAAAATACCTCGTCTTCGACCGGCATATGCTGGCCTATCTCAACGCGGTCGAGAAGTTTAATTGCCTCTACTGCTCGTATTGCAACGGGATCGTCGCCTATGTCCGCGAGGTTGCCGGGCGGACCGAGCGCCACTGGTGCCCGATCAAGCATGCTCGGCGGGTTATGGGCGCACATCCCTATTACGCGCGCTTCGCCGAATACGGGGATGGCGATGCCTGGCCGCCGCCCCGCGCGCAGCAACACGGCGGGGCGGACGAACACTGAAACACCGCCGTTATTTCGTCCAGATTTCGGTGCCGACTGCGGTCGAGCCGGAATTGGCCCAAACGGATTCGTAACCGCCGCCATCCTTTTCGATCATGAGGATGACGCCGGTGGTGCCGCCGGAGCGGTAATTGACGGCGATGACCTTGCCGTCGCCGATGCCCCAGCCTTCCCAGCTCTGGGAGCCGATGCGCCAGGTGATGCGCCAGGTTGATTCGCCGGTCTGCGCGAGGGTGGCCCGACCGGAGTAGGTGCCGTTGCCGCCGGGGTTGGTTCCCTCGACATTGTAGACGCCGGGCCCGCGGGCGAAAGCTGCGCCTTGAGGGGCGAAATACACGCCGACCGTGAGGGCAAGACAGAAGATCGCCTTAAAGACGAGTTTGCGCATGGAAGACTCCCGCAGGAATGAGGTTGGAGCGAAGGTATCGTTCAGTCGAAGGTCGGGTAATTCTTGCACAGGGGCCGCACTGGTCTGGCAAGGTCGCGCAAAGGGTCTCCCGCGTGACGGTGATTATTGAAAACCCAAATTCAGCGGGCCGTAAAGCTGGATATCGCCGATCAGCCCGGCAGGGGGCATTCATCTTGGCAAAAGGTCGGGGATGATCGCCTCTTCGCTTGCGCGAAAGGCGCGGCTCGATTAATCGGAGGAGCCATGCAAAATCTCCTCGTCGATTACCTTCCGCTCGTCCTGTTCATCGGCCTTTCCGCCGTTATCGGCCTGGCCCTGATGATCGCGCCCTTCGTGGTGGCCCACCAGAACCCGGACCCCGAGAAGCTCTCGGCCTACGAATGCGGCTTCAACGCCTTCGACGATGCGCGCATGAAGTTCGACGTGCGGTTCTATCTCGTCGCGATCCTCTTCATCATCTTCGATCTCGAAGTGGCGTTTCTGTTCCCCTGGGCCGTGGCACTCAAGGATGTCGGCGCGTTCGGCTTCTGGTCGATGATGGTGTTTCTCGGCGTTCTGACGATCGGCTTCGTCTATGAGTGGCGCAAGGGCGCGCTCGAGTGGGATTGAGACCATGAACACGCTTGTTGCTCCTGCCCCTAAGGGCATTCTCGACCCCGCGACCGGCAAGCCGGTCGGCGCGGCCGATCCGTTCTTCGTCGAGATCAACAACGAGCTTGCGGACAAGGGCTTCCTCGTCACCGCGACCGACGATCTCATAGCCTGGGCGCGCACCGGCTCGCTGATGTGGATGACGTTTGGTTTGGCGTGCTGCGCGGTCGAGATGATGCAGCTCTCGATGCCGCGCTATGACGTCGAGCGCTTCGGTTTCGCGCCGCGTGCCTCGCCGCGCCAGTCGGACGTGATGATCGTCGCCGGCACGCTGACCAACAAGATGGCTCCTGCGCTGCGCAAGGTCTACGACCAGATGCCGGAGCCGCGCTACGTCATCTCGATGGGCTCCTGTGCCAACGGCGGTGGCTACTACCACTACAGCTATTCCGTCGTGCGCGGCTGTGATCGCGTGGTGCCGGTGGATGTTTACGTCCCGGGCTGTCCGCCGACCGCGGAGGCGCTGCTCTATGGCGTGCTGCTGCTTCAGAAGAAGATCCGCCGCACCGCGACAATCGAGCGGTGAGGCTTACTCAGGCCGTCATGGCCGGGTTCGTCCCGGCCATCCACGACTTGAGGTAGATGACAAGTCATGGAATCCGGTCCGAGGCTGGGCATGACGTTGGAGAAAATGGATATGTCTGGAGCCTACGAGATCCTCGCCGCGCATATCGAGAAGGCGCTGCCCGGTAAGGTGACCGGCCACGCGGTTACGCATGGTGAACTCACGTTGACCGCCGAGGCGGCCTCGATCGTCGAGGTGATGACCTTCCTGCGCGAGGATGCGGATTGCGCTTTCCTCTCTTTCGTCGATGTCTGCGGGGCGGATTATCCGGCCCGTGAGAAGCGCTTCGATGTCGTCTATCACCTGATGTCGCCGCGCCACGTTACGCGCGTGCGCGTCAAGGTTTCGACTGACGAGGCGACCGCGGTCCCCTCGATCACCGATGTCTTCCCCGGCGCGAACTGGTTCGAGCGCGAAGCCTACGACATGTATGGCATCTTGTTCACCGGCCACCCGGACCTGCGCCGTATCCTGACCGATTACGGCTTCCAGGGGCATCCGCTGCGCAAGGATTTCCCGATGACCGGCTTCGTCGAGGTTCGCTACGACGATCAGGAGAAGCGGGTCGTCTATGAGCCGGTGAAGCTCAATCAGGAATACCGCAATTTCGATTTCCTCTCGCCGTGGGAGGGCGCGGATTATGTGCTGCCCGGCGACGAGAAGGCGAAGGCATGAGCTAATGAGCAATCAAGTCAACGTCCAACTCTTTTCCAAGTCGGAAGACGGGAAGTCCGGCAAGAGCTGTGGCTTTTCGGTGGACGAAAAGTTCAACTCTCGCCTGCATGGCTGTGACTGGGGGCCTCGGGTTGAAGCTGAGACGGGCGATGATGACTACGAATACTGGTATGCCTTGAAGCCAACTTCCACCCAAGCATTGCTTGTGGCGCTTGTCAGGGATCGTTTTGGGGGCAAGCCTGACGCTCTGGCAAAATTCCGGGAATTGCTCGAACAAAATAACATCAGTGCAGAATTTGGCTTCTGGCATTGAGGATCAATGACATGACCGAACAACCGAATATGCGCAATTTCACCATCAACTTCGGGCCGCAGCACCCGGCGGCGCACGGCGTGCTGCGCCTCGTGCTCGAACTCGATGGCGAGATCGTCACCCGCACCGATCCGCATATCGGCCTCTTGCATCGTGGCACCGAGAAGCTGATCGAGGCCAAGACCTACGCACAGGCGACGCCCTATTTCGACCGCCTCGACTACTGCGCGCCGATGAATCAGGAGCATGCCTTCTGCCTCGCGGCGGAGAAGCTGCTGAACATCACCGTCCCGAAGCGCGGGCAGGTGATCCGCGTGCTCTATTCCGAGATCGGGCGGCTCCTGTCGCACCTCCTCAACATCACGACGCAGGCGATGGACGTCGGAGCGCTCACGCCGCCCTTGTGGGGCTTCGAGGAGCGCGAGAAGCTGATGATCTTCTACGAGCGCGCCTGCGGCTCGCGCATGCACGCGAATTATTTCCGCGTCGGCGGCGTGCATCAGGACCTGCCGAAAGCGCTGGTCGATGATATCGAGGCGTTCTGCGATCCGTTTCTCAAGCTCTGTGACGATCTCGAAGGGCTGCTGACCGACAACCGCATCTTCAAGCAGCGCAACGTCGATATCGGCATCGTCAACCTCGACGACGCGTGGAAGATGGGCTTCTCGGGCGTGATGGTGCGCGGCTCCGGCGCCGCGTGGGACCTGCGCCGCGCCATGCCCTACGAGTGCTATTCCGAACTCGAATTCGATATCCCGATCGGCAAGAACGGCGATTGCTACGACCGTTACTGCATCCGCATGGAAGAGATGCGCCAGTCGATCCGCATCATGAAGCAGTGCATCGCCAAGCTGCGCGGGCCTGATGGCAAGACGCCGATCTCGACCACCGACGGCAAGGTCGTCCCGCCCAAGCGCGGCGAGATGAAGCGCTCGATGGAAGCGCTGATCCATCACTTCAAGCTCTACACCGAGGGCTACCACGTGCCGGCGGGCGAGACGTATTCGGTCGTCGAGGCGCCGAAGGGCGAGTTCGGCGTCTATCTCGTCTCCGACGGCACCAACCGGCCGTACCGGTGCAAGATCAGGCCGCCCGGCTTCGCTCACCTGCAGGCGATGGATTTCCTCTGCCGCGGTCACATGCTGGCCGACGCGGTGGCGGTGCTGGGCTCCCTCGACATCGTCTTCGGTGAGATCGATCGATGACCGAAACCAACGAACTGGCGGCGCCCGGCAGCTTCGCCTTTACGCCGGCCAATCTGGAGCTGGCGCAAAACGAGGTTGGCAAGTATCCGCCCGGCCGGCAGGCGAGCGCCGTACTGCCGTTGCTGTACATCGCGCAGAAGCAGAACGAGGGCTGGCTGCCGCAGGCGGCGCTCGACTACATCGCCGACTTTCTCGAGATGCCGAGGATCAAGGTGTACGAGGTCGCCACCTTCTACACCATGTTCAAGCTGAAGCCGATCGGCCGCCACAATTTGCAGGTGTGCACCAACCTGCCATGCTGGCTGCGCGGCTCCGACGAGATTCTCGCCGCCTGCCAGCGCAAGCTGGGCGTGGGCGTGGGCGAGACCACCGAGGACGGCATGTTCACCGTTTCCGAGGCGGAATGCCTGGGCGCGTGCGTCAACGCGCCGATGGCGCAGATCGGCGACGACTATTACGAGGATCTGACGCCTGAAAGCATGGAGCGGATCATCGATGCGCTCGCCCGCGGCGAGACGCCGCCGGCCGGCTCGCAGATCGGCCGC
>DAORNC010000061.1:0-18400 GCA_035440785.1 Rhabdaerophilum sp. | reverse complement strand
GTGGAAAGTGCGGTCTCCACCCTCGATGGCGTCGCCGAGGTCGCGGTGATCGGCGTCCCGGACCCGCAGTCCACCGAAGCGGTCGCCGCTTATGTCGTCCGCAAGGACCCGGATCTTGATGCAGACACCGTTCGGGCTCATTGCCGCGATTTGCTGACGGCCTACAAGGTGCCGAAGGTGATCCAGTTCCGCGAGGCGCTGCCGAAGACCAATGTCGGTAAGGTGCTACGACGGATGCTCCGAGAGGACAGTCCGCCGGCAGCCTGACGCTCGCGCGTCCGTGATTTGGCCGTGGGTGTATGGGCCGGTATCCTTCCGGATAACGAAAGGATCGGCGCATGCATTATCATCGACGCAAGGGTTGGGAATTGCCGGGTACTCAGGCAACGTCTGAGGCGCTTTTTCTCTCCCGACGCACGGCCCTCGCTGCGGGGGCCGGGTTGTTCGCCGGGCTCGCGGGAGTACCGGCCCGTGCCGACGAGCAGGCAGAGACCGATCGACTGCATCCCTATCCGCGGAATTCGGCCTTCACGATCGAGCGCGATGTGACGCCGGAAGCGATCAACGGCAACTATAATAATTTCTACGAGTTCGGCGGCACGAAATCGATCGCTTCGGCCGCACAGGCACTGAAGGTCAGGCCGTGGGTCTTGAAGATCGACGGTATGGTCGAGACACCGCGCGAGGTCGGCATCGACGACCTCATCAAGGCGATGCCGCGCGAGGAACGCCTTTACCGGCATCGTTGCGTCGAGGCCTGGTCGATGACGATCCCGTGGTCCGGGTTTCCGCTGAGAGCGCTGCTCGATCTCGCCAAACCGTTGTCGAGCGCGAAATATCTCCGTTTCGAGACCTTCAACGATCCGAAGATGGCGCCGGCACAGCGTTCACCTATCTACCCGTGGCCCTATGTCGAAGGGGTGACGATCGAGGAGGCGGCGAACGACCTCGCGTTCATGGTCACCGGAGCTTATGGCAAGCCGCTTGCGAAGCAGTTCGGCGCTCCGATCCGCCTGGCGCTGCCATGGAAATACGGCTTCAAATCGATTAAGTCGATCGTGCGGATTTCATTCACGGATAAGCGCCCTGTCGGCCTGTGGGAAGCGCTCCAGCCGTCGGAATACGGATTCTGGGCCAACGTCAACCCGAAGGTCGATCATCCGCGCTGGATCCAGGCTTCGGAGCGTGTGCTGGGGCCGAACGAGCGTGTGCCGACGCAGCTCTTCAACGGCTACGCCGAGCAGGTGGCCGAACTTTACAAGGGGCTGGAAAAAGAACGGCTCTGGGCGTGAAACCAAATAAATTTTAGCGGATTTTCTAAGCAAAGGCGAGGTTTTCGATGCGATGATATTCAACTTAGAGTTGAGAGATAACTTGCCATGCCCGTTTCAACTTTCGGAAGCCGCTCGGATGTTATCGCACGGTTGCAGCGCCTCGTCGGCGTGGACAAATGGCTGCTCAATCTTCAGACCAACGTGCTGCGGGTCGAGTTCGGTCGGGATTTCAACGAGACCTTCGTCCACGATGTGACGCTGGACGAACTCGCGAGCCTGCTGAGCGCCGAGGATATGCTGAAATATCGCGATCACTGGCATTGCGGAATCCGCGACGGTCACGCCGGCCCGGTTCTGCTGCCTTTCGTCAACGCTGATGGTACGACCTCGCTTGTCGATTGCGCCTGTGCGTTGCACATGCAGGGCGAGGATCGTTATCTCATCGGTGTTTTCCGGCGCAGTAGCGCCACGTCGGAACCGCCTGTGCGCAGCGTGCGGCAACTGGCCAGTTTCCTCGAAGCCTTCATCGAGAATTCACCGAGCGGCATCGTGGTGACGGACCCGTTCGGAAAGGTCGTCAGCGCCAACCGGCAATTCCTGCGCTTCTTCGGCAAGGTGCAGAAGAGCGAGATCATCAACCGCCCTGTGCTTGATACCATCTATGAGCTTAATAGCGGTCTCGGCACCATCGTCCGCGATGCCTTACGTTTGCCGGACCCATCTCGCGGGCGCTACGAATTCAAGCACAGCAACGGGATGCGGCAAACGCTCTACTGGCGCGCTTTCCCACTCAGTGTCGATGCAAATCTCTCGCCTCCGAAGGTGTTTGCTTTCGATCTCAACGAGCATGGACCGCGTGCAGCCTGATCAATACACCCAGCGCTGTGCCTTCGAGACCAGGAAGTCGCGGAACACTTGCACGCGCGCGACCTGCTTGAGCGCCTCCGGGTAGACGAGGTAGCAATCGAGGTGCGGCATGGTCTCGCCCTGAAGAAGCTGCACCAGCGTCGAGGCCTGATCGACCACGTAATCAGGCAGAACCGCGATCCCAGCACCGCTCTGCGCCGCGTTGAGCAGGGCGGTAATCGAGTTGACGACCAGCGCCGGCTGGCGCGGCTCGCGCCGCTCGCGCCCGGCGGTGCAATGCCAGTTGGTATCGGAGAGATAGCTCGGAATATCGCCGCCGAAGGCAACCAGCCGGTGCTCGTCGAGATCGCCGATCGCGCGCGGCGCACCGAAGCGCTTTAGATAATCCGGTGTTGCATAGGCATGGAAATGCACGGCGAACAGCCGGCGGCGGATAAGGTCTGCCTGAACGGGAGCGCGCAGGCGCAACGCGACGTCGGCCTCTCGCATGGCGAGATCGAGTTCGTCGTCCGTGAGGATCACCTGAAGCCGGATATCGGGGTAGAGGTCGAGGAACTCCGACAGGCGCGGGGTCAGCCAGTTGCCTCCCAGAGCAACATTGGCGGTGATCTTGAGTTCGCCGTTCGGTTTCTCGCGACTATCGGAGAGACTGGCCCGCGTCTGTTCCAGCTTGGTGACGAGTTCGCGCGCGGTGCGGAACAGCAGTTCGCCCTGCTCTGTCAGTACGAGTCCGCGTGCGTGGCGGTGGAAGAGTGGAACGTCGAGTTCGGATTCGAGAGCTGAAACCTGACGACTGACGGCGGATTGTGAAAGCCCGAGGACCTCGCCGGCCCGTGTCAGACTGCCCGCCTCTGCGGCGGCATAGAAGATACGAACGCGATCCCAGTCCAAGGTCGGCCCCCTCCGAGTTATGCTTCTGAGTCCCGCCTCTTTGTTGAGCGGTATGCGTCATAAGCATAGCATCAAATGCGGGGCCGATGGCAACACCTCCGGCGCGACTCAATTCACAGCCTCGTAGCCGTTGTCTCGCCGCCGGCATTCGTGCCTTCACTCGGCGGCGATTTTCTCCGGGGCGTGCGCGGTCAGGAAGCGTTCGGCCTCCAGCGCGGCCATGCAGCCCATGCCGGCAGCCGTGACGGCCTGCCGATAGGTCTCGTCAGCCACGTCGCCAGCCGCGAAGACGCCGGGGATATTGGTGCGCGGCGTGCCGGGCACTACCTTGAGATAGCCGCTTTCCTTCATTTCCAACTGACCGGCGAACAGCGAGGACGCTGGCGCATGGCCGATGGCGACGAAAACACCGTCGGTCTTCACCTCGGTAATCGCACCGGTCTTGACGTTCTTAACCCGGACGTGGGTGACGGAGCGCGGCTCCTCGGAACCGCAGATTTCCTCGATCGCCGAATCCCATATCACCTCGATCTTCGGGTGTGCGAACAGCCGCTCCTGCAGGATGCGTTCCGCCTTGAAGCCGTCGCGGCGATGGATGACCCGCACCTTGCTCGCGAGATTGGCGAGATAAAGCGCCTCCTCGACGGCGGAATTGCCACCACCGACGACGATGACTTCCTTGTTGCGGTAGAAGAAACCGTCGCAGGTCGCACAGGCGGAGACGCCGAAGCCCTTGAAATGCTCTTCGGAGGGAATGCCCAGCCATTTCGCCTTGGCTCCGGTCGCGACGATCAGCGTATCGCAGGTGTAGGTATCGCCGCCATCGCCGGTCAGACGGAAGGGGCGGCGCGAGAGATCGACAGCGGTGATATGGTCCGAGACCATCTCGGTGCCGACATGCTCGGCCTGTGCCTTCATCTGCTCCATCAGCCAGGGGCCCTGGATCGGTTCGGCGAAACCGGGGTAGTTCTCGACGTCGGTCGTGATCATCAACTGGCCGCCCGCTTCCAGGCCGGAAATGAGCAGCGGCTTCATCATCGCGCGGGCGGCGTAGATCGCGGCGGTGTAGCCGGCGGGGCCGGAGCCGATCACGATAACCTTGGCGTGGCGGTGCGTGCTCATAAGCTATTCCTCTTGTCCTTGCGCGTCGCGAAGCCGGGCATAGCGGCGGGCCAGTTCCTGCGCGATGACATCGGTATCATCGACGGGCTCATACCTATCGTCTCGGACGGCGCCGGAGAAGGGGTGGACGAGCCCGCGCGCTTCAAGTCCACGCAAGAATTGATCGATTTTCCGTGATCCACCCGTGGGACGGAAGAGGTGCACGGAGCGACCGGTCGCAAGCGCTTCTCCGACCATGTTGACGGATTCCGCTGTCACGACCAGCGCATCGGCATGGGCGAGGAGATCGCGGTAGGGATTATCGCCCGTGCCATCCCACAGCCCCCCGCCGACGTTTCCGATCGCCGCCCTTGCCGCCTCGGCCAGTGCCGGCGGTGTGCGACGCGATGTCGTCGCCATGATGCCGGCGCCGCTCCTGCCCAGCGCTTCGAGCGCCGCACCGAAGCGGGCGACATCTGTATCGGCGAAGGTGAAATCCTTGCTGTTGCCGCCGATCAGAACGGCGACGCGGGGGGAAGGCAGGGCTGCGATCTGCGTGGGAGGTTGTGCCATTCTGAGGATATGGAGCGAAGTCGGGCTGACGCGGTGCGGCGAGAGCAGGGTCGTCATCACGTTCTGTGCGCGCAGCCGGTCGTGCTCCGGCACCCAGAGGAAATCGGCGATCTCGGCGCTCGTGCGTGGGTCCTTGAGGAAAACCGTGAAGGTATGTCCGCCGGATTGGCGCTTGATCGCCGGCAGGTAGGGTGCGGCCCGCCGCCCGGATGCGATGACGAGATCGGGCATTTCCCCCGCGAGCGGTCCTCCCGCGCGCCCCGGCGCTTCGGCTGGGTCGATCGCGAGCGGGCGGATTCGCCAGGTCAGCGGCATGCCCCAGACGAACGGCGCGCGCGGGAGAACGGTGCGGATCTCCGGCGCGATCCCCAGCCGTTCGGCCAATCCGAGGCACTGGTTGAGGTCGCCGGCCTTTCCATCGGTGACGATCCAGCACCGGGTATCGGGCGAAATTACAGGAATGGTGGGCAAGGCCGTCTCGCAAGTTGCCGTGCAGCATGATCGGGTCGAAGGAACTAGAACATGCTGCCGGCGAAAAACCGGTTCCCCTTTTCCGCAGCTTGCTCTAGGGCTTGCTGCCGTTATGGTTCGCTCCGTTGCCGATGTCCACGGGCAAACCGGCACTCTTGATGTCCCTCGTCGAACCCCCGGTTGATTCTCGATGACCCGTGCGATGACCCTCGATGATGTCGACTGGAAGATTCTCGCGGAACTTCAGAGGGATGGATCGTTGACGAATGTGGAGCTCGCGCGCCGGGTCGGGCTTACGCCGCCGCCCTGCCTGCGCCGCGTGCATGCATTGCAGGAGGCCGGCTATATCGAGGGCTATCGTGCGATTCTCGACGCGGGGCGGCTCGGTTACTCGGTGATCTGTTTCGCCTTTGTCCATCTCGCCAGCCAGGCGGAGGGCGATCTCGCGGCATTTCAGGAGCGCGTCGCGGGCTGGCCCAATGTCCGCGAATGCTGGACCCTCTCGGGCGATATCGATTTCATGATGAAATGCGTCACCGAGGATCTGCCGAGCCTTCAGGCCTTCGTCGCCGAACTAACCGCGACGCCGAACGTGCGCAACGTACGCACGGCACTCGCGCTCGGCAAGGTCAAGGATGAAGGACTCGTGCCGATGGCGCGCGGTTGATCTACTGCAGCGATCGGACCGTCCAGTAGGCGAAAGTCCGGATCAGGGCCTCGACCCGCCGCGGCTCGTCAAAAGGTGCTGATACCACGTCGGTTTCCGGCTGGGCACGCCCGGCGACTGATTTGCGCAGGAGAACATTTCCGGCCGCGTCGAGGATCATCGCCTCGCCGTCGAGCGCATCCACGTTGCCGAACCCGCCGTATTGCTCGAGGCCGGCCGAGAGATAGACCTGCGTGACCCGGACCACGAGACGTGCACCGGGCGGATAGCCGTCAATCGGATTCCGGGAGAGTTCGCGCGCGAGATGCCCGGGCAGAGTACGGCGGACGTGGGCGGCAATGGCACCGACGCCCTCGAGCGCGACGTTGACGCTGACCCGGCGTAAGGGAGCTGCCCGCGCCGGAACGATCGTGCAGGAGAGAACAGGCAACGCGCCGCAAAACGCGCGCCGACTGAGCGAAACCGGATTATCGGAAGGCGACCTCGACGATTTCATAACTCTTGCCTCCGCCGGGTGTGTTCACCTCAACGGTATCGCCGACCTTCTTGCCGATCAAGGCGCGCGCAATCGGCGAGGAGATCGAAATCCGGCCGGACTTCACATCGGCTTCGACATCGCCGACGATCTGGTAGGATTTCTCTTCCTCCGTATCGTCGTCAACGAGCTTCACCGTCGCACCGAACTTGATCGTGGAGCCCGAGAGCTTCGCCACCTCGATGATCTCGGCGCGACCGATGAGGCTTTCAAGCTCACCGATCCGGCCCTCGTTCAACGATTGCGCTTCCTTGGCCGAGGAATACTCCGCATTCTCCGAAAGATCGCCGTGGGCGCGGGCTTCCTGGATAGCGACGATGATGCGGGGCCGCTCGACGGTCTGACGATGCTTCAGCTCGTCTTCCAGCATCTTGTAGCCTCTGGCGGTCATGGGAATGCGATCCATGGGCCGATCTCCTTATAAACAGTGCCCCGCCGCGCGTTGCCGCTGGCGGGGTTTTCGTTCGGCTCGGGGCGGAGGGCCGCCACACGCCGATTATTGCCGCTTTCTCCGCAGACGGGGACAAGTCAGGCGAAGTATTCCTGCAACGCACGCACTTCGAGATCGCCGGCCCGATAGGCCCGAATCCCCTCCGTCGCGGCGATCGCTCCAGCCAAGGTGGTATAATACGGCACCTTGTGCAAGAGGGCGGCGCGCCGGAGCGAGCGGCTGTCGGAGAGAGCCTGCGCCCCTTCGGTGGTGTTAAACACCAATTGGATACCGCCGTTCTTGATCGCATCGACGATATGCGGCCGGCCTTCGAGAACCTTGTTGATGCGTTCGCAGGCGATGCCGCGCTCGGTGAGGTAGCGTTGCGTGCCGGAGGTGGCCACGAAGGTGAACCCAAGCTCCTGCAACGTCTTGATCGAGGGCAGGATGCGATCCTTGTCCGCGTCGCGCATCGAGACGAAAACGCAGCCGCCGGTCGGCACCTTGGTTCCCGAACCGAGCTGGCTCTTGGCGAAAGCCACCCCGAACCCGCGATCGAGGCCGATGACCTCGCCGGTCGAGCGCATTTCCGGGCCGAGGACCGTGTCGACACCCGGGAAACGTGCGAAGGGGAACACCGCTTCCTTCACGCCGACATGATCGAGTTGCTTGGTCTTCAGTCCGAAGCTCGCGAGGCTCTCGCCCGCCATCACGCGGGAGGCGATCTTGGCAATGGGTTCACCGATCACCTTGGCGACGAAGGGAACCGTGCGCGAGGCGCGGGGGTTCACTTCGAGCACGTAGATCACGCCGTTCTTGATGGCGTATTGCACGTTCATCAGCCCGCCGACCTGAAGCGAAAGCGCCATCGCGCGCGTCTGACGTTCCAGTTCGGCGAGAAGTTCGGGCGAAAGCGAACGCGGTGGCAGCGAGCAGGCGCTGTCACCCGAGTGGATGCCCGCCTCTTCGATGTGCTCCATGATGCCGGCAACGAAGGTATCCTTCCCGTCGGCGAGACAATCGACATCGACCTCGATCGCGTCCGCGAGATAGCGATCGAAAAGGAGCGGGTTCTTGCCCAGAACCGTGTTGATCTGGCCAGTCTTGTCGTTCGGGTAGCGCGCCTTGACATCCGCCGGGATAAGCGAAGGGAGAGTGCCGAGGAGGTAATCGTCAAACGCTTCGCGCTCGCGGATGATCGCCATCGCGCGGCCGCCGAGCACGTAGGACGGGCGCACGACGAACGGGAATCCGAGGTCGGCGGCGACGAGCCGCGCCTGCTCGACCGAATAGGCAATGCCGTTCTTCGGCTGCTTGAGGTCGAGCTTGTCGAGAAGGCGCTTGAAGCGGTCGCGGTCCTCGGCAAGGTCGATCGCATCCGGCGAGGTGCCGAGGATCGGGACCTTCGCGGCCTCAAGCGCGGCGGCGAGCTTCAGCGGCGTCTGTCCGCCGAACTGGACAATCGCGCCGTGGAGCGTCCCGTTCTCGCGCTCCCTGTCCATGATTTCGAGCACGTCTTCCTCGGTGAGGGGCTCGAAATAGAGGCGGTTCGCGGTGTCGTAATCCGTCGAGACCGTCTCCGGATTGCAGTTGATCATGATGGTTTCGTAGCCGGCATCCTTCAGTGCGAAGGCGGCATGGCAGCAGCAATAGTCGAACTCGATCCCTTGGCCGATGCGGTTCGGGCCGCCGCCGAGGATCACGACCTTCTTGTTGTTGGAGGGGCGCGCTTCGTCTGCGACCTTGCCGGCGAAGGGCGGGGCGTAGGTCGAATACATATAGGCGGTCGGCGAGGCGAATTCAGCCGCACAGGTGTCGATGCGCTTGTAGGCCGGACGTACGCCGAGCGCCTGCCGCTTCTCGCGCACGACGGCCGTTTCGGTGCCGGCGAGGCTCGCGAGGCGCTGATCAGAAAAGCCCATCGCCTTGATAGCCCGGAAATTCGCGGCGTCCTTCGGCAAGCCGTGCGCCTTCACGCGCGCTTCCATGTCGATGATCTCGCGCAACCGGTCGAGGAACCACGGGTCGATCTTGCAGGAGGCATGGATCTCCTGGTTGGTGAAGCCGAGACGCATCGCCTGGCCCACCTTGAGGATGCGGTCGGCCATCGGCGTGCCGATGGCTGCGCGGATGGCGTTCTTGTCGTCGCCCCGGCCGAGACCCTCGATATCAACCTCGTCGAGCCCGTCGAGGCCGGTTTCGAGGCTGCGGAGCGCCTTCTGGAGCGACTCCTGGAAGGTGCGGCCGATGGCCATCGATTCACCGACCGATTTCATCGCGGTGGTGAGGACGGCGAAATTCGGATCGGTCGAGGGGAATTTCTCGAAAGCGAAACGCGGGATCTTGGTGACGACATAATCGATCGTCGGCTCGAACGACGCCGGGGTCGCGCCGCCGGTGATATCGTTGTCGATCTCGTCGAGCGTGTAGCCGATGGCGAGCTTGGCCGCGACCTTGGCGATGGGGAAGCCAGTGGCTTTCGAGGCCAGCGCCGAGGAACGCGAGACGCGCGGGTTCATCTCGATGACGATCATGCGCCCGTCCACCGGATTGACGGCGAACTGGACGTTCGAGCCGCCTGTTTCGACGCCGATCTCGCGGAGAACCGCAAGCGAGGCGTCGCGCATGATCTGGTATTCCTTGTCCGTCAGCGTCAGTGCCGGCGCGACGGTGATGGAATCGCCCGTATGCACGCCCATCGGATCGAGATTCTCGATCGAGCAGACGATGATGCAGTTGTCGTTCTTGTCGCGAACGACCTCCATCTCGTATTCCTTCCAGCCGAGCACGCTCTCCTCGATGAGCACCTCGTTGGTTGGGGAGGCGTCGATGCCGCGCTCGACGATTTCGATGAATTCGGCCTTGTTGTAGGCGATGCCGCCGCCAGTGCCGCCCATGGTGAAGGAGGGGCGGATAATCGCCGGCAGGCCGATGTCGTCGAGGCAATCGAGTGCGGCGCCCAGCGTCTTCACATGGTGCGATTTCGGCGTCGAAAGGCCGATCTTGGTCATGGCCTCGCGGAAGCGCTCGCGGTCTTCGGCCTTGTCGATCGCGTCGGCGGTGGCGCCGATCATCTCGACGTCGTGCTTTTCGAGCGCGCCCATTTTCTGGAGAGAGAGCGCGCAGTTGAGCGCGGTCTGGCCGCCCATTGTCGGCAGAAGGACAAACTTCCTGCCGGCGGGGGTCTTGGGGCGCTCCTTGGCGATGATCTTCTCGACGATTTCCGGCGTGATCGGCTCGACGTAGGTCGCGTCCGCCAGCTCGGGGTCGGTCATGATGGTGGCGGGGTTCGAGTTTACCAGCACAATTCGATAGCCCTCGGCCTTGAGCGCCTTGACGGCCTGCGTGCCGGAATAGTCGAACTCGCACGCCTGGCCGATGACGATCGGCCCCGCGCCGATGATCATGATGGTGTGGATGTCCTGACGTTTGGGCATGGTACCGGCCGTAATTTTGCGCGACCCGACCGAACCCCGAACTTCGCGCCTTGTTTAGGCCGGGGTGGTGGATCGTGTTCTGTTGCGTGCTGAAGCCCCGCTATAGACAAGGCCTTCCCCCCCGACAAGGCCAAAAACGGGCAAGTTCACATCGACTCGGTGCTCGCAGGCTGGCCGGAGCATCGGCGATGCAGCCCGAATCGCCCTGCCGTACGCTGGCGCACTGCGCGAAATGTCCGCCAACCTCAGGTGAAATGGCGGGTGCTTTCAAATCCTCGATTTCTCTGCAACAAAGGAACTGTGGGAATTTTTCGGATGCCGTCGATGTTTCGTCAGCCGCTGGTCGCGTGCTTTTTCCTGCTGTTCCCGTATCACGCCTTTGCCCAGGTGCCGGCGAAGGATATCCCCGGCACACGCGATCATCCGATGGTCGGCCGTTACGACGGATCGGTCATCGCGTTTCAGAAAACGCGCGATTACGACGAAATCCGGCTGCCGAAAGCGAGGGTCGCCTCGGCCAAGGATCTGAACGACGGCAACAGCCTCGCGGCCAAGGGGAAGGCGGTCCGCTCCCTTTATCGCGGGCCGATCGATCGGTCGTCGCTGGAGGTCGTCCGCAATTACGAGCAGCGGCTCAGGTCCCAGGGGTTCGAAACAGTTTTCATCTGCCGGACATCCGAGTGCGGCGGCGCAGATCTCTGGTTCGCCGTGACGGAACAGCTGAAAGGGTCCGGCCTTCCTTCGAATTGGGAGAACCAGACCTATCTGATGGCGCGAAAGAAGGATGCGTCGTCGGACGTGGTGGTTGCGATCCTGTCAGTCGAGCAGGGCAACGAGGTACGCTCGCTTGTGGACGTGGTCGAGGCAAGCGCGATGGAGACCAACAAGATCAAGGTGCTGGACGCTTCGACCTTGCGCTCCACGCTCGACAGTCAGGGGCGGGCGGCGCTTTACGGCATTACGTTCGAATTCAACAAGGCCGACATCCGCCCTGAATCGAAGCTGCAGATCGAACAGATCGTCGCCTATCTCAAGGCCAATCCGACGGTTGCGGCAGTAATCACGGGGCACACCGATGCCAAGGGTGCGTTCGAATACAACATCGACCTGTCGCGTAAGCGCGCGCAATCGGTCATCAAGGCACTCGCCGCCGGCGGCATCGCCGCGAGCCGGCTGACGCCGTTCGGGGCGGGCATGGCTTCGCCCGTCGCGACCAACGATACTGAAGCCGGCCAGGCGCTCAACCGCCGGGTCGAAATCGTCAAACGCTAGCAGAAACGCCTGAAGGAGAACGCTATGGGCGGTTGGATCATTCTCGGACTACTCGTCCTCATCGCAGTCTGGCTGTTGATGGCCTATAATGGTCTTGTCAGCATGAACCAGAGAGCCAATCAGGCTTTCGCGGACATCGACGTGCAGCTCAAGCAGAGGCACGATCTCATCCCCAACCTGATCGAGACCGTGAAGGGCTATGCCTCTCACGAGAAGGAAACGCTTGATGCGGTCATCAAGGCGCGGAACGCGGCGATTTCGGCGCATGGTGCCGGCGCCCAGGCCGCTGCCGAGCAGGGACTTTCTGGCGCGCTAGGGCGGCTTATGGCGCTTTCGGAAGCCTATCCGGACCTGAAGGCCAATACAAACTTTCTCGACCTGCAGGCCCAGCTCGGCAACATCGAGGACAAGCTCGCGGCCGCCCGGCGTTTCTTCAACAGCGCAGTGGGCGAATACAACACCGCGACGCAGGCCATTCCCGGCGTGTTCTTCGCAAGGAGCTTCGGCTTCAACCAACGCGAGTTCTTCGATGTCGGCGAAGCGGCACGGGCCTCTCTCGATAAGCCGCCGGAAGTGAAGTTCTGAGTTTTCGTATCATGTCGCGCGGTCTGGCGCCGCGCTGGGTCCTCGCATAAGCCGGGCCTGTCCGGCCTTGGCTTTCGCAATGGGAGATGTGTTCGTGGGCGGAGCCTTCGGCCTCTATACCCATATCCGCAACAACCGCGTCCGGTCGATCTTTCTCGTCGCGGCGTTGTTCTTCCTCGTCGCCATGGTCACCTATGGCGTTACGCTGGTGGGCGTGGGGATGAAGTATGCCGGACCGGTTTCCGGTATCATGAGCTATGCGGCGAAGATCTTCTGGGGCTATCTGCCGTTCGCCTTCGGTGCGACAGCGCTTTGGGTCGGTATTGGTTACGTTTCCAACACGGCGATGATCTCCTGGGCGACGGGCGCGCAGGACGTGACGCGCGAAAGCCATCCTGAACTTTATCGTATCACGGAAAATCTCTGTATTTCCCGCGGCATGACCGTGCCGCGCATCCAGGTGCTCGAAACGCCCGCGCTCAATGCCTTTGCGAGCGGCGTTAACGAAAACCAGTACACGGTCACGGTCACGACCGGACTTCTCGAAGCGCTCGACAAACACGAACTCGAAGGTGTTATCGCCCACGAGCTAACCCATATCCGCAACGGCGACGTGAAGTTGATGATCTTCGCGGTGCTGATCGTCGGTGTGATCTCGTTCTTCGGTGAAATGATGGTGCGCGGGCGCTGGCGGTTCAGCTCCAGTTCGTCAAGCAGCAGCGACAACCGCAACAGCGGTGGCTTCGCCATCGTCATCGGTATTGTCATCCTGCTGCTGGCCTGGCTCTTCGCGGTGCTGATCCGCTTTGCGCTCTCGCGTAGCCGCGAATATCTCGCCGATGCGGGGGCAGTGGAGCTGACCAAGAACCCGGACGCCCTGATCTCGGCACTGCTCAAGATCTCTGGCCGGGCAGACATTGAGGGTGTGCCGTCGGGTATCATGGACATGTGCATCGAGAACGATCCCGACGACTGGGGCGACATTTTCTCGACCCACCCCTCGATTGCCAAGCGCCTCAACGCACTTCAGCAATACGCCGGCGGCCTCGTTCCGGACGAAGCACAACGGGTCGGGCCACCGGGAATCGAACAGCGGAATTCGGTGCCTGAAATCGTCGAGAAGCGCGGCCCCTGGGCGCGCAGGCCGTTGCCGTGAACGATAGCCAGAAGCCCATGTCCGGCCTGGTGGCTCGCCTGACGCATGTCGCGCGTCAGTTCGTCGCCTTTTTCGGTGTCGGCGTCGTCGCCGCCATCGTCCATTACGGCCTACTGGTCGGGCTTGTGGAGATTTTCTTCTACGATCCCGTTTCGGCGACGCTCGCGGGTTATGTCGCTGGCGGCGTCGTCTCCTATGTTCTCAACCGCCTCTACACTTACGAGGCCGAGCGCGGCCATCTGGAGGCGGGGTGGCGGTTCGCGGTCGTTGCCGGCATCGGCTTCGGGATGACCTGGCTGCTGATGGCGTTTTTCACGCGCTGGCTCGGGTGGCATTATCTGCTCTCGCAAGTGCTGACGACCGGGATCGTGCTCGTGTGGAGCTTCGGCGCGCACAAATACTGGAGCTTCCGCGACCGGAGCTGAACCTTCGGTCCCCCTGACTGGCCGGCCTCCACCGGAGTGGAAACCGCTTATTCCGCCGCGAACTTCACCGCACCGAACGCCATGCGTGCCTGATTATGGCCGAGATTCTTCTCAAGCCGTCGCGCGGTCAGCCCTGCTTTTTCGAGAAGAGCGAGCATTTCGGCTTCCTCGTAATGCGTCAGGCCCAGTTCAGCGCGGATCTTGCGATAATCGGACAGTGCGGTTTTCACGAGGCCCAGGAAGGCGGGAACCAGAAACCCGCCCTCAAACCCGAAGCGGAGCAACGCGAGCGCATCGGTCATCGCCGAGAGCCCCTCGGGTAGGATATCGCCGATGATCAGGCTGCCGCCCGGCTTGAGCTTGCCGGCGAAATCCGTCACCAGCGCGGCGAAGTCCGGTTTTGCGAGATATTGCGCGACCGAGTGGATGACGACGAGATCGAGGCTGCCGGCGGCGAGCGCCTTCGCCTCCTCCGGCGCAAGAACATGGATCGCGCGGTTGCCACCGAACCGAGCCTTCAGCTTGTCCCGGATGGTCGGCGCGGAATCGACCAGCAGCAGGCGACGACATTTCCGGGCGATGAGATCGGCCGACAGGGCTTCGCCGCAGCCGAAATCGAGCACATGCGCGTCCTCGTCCGGCACGAGATCGGCGATTCCCTGTGCGATGCCGCGATAATGCAGCACGAGGTGCCGTTCGTTCACGTAAATCGGATGATCCGAATTCCAGTATTCGATCCAGCTCTTCATGGCTTCACCCGGTCCCGCTTCCGCAATCGGGTCCGGTTCTAAAGCATTTTCCGATCAAGTGGAGGCCGGCTGATCGAAGAAAATGCACGGGATCGAAAATTCGAACGCAATTTGGCGGGGTTTGGAAAGCTGTGTCGCTCACCGGTCGCGCAGGCGACGGAGATGCGCGAGAAAATCGTCGATCTCGCGTGGCGTGAAGGTGAATTCCGGCATGCCGGGATGGCCGGTGACGATGCCTTCGGCCAAGGCTTCCTGCAACTGCTCGACCGGCCATTGGCCGGCGATGCGCCGGAATGTGGGGGCCTTGATATCGGGGCTGGCGCCATGTCCCGTCACGGCATGGCAGGCGGCGCAGCGCTCTTTCGCCAGCGCGAGGCCTCGCTTCGCATTGGCCGCCTCCGCGCCCGAGAAGCTGGAGGCGAGGATCAGGATCGAAGAAGCAAGGACGCGCATAAAACCTCCCGCAAGAACTCTGGCAGGATGGACGATTCGCGCCTTAGCGTCTTTGACCTTGCGCAGTTGCCCTGTCTTGCCGGGTCAGGTTTCCTTGGCCTTGCGCATCATCTCGATGAAGCGGTCGAACAGGTAGTGGCTATCCTGCGGGCCGGGCGAGGCTTCGGGGTGCTGCTGCACCGAGAAGGCCGGGCGATCCGTGAGGCGGATGCCGCAGTTCGAGCCATCGAACAGCGAGACATGAGTCTCCTCGGCATTTTTGGGCAGTGTCTTCGGATCGACTGCGAAACCGTGGTTCATCGAGACGATCTCGACCTTGCCGGTCGCGTGTTCCTTCACCGGATGGTTCGCGCCGTGATGGCCTTGCGCCATTTTCATGGTCGAGGCGCCGATGGCGAGCGCGAGCATCTGATGGCCGAGGCAGATGCCGAAGGTCGGGATCTTCGCGTCGAGCACGGCCTTGATGGTCGGCACGGCGTATTGCCCTGTCGCGGCCGGGTCGCCCGGACCATTGGCGAGGAACACGCCGTCGGGCTTGTGCGCGAGAATATCCGCAGCAGGCGCAGTCGGTGGCAGCACGGTCACCTTGCAGCCTCGATCGGCCAGCAAACGCAGGATGTTGCGCTTCACGCCGTAATCAAGCGCGACGACATGGAATTCCGGCGTTTCCTGCTTGCCGTAGCCCTTATTCCAGTGCCAGATCGTCTCGTTCCAGTCGTAGCGCTGGGTGCCGGTAACGCCCGGCACGAGATCGAGCCCGGCCATCGAGGGTAGTTCCTTCGCTGACTTCTTCAGCGCGTTACGGTCGAAGAAGCCTTCCGGATCGTGCGCGAGAACCGCGTTCTGCATGCCCTGATCGCGGATCAGCGCCGTCAGCGCACGCGTATCCACGCCGGCAATGCCGACGATCCCGCGTGATTTGAGCCATTCGTCAAAATGGCGCAGCGCGCGGTAGTTCGACGGTTCGGAGATATCCGTTGCAAGCACGATGCCGGTCGCGGCAGTGCGAGCCATGTTGACCGTCTCGATATCTTCCTCGTTCACGCCGACATTGCCGATGTGCGGGAAGGTGAAGGTGATGATCTGGCCCGAGTAGGACGGGTCGGTCAGGATTTCCTGATAGCCGGTCATCGCGGTGTTGAAACAGATCTCGCCACGCCCCTCGCCGGTTGCGCCGATGCCGCGCCCCTCGATCACGGTGCCATCGGCAAGCACGAGAAGCGCTGTCGGGCGCGTTTCCGTCCAAGGGGCAGGCGTCAGCGTGCTGTTTTCGGATTGCAGATCCGGCATTGTCATGGCAGGTGCTCGTGAACTTGGGGCGGGCCGGCAGTAAAGCCACCGCGCGACGGCATTTGCCGTTCGATAAGGAACGGCGACGACAACGTCAATTCCCGTTTTTCAGGGGTGACCCTGCCGGACAGGGTGAGGAGAGAGAGATGCGCGAGCAATTCACAACGGCGCTGAAAGAAGCGATGAAGGCCGGCGACAAGCCGCGCCTCGGCGCCATCCGCCTGATTCAGGCCGCGATCAAGGACAAGGATATTGAAGCGCGCGGTGCCGGCAAAGAGGCCGCAACCAACGACGAGATTCTGGCGCTCCTCCAGAAGATGATCAAGCAGCGCCAGGAATCCGCGACCATCTACCGCGACAACAACCGCCCCGAGCTCGCTGCCAACGAGGAGGGCGAAATCGCCGTCATCCAGTCCTTTCTGCCGAAGCAACTCGACGAGGCCGAGACCAAGGCCGCCATCGCCACCGCGATTGCCGAGACCGGTGCCGCAGGCATGAAGGACATGGGCAAGGTGATTGCCCATCTCAGGGAGCGGTTCGCCGGGCAAATGGATTTCGGGAAGGCGAGCGGATTGGTGAAGGCTGCGCTCTCTGCATGAACCGAGTTATGCGAGAAACGACCGCTTTTTCAGTGTGATATGCATAATTATGAAGACTGCATGAACTGCCATGCAATCTTGCGGACCCTGTGGATAACGGGGATTGTGATGTGCTGCCTTGCGGCTCCTCAAAGACAGGCGATCTATATTTTTCATGCGCTACCCGCCCTCCATCCTTGAGGATATCAAGGCCCGCCTGCCGGCGTCGGCGGTGGTGGGGCGGCGCGTGAAGTTGCAGAAGGCGGGGCGCGAGTGGAAGGGGCTCTCGCCGTTCAACGCGGAGCGCACGCCCTCGTTTTTCGTCAACGACCAGAAGCAGGCATGGTTCGATTTTTCCTCGGGGCGGAACGGGGACATCTTCACCTTCCTGATGGAGGCCGAGGGCCTCTCTTTCACCGAGGCGGTCGAGCGGCTCGCGGCGGAGGCCGGCGTGATCCTCCCCGTTGCGACGCTGGATGCCGAAGTGCGCGAGAAGAAGCGTGTCGGTCTTTACGATGCGATGGCGCTTGCGCAGCAGTATTTCCGCGAGGAACTGAAGAGCCCCAAAGCGCGTGAAGCGCGGGAATATCTCTCCTCCCGCGGGCTCGTCGGGGTCGTAGCGGAACGTTTCGGCCTCGGCTACGCGCCAAACGATCGCCACGGGCTGCGTGATTACCTCGCGGGCAAGGATGTTCCGGTCGAGGTGATGGTCGAGGCGGGGCTCCTCATCCAGCTCGAGGACAATCCCGTCGCCTATGATCGCTTCCGCGACCGGGTGATGTTCCCGATCCATGATGCCAAGGGGAGGATCATCGCCTTTGGCGGACGGGCACTGCAGAAGGATGCGCAGGCGAAGTATCTCAATTCGCCCGAGACGCCGATCTTCCACAAGGGTGCGAACCTCTACAATCTCAACCGCGCGCGCAAGCCCGCACACGATGCCGGCACGCTCCATGTCGTCGAAGGCTATGTCGATTGCATCGCGCTCGACCGGGCGGGCCTTCAGAACGCTGTCGCGCCGCTCGGCACCGCACTTACAGAGGAGCAACTGGTACTGATCTGGCGGATCGCGCCGGAGCCGATCCTTTGTTTCGACGGCGACAAGGCGGGCCTGCGCGCAGCCTACCGCGCTATCGATGTGGCCTTGCCGGGGCTCACGGCGGGCAAGACGCTGCGTTTCTGTTTTCTGCCAGGCGGGCAGGATCCCGACGACATGCTGCGGTCGCAGGGTGCGGAAGCGTTGCGGGCGGCGCTGGCCCAGCCGCGTCCGCTTGTCGATGTCCTGTTCGAGCGCGAGACACAGCGCACACCGCTGGGAACCCCGGAGCAGCGCGCTGATTGCGAGAAGCGTCTTTTCGGCGCCGTCGCCCAGATCACCGACGAGGATCTGAAGCGTCATTATCGGCAGGCGATGCGCGAGCGGCTCAACGAACTGTTCCAGCCGCAACGGCGGGGTGGCCAGCAGAGCGGACGAACCGAAGGGCGCGGCACCGGCGGCAGTGGTCGGCGGGGAGTGCAGGCAGGTGCCTTCACGCCGCCGTTGCAACCGAGTTCCGGTCTCCTCCGCAGTGCGCTGCTCCAGAACTCGGTTCGGATGATGCCGCGTGAGGCGACGCTCGTTCTTGCCCCCATCCACCATCCCGGCA
>DAORNC010000060.1:12565-18639 GCA_035440785.1 Rhabdaerophilum sp. | reverse complement strand
CCGAGGCTCGCCGCCACAACCGCGATCGCGGCAACCGACATAATCTTTCGCATGATGCTCTCCCTGAAAAGCGGATTCAGACCTTGGAACCTTTCCATGCCCGTAACGCAACCTCAAGTGCGCTAACGCACAATGGCGAGACTGGTTCCGAAAAATGACCATAGCGTGTCAAAAAAATCGCGCATTGACCTGACGCCGGTTTTCCCCCAAGCGAAAGCCATCCAGTCGGCCGGGCGGCCGCGGGGCCCTTCAAGGCTTCGAGGAAAGTCCGGGCTCCATGGAGAAGCGGTGGCGGCTAACGGCCGCCGGGGGCGACCCCAGGGAAAGTGCCACAGAAAAGATACCGCCGGGCAGGTTCCGGTAAGGGTGAAAAGGTGCGGCAAGAGCGCACCGCGTCGCCGGCAACGGCGATGGCAGGGCAAACCCCACCGGGAGCAAAACCGAATAGGGATGGCGCGCGCCGCAAGGCGCAGGAGGCTCCGCCCCAGCCATCCGGGTTGGTTGCAGGAGGCGCGGCGCGAGCCGGGTCCCAGATGAATGGCCGCCACGTTCCGCCGCGAGGCGGGGCCATACAGAACCCGGCTTACAGGCTGACTGGATTTTTATTCTTCCACACCTCCTTAACCCTACCGAACCCTTTCTTAAATCTTTCGTGGTGGGATCGCCGATGCGCGCGTCTCCGGCGTTGCGTGCGCAGAGTTCCGCGTTGACGCCCATGAATTCCCATGTTAGCCCATGAATGCCCAAGAATTGATGGCGATCATGGCGGGGCAGAACCCGCCTTGATGACGCCATGCGCCCGGATTTCGGGCGGGCTTCTGGCCAAGGCGTTGTTGCGTAATGCGTTTTCTGTCGACCATTCCGGGCCGCTTGGACGGGAAGGGAAGGGTGTCGATCCCGGCACCGTTCCGCGCCGTTCTCGAGGCCGATCAGTATCCGGGTCTTTTCGTCCATCAGGCGCTGGAGCTTCCGGCGCTGGAGGCGGGCGGCAACCGGCTGCTTCGGGAAATCGACGGGCTGATCGAGCGCTACCCGGCCTATTCGGAGGCGCGCGATCTGATCGCGACCGCGCTGCTCGGCGGTGCGGAAACGCTGAAACCCGATCCCGAAGGCCGCGTCATGCTGCCGGAACGCTTCAAGGCCTATGCGGGCATCACGTCGGATGTGGTGTTCGTAGGACTGGGCGACAAGTTCCGGATCTGGGAGCCGAGCCGGTTTTCCGCGCATCTTGCCGAGGCAAAGGCGAGTCTGCGCGAACTCAGAGCCGACCTCTCGGGGCGTGGGCCGCAGCGGCTCACAGGGGGCGGAGGTTCTGGAAACGGGGAACGGGGGACATGACGGGTCACGGCGCTTCTTCAGGAGGGGCCGACGGCGGACCGGCCCGGCATGTCTCCCTCCCTCAATCAGCCGAAGCGCCACACATCCCCGTTCTGCTCGACGAGGTGCTCGCCGCGCTCAAGGCGGGCGAACCCGGCGTTTATCTTGACGGTACGTTCGGCGCCGGCGGCTACACGCGCGCGCTTCTCGATGCCAATCCGGCTAATCGGGTGCTCGCGCTTGACCGGGACCCCACCGCGATCGCCGGAGGGCAGGGGCTCGTCGCGGCCTCGGGCGGGCGGCTCATCCTCCGCGAAACCGAATTCTCGAACATGGAGACGGCGGCCGCCGGAGCGGGCATCGGCCCGTTCGACGGCATCGTCCTTGATATCGGTGTCTCCTCGATGCAGCTCGACCAGGCGATCCGTGGCTTCTCCTTCCGCAATGACGGCCCGCTCGACATGCGGATGAGCGGGCAGGGCGAGACGGCGGCGGACATCGTGAACCATGCGTCCGAAACCCGGATCGCGGACATCCTGTTTCACTATGGCGAGGAGCGGCTCAGCCGCGTGATCGCGCGCGCCATTATCGCGGATCGGAAGAAGCAGTCGTTCGCGACGACACGGCAGCTCGCTGACATGATCGCGCGGGTGGTGCGCACCCGCCCCGGAGACATTCACCCGGCGACGCGGAGCTTTCAGGCGTTGCGCATCGCGGTGAATGAGGAACTCGGCGAGCTCGCAACGGCGCTTCACGCGGCGGAGCGGCTGCTGAAACCGGGTGGGCGGCTGGTGATCGTCAGCTTCCACAGCCTTGAGGACCGGATTGTGAAGCAGTTTTTCGCTGCTCGCTCCGGCCGGGGCGGCGGCTCGCGTTATGCGCCGGTGCAGGCGAGCACGGTTGCAACCTTCCGCATCGAGGGCAAATGGCCAGTGACGGCGGGCGAGGACGAGCTGAAGCGCAATCCGCGTGCGCGCTCCGCCAAGCTGCGCTGTGCGATCCGCACCGCTTCGCCAGCGCAGCCCGAAGATGACGGGATTTTCGCGCTCACCCGCCTGCCGGATGAAAAAGGCTGGTCGCGCCATAAGGGAGGCCGCCGGTGATCCGCTTCCTCAACGTGCTCGCACTTGCCGCGCTGATCGGCTCCGCGACCTGGGCCTATTCGGTGAAATACGAGACCATTCTCGTCACCGAGAAACTGCGCAAGCGCGAGACCGAACTCCAGCGCGAGCGCGACGCCATCGCCATTCTCAAGGCGGAATGGCATTTGCTCAACCGGCCAGAGCGACTCCAACTCCTTGCCAAGCCCGAGACAGGGATGCAGGCGCTGTCGGCGCGGCAGGTCGTCGAGGCGAAGGATGTGCCTGTCGCCCCGGTCAATACAGACAAGATCGACGATCTTCTGACTGGCTCGATCTCGACGCCGGACAATGCGTCCAGGACAGCAAGATCCTCAAAGGGCTCGACGACGGCGAGCATCTCGCCCGCGGGGGCGTCGCGTCCGAAGTCGACGACCACGACGCCGGCCACCAAGCCGGGTCAGGCCAAGAAGACGCCGGACAAGGCCAAGACCCCTTCGAAAATCGCAACCGGCGCGCCCTCACGCCTGACGCCACCGGCACCGGTCGGCAACACCGCGCCGCCCCCCGTCCAGCGCAGCGAGAGCGGCGGGTTGACCGGCTTCCTGAAGAAACTGATCCGCTGAGGGATGCCGATGCGTTTTTCCGTTCCTCTCCCTCGAGTGTCGATGCCGCGGCTTCCCCTGCCGAGCCCGATGGGCATTCTGCGGGCGCTGTTCACCGTGCGCACGGAGAAGCTGCCGGCCCGGATGATTCTGGTCGCGCTGGCGTTCGGAGGGATGTTCTCGCTCCTAGCCGGTCGCCTGGTGCTGCTCAACGTGCGCAGCGAGGAGCCCTCGACCATCGGTCGGTTGACCCAAGGCTCGATCTCGACCGCACGCCCCACCATCGTTGACCGCGCGGGCGTCACGATGGCGACGGACGTGAAGACCACCTCGATCTTCGCCGACCCGCGCAAGGTGATCGACAAGGATGAGGCGGCCGAACTCATCAACGCCGTCTTCCCCGATCTCGACGGACGCGAGCTGCGCGAGAAACTCGGCAAGAAGAACGGCTTCGTCTGGATCAAGCGCGAGGTGACGCCGAAACAGCAGGCGGAAGTGCATCGCCTCGGCATCCCCGGCCTTGGTTTCCTGCCGGAGAACAAACGCGTCTATCCGAACGGCAAGATCGGTGCGCATGTGCTCGGTTTCGCCAATATCGACAATAACGGCATTGCCGGCATCGAGAAATACATCGACGGGCAGGGGCTCAACGACCTGAAGGGCGCCGGGCTGGTGCAGACGACCGGCGACATGAAGGCGGTCGAACTCGCGCTCGACGTCCGCGTGACGCATGCGGTTCGTGAAGAACTTGCTTTCGCAGTGGACAAGTACAAGGCCAAGGCGGGCGCGGCGCTGGTGCTCGATGTCGATACCGGTGAGATCATCAGCCATGTCAGCCTGCCGGACTACGATCCGAACAGCCCGGCGGATGCACTCAAGCCCGACAACATCAACCGGCTTCAGGTCGGCGTCTACGAGATGGGCTCGACGTTCAAGGCGCTGACGACGGCGATGGCGCTCGATTCGGGCAAGGTGAAGATCACCTCCGTGTTCGACGCCTCACGCCCCTTGCGATACGGTCGGTTCAAGATCGGCGATTACCACGGCAAGGGGCGGCCGCTTTCGGTGCCGGAGATCTTCATCTATTCCTCCAACATCGGCACGGCGCGGATGGCGCTGACGGTGGGTGTCGATGGGCACAAGGCCTTCCTGAGGAAGATGGGCCAGCTCGATCGCATGCGTACCGAGCTGCCCGAGAGTTCCGAGCCGATCAAGCCTGCGAACTGGGGTGAACTCAACACGGTCACGATCTCTTTCGGGCACGGCCTTGCCGTCGCGCCGTTGCAGGCGGCGGTTGCGACGGCAGCACTCGTCAACGGCGGCAAGATGATCCCGCCGACCTATCTCAAACGCTCGCGCGAGGAAGCCGAGGCACTTGCAACGCGCGTTCTCAAGCCCGAGACTTCGGAGATGATGCGCTACGTGATGCGACTCAATGCCGAGAAGGGCTCGGCGACGCGCGCGGATATCCCCGGCTATTATCTGGGCGGCAAGACGGGCACGTCGGAAAAGGTCATCGGCGGTCGCTATTCCAAGAACCGTTTGTTCAACGCCTTCATGGCCGTGATGCCGGCGGACAAACCCCGCTATATTTTGCTCACAATTTTGGACGAACCCAAGGGCTTGCCGGAGACTCACGGCTATGCCACCTCCGGCTGGAACGCCGCTCCCACGACGGGCCGTATTGTCGAGCGTATCGGGCCGATGCTGGGACTTGAAACGAATTTCGAACTGCCGCGTCAGCCTTTCCCGCTGATTGCGCGGACCGGGGCTATGCCGGTCCGGCAATAAGCCGGTAAGTCGCGGAACGGATTGCCGATGCCGGAATACGAGACCCTATCATCCGACGATCGCCGCCCGACGCTCGGCGGTCTTGCCGCTTCTTTCGACATGGACGCAGGGCACTACCGCGATGTTCCCGTCGCCGGGATCGCCTCCGACAGTCGTCAGGTCGAGCCGGGTTTCGTCTTCTTCGCGATGCCGGGAACGAAAATCGACGGCGCCCGGTTCATTCCAGCCGCCGTGGCGGCCGGCGCCATTGCGATCGTCGGTGCGGGGCCGCGCCCGGCCGATCTCGATCGGGTCGTGCTCTATCTGCGGACGCGGGACATGCGACTCGCGCTGTCGAAAAGTGCCGCCTACCTCTTCCCGCTCCAGCCTAAGACCATCGTTGCCGTCACCGGCACGGCGGGCAAGACCTCGGTCGCCGAATTCACGCGGCAGATTCTCGTAGCCTGCGGGCGCAAGGCGGCCTCGCTTGGCACCCTCGGTCTCATCGGGCCGGACGGCGCCGGTTATGGCTCGCTGACGACACCGGATCCGATCACGCTTCATCGCACGCTCGATCATCTGGCGCGGGAAGGCGTCACGCATCTTGCAATGGAGGCATCGAGCCACGGGCTCGATCAGGCGCGGCTCGACGGGGTGCGGCTCTCCGCAGCTGCCTTCACCAACCTCGGACGCGATCACCTCGACTATCACGCCACAATCGAGGACTACTTTTCAGCCAAACTCAAGCTATTCGAGCGCTTGCTGCCGGAGGGCCTCCCCGCGATCATCAATCTCGACGGGGATCGCGGCGCGGAGGCCGCAGTCGCGGCGGCGATTGCCGGACGCCAGGCCTGGACCGTGGGCCGGCGTGGCGAGGACCTCGCGGTGTCGAACGTCGAGGCCGACGGCTTCGGGCAGAACGTCACCTTCCGCTACCGCACGCGGAAATACCCGGTGCACGTGCCGCTGATCGGCACGTTCCAGATTGAGAACGTGGCGGTCGCCGCCGCGCTTGCGCTTTCCGTCGGCGAACGGCCCAAGGATGTGTTCAAGGCGCTGGGCGCGCTCAACGGCGTTCCGGGGCGCCTCGAACGGGTCGGCGTGTTCAACGCCGCGCCGGTTTTCGTCGATTACGCGCACAAGCCGGAAGCGCTTTCCTACGCCCTTTCCGCGCTGCGTCCCTTCGTTTCCGGCAAGCTGATCGTCGTGTTCGGCTGCGGCGGGGACCGGGATGCCGGCAAGCGGCCGATCATGGGCAGGATCGCGGCGGAGCAGGTGCTGATGGCGCTCGATGGACAGCGGC
>DAORNC010000060.1:0-12548 GCA_035440785.1 Rhabdaerophilum sp. | reverse complement strand
GCAACATGTACATGAAGAACCTGCTGAAGGAGCCCGGCGGCATCGAGATCGGCGACCGCGCCGAGGCGATCCGCGAGGGGATACAGCGATTGGAGCCGGGCGATGCGCTGGTGATCGCGGGCAAAGGACACGAGCCAGGCCAGATCATCGGGACGGCGGTCCATCCGTTCTCCGATCACGAGGTCGCGCGCGAGGCGATTGCCGCGTTCGGCGGCGGCCAGAACCAGGAGCCGAAACGTATGAGATCCATTGAGGCTCGCGCGAAGATGCCTGCGCCGCTATGGCATGCTGCGGCGCTGCCGACGCTCCTTGGCGGTCGAGCCGGTGGCACCCTTGCTAGTGACGTCATGTCGATCTCGATCGACACGCGCACGCTTGAGCCGGGCGCCCTTTTCTTTGCGATCAAGGGCGATGTGCATGACGGCCATCGCTTCGTCGCCTCCGCCATCGAGAAAGGCGCTGCGCTTGCGGTGGTGGACGAGGCCCATGCGAGAGATTTCGATCCCAGCGCGCCGCTGGTCATCGTTGACGACGTGCTGCGGTCGATGGAACGACTCGGCGTTGCCTCTCGCGCCAGGATGAGCGGCCCGGTTGTGGCCGTGACCGGCTCGGTCGGCAAGACCTCGACCAAGGAAATGCTGCGCATCGCGCTCTCGCGCGCGGGCAGCGTCCATGCCTCCGTCGCCTCCTACAACAACCATTGGGGCGTGCCGCTGACGCTGGCGCGGATGCCGGCGGACGCCGAATTCGGCGTGTTCGAGATCGGCATGTCGAACCCGTTCGAGATCCTCCCGCTCACGGCGATGGTGCGCCCGCATGTCGCCATCGTCACCACGGTCGAGCCTGTGCATCTGGCGCAGTTCCATGCCATCGAGGGAATTGCGGATGCCAAGGGCGAGGTTTTCGCGGGCCTCGAACAAGGAGGCGTCGCGATCATCAACGCCGACAATCCGCTTGCCGCGCGCCTCGCCGCCCATGCGGCCGCGAGCCGGGCGGGACGGATCGTTCGCTTCGGGACAAGCGAGAACGCCGACATCCGGCTGCGCGATATCCATCTCGATGCCGATTTCAGCCTCGTTTCCGCGGAAGTTTTCGGCGTGCCGGTAAATTACCGCGTCGGCGCGCCGGGCCGGCACTTCATCATGAACTCGCTGGCCGTGCTCGGCGCAGCCCATGCCGTCGGTGCCGATCTTGCGCTGACCGCGCTCTCTTTGCAGGATTTCGGATCGGTCGAGGGGCGTGGCAAGCGGCTGGCGCTGCATGTGGGCAAGAAGACCTTCTCGCTGATCGACGAGAGCTACAATGCGAACCCGACCTCAATGCGTGCGGCCCTGGCCGTGGCCGGGGGCACGCCGGTCGGCTCGCGCGGACGGCGGATCGCGGTCATGGGCGACATGCTCGAACTCGGCCCCGAAGCGGGTGCGCTTCATGCCGGACTGGCCGGACCTGTTGTGGAAAACGATATTGATCTGGTCTTCGCGTGTGGTCCGCTGATGCGCGAGCTCTATTCGGCCTTGCCTGCCAACCGCCGGGGAGCGTATGCGGAGGCGTCGGAAAAGCTCGCGCCGCTGGTTGCTGCGGCCGTTCAGCCCGGCGATGTGGTGATGGTGAAGGGCTCGCTCGGCTCGAAAATGGCCAAGGTGGTCACGGAACTGAAATCGCGTTTCGCGGTGAAAGGGGCGGCCCCGGCGGACGAATAGTTCCCGGCGGTTTGGGAAGGAACGGCATGTTTTTCTGGCTTTCGGATTTCGCGAGCACCTTCGGTCCGCTCAACATCTTCCGCTACATCACTTTCAGGGCAGGCGCGGCGACCATCACCGCGTTGTTCTTCGTGATGATGTTCGGACCCGCGATCATCGATACCCTGCGTGTCAAGCAGGGGAAGGGCCAGCCAATCCGCGAGGACGGGCCGGAATCGCACCTCATGAAGCGCGGCACGCCGACGATGGGCGGGCTGATGATCCTCTCCGGTATCGTCGTTTCGACCCTGCTCTGGGCCAATCTCACCAACCCTTTCGTGTGGGCGGTGCTGGGCGTCACGCTCGGGTTCGGCGCCATCGGCTTCTACGACGATTTCCTCAAGGTGACGAAGCAATCGCACAAGGGGTTCTCCTCCAAGGCGCGCTTGGCGTTGGAGGCGGTTATCGCAGCGGTCGCGTGCTATTTCATCACCCGTAACTTCCCGCCTGCGCTCGCCGGCACGGTGGCGCTCCCGGTTTTCAAGGACGTGCTCATCAATCTCGGAACGTTCTTCATCGTCTTCGCGGTTTTCGTCGTTGTGGCGGCCGGCAATGCGGTGAACCTCACCGACGGGCTCGACGGTCTTGCCATCGTCCCGGTGATGATCGCGGCCGGGACCTTCGGCTTCATCGCCTACCTTTCGGGCAACGCGGTGTTTTCGAGTTATCTCCAGATCCATTTCATCCCGCGCACCGGCGAGATCGCGGTGATCCTCGGCGCAGTCATCGGCGCGGGGCTCGGCTTCCTGTGGTTCAACGCCCCGCCGGCGCAAATCTTCATGGGCGACACAGGCAGCCTCGCGCTCGGCGGTCTTCTCGGCACGGTCGCGGTCGCAACCAAGCACGAGATCGTTTTCGCGATCGTCGGCGGGTTGTTTGTGCTGGAGGCGGCGAGCGTCATCATCCAGGTCGCCTCGTTCAAACTTACAGGCAAGCGCGTCTTCCGCATGGCGCCGATCCATCACCACTACGAAAAGAAGGGGTGGAAGGAGCCGCAGGTCGTCATCCGTTTCTGGATCATCGCGGTCATCCTGGCGCTGATCGGGCTCGCCACGCTGAAATTGCGTTGAGCGTCGATTGATGTAAGTCGTGACGGGCGAGCCCCGAAACCGGGGACGATCGCACGGTCGGGAGGAGACGCCATGACACCAGCCGAAACCTTTCGCGGCAAGCGCGTCGCACTGTTCGGTCTTGGTGGTTCCGGCTTGGCGACCGCGGCCTCGCTCAGGGCAGGTGGCGCGCAGGTGATCGTCTGGGACGATGCCGAGAAAGCGATTGCCAAAGCGAAGGATGCCGGTTTCGAGGCCATTGATCTTCGCCATCTCGATTGGTCAGGCTTCGCGGCGCTGGTGCTTGCCCCCGGCGTGCCGCTAACCCATCCGGAGCCACACTGGAGCGCGAAGCTTGCTCGGAAAGCGGGCGTCGAGATCATCGGCGATGTCGAGGTTTTTGCCCGGGAGCGCCAACGCTGCGCGCCTGCCGCAGCCTTCGTCGCGATTACCGGCACCAACGGCAAGTCAACCACGACGGCGCTGATCGCCCACATCCTGAAGCAGGGCAAGGACGTGCAGCTCGGCGGCAATATCGGCACACCGATCCTGGCGCTTGAGCCGCCTGCGGCGGGACGCATTCATGTGATCGAGATGTCGTCCTACCAGATCGACCTCACGCCCTCGCTCCAGCCTTCGATCGGCATCCTTCTCAACCTCTCGCCCGATCACATCGACCGGCATGGGACGATGGAGAACTATGCGGGCGTCAAGGCACGGCTCGTGAAGTTTGCGGATCGTGCGATCATCGGCGTCGACGACGACTTCTGCGAGGCGATCGCAGTGCGCGGCGATCACTCTGGCAAGCCGATCGTGCGGATTTCCCTGAAGGAAACACTTGGTGCCGGCATCCATGTGCGCGGACGCGAGATTTTCGCGTGGCGCGGACACGGGCGGAAGCTTGCGGACCTGACCGGCATCGGCTCGCTGCGCGGCGATCACAACGCCCAAAACGCGGCGGCTGCGGTCGCGGCCTGCATGAGCCTCGGACTCGATGAGGCGACGATCCAGAAAGGGCTGTCCTCCTTCCCCGGCCTTGCGCATCGCATGGAACAGGTTGGCCGGGTCGGCAAGGCGATCCTGGTCAACGATTCGAAGGCGACGAACGCCGATTCGACCGAGAAGGCGCTGCTCTCGTTCGAAAAGGGGATTTTCTGGATTCTCGGCGGCAAGCCCAAGGCGGGCGGCATCACCGCGCTGGAGCCCTATTTTGCCCGCATCGCCAAGGCTTATCTCATCGGCGAGGCTGCGCCGGAGTTCGCCCGGACGCTTGATGGCAAGGTTCCCCATGTCGTAGCCGGGACGCTGCAAAAGGCCCTCGAATCAGCCGCTTCCGATGCATCCGACGCGGATTTTGACGAGCCGGTAATCCTTCTTTCACCTTCTTGCGCCTCCTTTGATCAGTTTCCGAATTTCGAGGTGCGCGGCAATACTTTCCGCGAACTCGCGACAGGACTGAAAGGCTTCAAGCCTGTGACGTGAGGGGCCGGGGCCCCGCTGAGAGGGCCAATGGTAACGCGCGCGGAACGCACGACCTTCGGGGAATGGTGGTGGACCATCGACCGATGGCTGCTGTTCTCTTTCGTCGCGCTCATGGTGTTCGGCTTCCTGTTCGGCCTCGCGGCCTATCCACCCGTGGCCGGTAAGCTCGGCCTGCCGACCTTTCACTTCGTCAACAAGCAAGCCTTCTTTCTGGTCGTGTGCGGCTCGTTGATGGTCACGCTGTCGTTCCTCGATCCGCGACAGGTACGCCGTTTCGCGCTGCTGCTGTTCCTTGTCGGGATGGGTCTCGTCATCTTCACGCTGTTCTTCGGTGCGGAGGTCAAGGGTGCGCGGCGCTGGATCAACCTGCCGGGCTTCTCGCTTCAGCCGTCCGAACTCGTCAAGCCGGCCTTTGCCATCCTCGCCGCCTGGGCCTTTTCCGAGCGGCAGACACGGAAAGACATGCCTTCCCTCGTGGTCGCGTTCCTGCTGCTGCCGCTGGTGGTGGTGCCGCTGATCCGCCAGCCCGACCTTGGACAGACGATCCTGATCGCCACCGTCTGGTGCGGGCTCTTTTTTCTTGCAGGGCTGCACTTTCTCTGGGTTGTCGGTCTCGCGGGCGGCGGCATGCTGGGCCTGTTCGCGGCCTATCGCTTCTTGCCGCACGTCACGGATCGCATCGACCGGTTTCTCAACAAGGGCAACGGCGACACCTTCCAGACCGACATGGCGCTCGACAGTTTCGTTTCCGGTGGCTGGTTCGGGCGCGGGCCGGGTGAGGGCATTGTCAAGCGCTCACTCCCCGACAGTCACACGGACTTCCTGTTCTCGGTGATTGGTGAGGAATTCGGCGCCATCACCTGCATCCTCGTCGTGTCGATTTTCGCGTTCATTGTCGTGCGCGGGATGATTGCGGCGCGAGCCAATTCCGATCCGTTCTGCCGCATGGCGGGCGCGGCGCTGGTGATGCTCTTCGGGCTTCAGAGCTTCATCAATATGGCGGTGAACCTCAATCTCATTCCGCCGAAAGGCATGACCCTGCCTTTCCTCTCCTACGGCGGCTCGTCGTTGCTTTCGGTCGCGATCACCACCGGGCTCTTGCTGGCCGTGACGCGAAAACGCCCCAAAGCTGCGATTATGGAACGGATGAGCACCGCCGAGACGCCTTATCCTGCCGGCACGGGACGATTAAGCCATGCCTGACACCAAACGTCCGATCCTTCTTGCTGCCGGGGGAACCGGCGGCCATCTCTTTCCCGCCGAGGCGCTGGCCGAAGCGCTGACCCAACGCGGTCGGCAGGTCGAACTGGTCACCGACACCCGTGTCGACGCCTGGATCGAACGCTTTCCCGGCGATGTCCACACCATCATTGCCGGCACGGTGACGGGCAGCGGGCTTGATTCGAAGATCCGAGGCGCCTGGCGGCTGCTCAAGGGCTTCATGCAGGCGCGCAAGCTGATCGCGAAGATTAAGCCGGCCGCCGTCGTCGGTTTCGGCGGCTACCCCACTGTTCCGCCCATTCTCGCCGCGCATTTCGCCGGCGTTCCGACATTGATCCACGAGGGCAACGCGGTGATGGGGCGTGCCAACCGCTTTCTTGCGCCGCGTGTGAGCCGCATCGCGACGGGATTTCCTCTCAAGGAAAACCTCTTTTCGGACAAGACATTCGAGACGGGCAATCCCGTCCGCCGGCCCGTGATCCATGCGGCGGAGACGGCGTATCCTCCGCTCACCGCGGAAGGGCCGCTGCGTATTCTCGTATTCGGCGGCAGTCAGGGCGCGCGCGTGATGAGCGATGTAGTGCCGAACGCCTTCCACCATGTGCCGGAAGCTTTGCGCGGGCGCATCCAGATCATCCAGCAGGCGCGCGACGAGGATGTCCTGCGCGTCAACAAGGCCTACGAGAAGCTCGGGATGAAGCATCTCGTGCAGCACTTCTTCACCGATCTGCCGGTTCGTATGGCGGGGGCGCATCTCGTGATCGCGCGGGCCGGAGCCTCGACTGTTTCGGAGCTTTCGGTGATCGGGCGGCCGGGTATTCTCGTACCGCTGCCCGGCGCACTTGATCAGGATCAGGCGGCGAACGCGGAAGTGCTGGCGACGGCCGGCGGCGCGATCGCCATTCCTCAGAGCGCATTGACCCCGATCTCGCTCGCGGAGGTAATCCAGCGTCTTGCGGAAGACCCCGAGCGCCTGCCGCGCATGGCGGCGGCGGCAAAGAAGGTGGGGATCGCCGATGCCGCTTCACGCCTCGCCAGTGAGGTTCTTTCCTTGATCGGCAAGGCCTGATAGGCCATCCGAAAGCCATTTCCGGCCGCGAATCGTCCGCATGGACGGCCCGGCAGGACGAGTTTCCGTATTACGAACCGAAGCTGAGCCATGAAGATACCGCGCGAGACCGGCCCCATCCATTTCATCGGCATCGGCGGCATCGGCATGTCCGGCATCGCCGAGGTTCTGGCCAATCTCGGCTACACGGTGCAGGGCTCGGACGCCTCCGATAACGCCAACGTCAAGCGCCTGCGCGAGAAGGGGGTCATCTGTTTCGTCGGGCATGAGGCAAAAAATGTTGCCGATGCAGCCGTGGTGGTGGTCTCGACCGCTATCCGCCGCGACAACCCGGAGCTGATGGCGGCGCGCGAGGCGCGCATTCCGGTGGTGCGCCGCGCCGAGATGCTCGCCGAGCTGATGCGCCTCAAGAGCTGCGTCGCCATCGCCGGAACTCACGGCAAGACGACGACGACCTCGCTGGTCGCGACGCTGCTCGACCAGGGCGATCCCACGGTTATCAACGGCGGCATCATCAACGCCTATGGCACCAACGCGCGCCTCGGCGGCGGCGACTGGATGGTTGTCGAGGCTGACGAGAGCGACGGAACCTTCCTCAAGCTCCCCGCCGATGTCGCGATCGTCACCAACATCGACCCCGAGCATCTCGACCATTTCGGCACCTTCGACGCCATCAAGAGGGCGTTCCGTGCGCTGGTCGAGAACCTGCCCTTCTATGGCTTCTCGGTGATGTGCATCGACCACCCGACGGTGCAGGAGCTGGTCGGGCAGATCGAGGACCGCCGCGTCATAACCTATGGCGAGAACGTGCAGGCCGACGTGCGGCTGATGAACGTCAACCTTGAAGGGGGGGAGTGCCGCTTCTCGGTGCTGATTCGCGACCGCAAGACCGGCGCGACGACCGAATTGCCGGATATGGTTCTGCCGATGCCCGGTCATCACAACGCGCTCAACGCCACGGCGGCGATCACGGTCGCCTACGAACTGGGCGTGCCGGTCGATGTGATCCGGGCCGGGCTCGCAGGTTTCGGCGGCGTCAAGCGCCGCTTCACTAAAACCGGCGAGTGGAACGGCGTGACGATCTTCGACGATTACGGCCATCACCCGGTCGAGATCGCGGCGGTGTTGCGCGCGGCCCGCGCCTCGACCAGGGGACAGGTGATCGCCGTCGTCCAGCCGCATCGCTATACGCGCCTCAAATCGCTGTTTTCCGATTTCTCGACCTGCTTCAACGATGCGGACACGGTGATCGTCGCGGATACCTACGCGGCAGGCGAAGCGCCGCTTGAGGGCGCGGATCGCGATGCGCTGGTTGCCGGAATCAAGGCGCATGGCCATCGCCACGTCATCCCGCTCGAAGGACCGGAAACCCTGGCGAAGCATGTGGCGGGCGTCGCCCGGCCCGGCGATTACGTCATCTGCCTCGGCGCGGGGAACATCACCCAATGGGCCTATGCCCTTCCGGGTGAATTGGCGGGCTGTGCATGACCGATGTGACAACGACGCCGGACAGCCTTCGCGCGCATCCTCTGGCAACAGGGTTTCGCGTGCTGCTCGCATTGGGCGCGCTCGGCATGGCGATCGGCGGGACGACGCTGATTGCCGAGGGTCTTTTCCATGTCGGCAGCGGGCTTGTGGAACTCGCCCGGCAAACGGCGACGGCGAGCATTTCAAGCCGTATCATGAAGGCGACCGACGAGTTGCTGTTCGGCATCGTGCTGATCATCTTCGCTTCGAACATCGCTTTCGGATTTTGTCTCGATTCCGCCAGGGCGGCACAGTTCCGGATTCCGGCATTCATGAGCGCACGGAGCATTCCGGCGCTCAAGGCGACCTTCTGCCAGGTGATCGTCGTTTACCTGATCGTGGACTTCGCGACCGACATCCTGGCCGACGCCAACAAGCTCGACGTTTCGCTCCTCTATTTTCCGGCAGCAATCGGGCTGATCAGTGCAGCCCTGCGACTCCTGCCGCACGCGGAAGATGAGAAGCATCCAGCGCAGGCCGACCATGACCCATCCTGATATCAGCGCCGATGTCGCCGCGCGGATGCCGGCGCTGCGCGGCCGGCTTCTGTCCAACCAGAGTCTTGCGCCGATGACTTGGCTACGGGTCGGCGGGCCGGCGCAGCTTCTGTTCACACCGGCGGATGCGGACGATCTCGCCTATTTTCTGAGAAACCTGCCGGCGGATATTCCGGTGATGCCGCTTGGTCTTGCCTCGAATATGATTGTCCGCGATGGCGGTGTGCCAGGCGTGGTGATCCGCTTTGCGCCGCGCGGGTTCGCGCAGATCTTGGTCGAGGACGGGCATCGCATCCGAGCGGGTGCTTTCGCGGCCGATCGCAAGGTAGCGATGGCGGCGGCGGACGCGGGGATCGGCGGGCTCGAATTCCTGTTCGGCATCCCCGGCTCGATCGGCGGAGCGCTCCGCATGAATGCGGGCACGCGCTCGAACACCAACCCGGAGATCGAGGGGGAGACGCGCGAACGCTTCGTTGAGGCTACGGCCGTGACGCGCGCGGGAGAGATCGTCAAACTCAGTCTTGAGGACATGAAGTTCGTCTACCGGTCGAGCGGCGCGCCGGCCGATCTCGTCTTTACCGAGGCGGTGCTTCAGGGGTTCGCCCGCATGCCGGAAGAGGTCCACGCCATCAACGCACGCGTGCAGGAGCATCGCGAGCGGGATCAGGAAACGAAAGTCCGCACCGCCGGATCGACGTTCAAGAATCCGCCCGGCCATTCATCGTGGCGGCTGATCCGCGACGCTGGTGGGCTCGATTTGCGCGTCGGTCAGGCGGAGATGTCGAGGAAGCACGCGAATTTCCTGATCGCGCACGATGGCGCGACCGCACACGATATCGAGACACTCGGCGAAGAGATCCGCAAGCTCGTGAAGGCGAAAACCGGCATCGAGCTTGAGTGGGAAGTCAAGCGCATCGGCGTGCCGGCCTGAACGGCGGGCGAGACGCGCAACCTTGAGGCAGGAGGGTCCGGCATGGGCAAGCATGTTGCGGTTTTGATGGGTGGCTGGGCCGCCGAGCGCCCGGTGAGCCTCAAATCGGGGACTGCCTGCGCCCAGGCCCTGCGCGATCGCGGCTTTCGTGTAAGCGAGATCGATGTCGGCCGCGATATCGCCGCCGAGCTCGTCGAACTCGGGCCGGATGTCGTGTTCAACGCGCTGCACGGCCCCTTCGGCGAGGACGGGACGATTCAGGGTCTGCTGGAGATCATCGGGCTGCCCTATACTCACTCCGGCGTGCTCGCCTCGGCGCTGGCGATGCGCAAGGACCGCGCCAAGGTCGTTATGGCGGCGGCAGGGGTCCCGGTCGCGGAGGGGGTCACGCTTTCGCGCTTCGATCTCGCCAAGAAGCACCCGATGGACGTGCCCTATGTTGCCAAGCCGGTGGCGGATGGCTCGTCGTTCGGTGTCTATATCGTCAAGGAAGGCCGCAATCACCCGCTGGAGGAACTGGCGCGCGCGGACTGGCCGCTCGCGGACGAGATGCTGGTCGAGCGATTCATCCCCGGACGGGAGTTGACCTGCGCGGTTATCGGCTATCCCGAGGGCGCGAAATCTTTCGGTGTAACCGAGATCAAGCCGGCTACCGGCGAGTTCTACGATTTCGACGCAAAATACGCTGCGGGCGGATCAATTCACGTCGTGCCAGCACAACTTAAACCAAATATTT
The DNA here is from genome assembly GCA_035440785.1 of Rhabdaerophilum sp. Lineage (GTDB taxonomy): Bacteria > Pseudomonadota > Alphaproteobacteria > Rhizobiales > Beijerinckiaceae > Rhabdaerophilum. The sequence continues at coordinate 2,297 of DAORNC010000060.1, read as the reverse complement.
ACCAGCGCATTCAAGAAATGGCAGTGAGGGCGCATGAGGCGCTCGGCTGTCGCGGCGTCTCCCGAGCGGACTTCCGTTACGATGATGCGACCGACACGCTGGTCTGCCTGGAAGTGAACACACAACCCGGCATGACGGAGACCTCACTCGTGCCAGAACTCGCGGCCTATGCGGGCCTCAGCTTCGGCGAGCTTGTGGAATGGATGGTGGAGGACGCCTCGGTCAGAAGGTAGCAAACTGGTTCGGCAGCATCGCCGAAGCAGCAGCGCTTTTCCGTGCCGAGCGGGCAGCCCGACGCCGCGCTCAGAACGGCCTCCACATTCCGCGGGGCATCGGTTCGTCGGCCGCCATTCTCTTCGTCCTTTCTTGTGGTGGCGCCGGCTTCTTCATGGGCGGGCACTACGATACGCTGCGGCAGACACAGGGTTCGCTCCCTGACATGGTGGCGCGCGGCTTCGGTTTCGGCGTCCGCCACATCGCGGTCTCCGGCAACTCCGAGCTGACCTCCGAGGAAGTCGTCGAGCTTTCAGGTGTGCGCGACACCGATTCGCTTCCCTTCCTCGATCCGAAGCAGCTTCAGGCGAATCTCGCCGCCGTTCCGATGATCGCCGAAGCCTCGATCACCAAGCTCTATCCCGACCGGCTCGTCATCAATGTCCGCGAGCGCATTCCCTATGCGCTCTGGCAGCTCGACGGCAGGGTGCAGATCATCGCCGAGGACGGCACACCGATCGAGGACCTCAACGACCGTCGCTTCCTTCGCCTGCCACATGTCGTGGGACCGGACGCCAACAGGCGCGTCAAGGAATTCGCCGAACTCGTCGAGCAGGTGCCCGAGTTGAAGGACCGTATCCGTGCCGGGATCCTCGTTTCCAGCCGCCGCTGGACGATAAAGCTCCAGAACGGCGTCGATATCCGCCTGCCGGAAGAGGGGGCCGAAAAGGCGCTGAGGGCCTTTCTCGAGATCGAGAAGGATGCCGGATTGACGAACCGCGGCATCCTCGCGATCGATCTCCGCCTGCCGGACCGCGTGACCGTGCGCCTGACCGAGGAAGCCGCCGCGATCCATGCCGAGGCCATCAGGGAGAGGGTGAAGAAGTGGGGAGGCAAGGCATCGTGAGCCGGCAACCCTCGACCATCACTCCGCGTATCCGGCCGATTCCGCCAAACAAGACCGCGATCCTTTCCGCGCTCGACGTCGGCACGTCCAAGGTCGTGTGTCTGATCGCGCGGCTTGACCCGATCGAGAACTCGGACATCCTCTCCGGCCGCACGCACCGGATGCGCATTCTCGGTATCGGCCACCAGCGTTCGCGCGGCATCAAGGGTGGTACGGTCATTGATCTCACCGAAGCCGAGAAAGCAATCCGCCTTGCCGTGGATTCAGCCGAACGCATGGCCGGGGTGCAGGTGGCGAGCGCCCTCGTCAACATTTCCGGCGGGCGTATCTCCTCGCATCATTTTCACGGCAATGTCGCCCTTCACCGCCGCAACGTCGAGGACAGCGATATCCACCGCGTGATCGAAGCCGCATCCTCGCATGCGCAGGATGCGGGACGCTCGATCCTCCACGCACTGCCGGTCGGCTATTCGCTCGATGGCTCGGGCGGCATCCATCAGCCGAAGGGCATGGTCGGCGAATCCCTTGGCGTCGATCTGCACATCGCCTCCTGCGATCCGCTGGCGGCGCATAACCTGATGCTGGCGGTCGAGCGCGGCCATCTTGCGGTCGAGGCATTGGTCGCGACGCCCTATGCCTCGGCGCTTTCGACGATGCTTGAGGACGAGGCCGAACTGGGGTCCATCGTCATTGATATCGGCGGCGGCACCACCTCGATCGCGGTGTTCCATCAGGGGCACCTTGTCCATGTCGATGCCATCGCAGTCGGCGGTAACTACATCACGCTCGATATCGCCCGCGGGCTCTCGATGCGGCTCGAGGATGCCGAGAAGATCAAGTGCCGCAACGCCTTCTGCGTCGAGACCGAGGCCGACAGCCGCGACATCATCTCGATCCGCCAGGTCGGCGAGGACGACCGCGACCAGAACCATTCGATCCCGCTAGGCCAGTTGACGCGTATCGTCCGGCCGCGCGCGGAGGAGATCGTCGATTTCGTGCGCGAACGGCTCGACAAGGCCGGGTTCCGCATCGCCAAGGGCCAGCATGGCCTTCAGCCCCTCGGCCTGCGAATTCGGCGCATGGCCCAGGATGGCGGTATCGATTCGCCCGTCCTTCGCGGCGGCGACGATCTCGGCGGGCTGGCCGGCCTCGTCATTGACCAGCGTCAGCCGGTCGC
>DAORNC010000059.1:12266-19436 GCA_035440785.1 Rhabdaerophilum sp. | reverse complement strand
CAGCGTCGCCCGGTCCCTTCAAGGGCATGGACGGTCTCTGGGCCGGTACCGGCACGATCAAGATCGACAACGGCACCAAGGAGCGGCTCCGCTGCCGCGCCCAGTACCTTGTGCGCGAGGACGGCAACAATCTTCAGCAGGCGCTCCGCTGCACGAGCGACTCCTATGAGTTCCAGGTGAACTCCTTCATCAACTACAAGGGCGGCACGATCAGCGGAAACTGGAGCGAGGTGACCAATAACGTCTCCGGCCGCCTCACCGGCAAGGCGAGCGCCGGCAAGCTGCAGGCGAGCGTCGATGGCGGCGCGACCCTTCTCCAACTCCGCGACAAGCATGGTTCCGCTCGCCGGATGATCGACAGCGCCAAGGCGATTCTCGATGCCGTCGGCGGCCGTGCGCCGTTACTGATCAATGATCGCGTCGATGTCGCGCTCGCAGCCGCTGCGCAGGGTGTCCATGTTGGGCGCGATGACATACCGCCGGCTGCGGCGCGCGGTTTGCTGGGACGTGACGCCATCATCGGCATCACCCTGAAGAACGAGGATGATCTCCTCGGGCTCGATCCAGCCAGCGTTGATTACGGCTGCATCGGCGGCGTCTATGCCACGACGAGCAAGGACAACCCGGATCCCCCCGTCGGCCTTGCCGGCCTCGCTCGGTTGCATTCGCTCGCGCGACGGTCCGGCCTGCCGGTCGGCGCCATTGCCGGGATCGATCTTGCCCGCGCGCGCGATTGCGTCGCCGCGGGTGCGGACGGGGTGGCGATCATCTCCGCGCTCTATCTCGAACCGGATGTCACGGCGACCGCACAGGCCTTCCGCCGTACGATCGATGAAGCTCTTGCCGCGCGCGGGAGCGAACCATGACCGCGATTGCCCTCACGATCGCCGGCTCGGATTCGGGTGGCGGCGCCGGCATTCAGGCCGATCTCAAGACCTTCTCGGCTCTCGGCGTGTATGGCGCCAGCGTCCTCACGGCGCTGACGGCACAAAATACGCTCGGCGTGCAGGGCATTCACGACGTGCCGGCGGATTTCGTCCGCCTGCAAATGCGCTCCGTCTTCTCGGATCTGAAAGTAAAGGCCGTGAAGATCGGCATGCTCTCCGTGCCTGAAACAATTCTCGCCGTCGCCCGCGGCCTCGCGGAGGATTACGCGGGTCCGGTGGTGCTCGATCCGGTGATGGTGGCGGCAAGCGGCGATTCCCTGCTCTCCCAGAACGCGATCTCGACACTCAAGGCCGCGCTGCTGCCCCGCGCGAGCGTGTTGACTCCCAATCTGCCCGAAGCCGCGCGGTTGCTCGATTGCCCGGTCGCGCGTTCGGAAACGGAAATGCTCGATCAGGCAAAACACCTGCTCGCTTTCGGCTCCAGCGCCGTGCTTATCAAGGGCGGTCATGGAGAAGGTCCGGAAGCGGTCGATCTTCTGGTAACACCCTCGTCGACCATCCGTCTCGCCGCGCCGCGCATTCCCTCGCGCAATGCGCATGGCACCGGCTGTACCCTTTCCTCGGCCGTAGCCGCCGGTTTGGCCAGGGGGCTGCCCCTCGAAGACGCAACCCGTGCCGCCAAGGCCTATGTCCATGCCGCCATCACCGCCGCGGATCGTCTCGATATCGGCGGAGGGCACGGCCCCACGCATCATTTCCACGCCTTCTGGTGATTGCCGATGACCCACCGACGCGCCATCCTTGCCGGCCTTGCCGCGACGCCCACTCTGATCGCCGCTCCTGCGGTTCATGCGGAAACGCGGCTCAAATGGCGGATGGCAACCTCCTGGCCAAAAAACCTTCCAGGACCGGGGCTCGCCGCACGCTACATCGCCGAGCGCGTGATGGAACTCTCGGGTGGGCGGTTCGAGATCCAGCTCTTCGGCGCCGGCGAAATCGTACCGGCCCTGCAGGTGCTCGACGCCGTGGGTAACGGCACCGTGGAAATGGGCCATTCCGCCGCTTTTTTCTGGCAGGGCAAGAACCCGGCGACCAACTTCTTCACCACCATTCCCTTCGGACCCGGGCCTCTGGAGCACGAAAGCTGGCTGGAGCGTGGTGGCGGACAGGGTTTGTGGGACGAGCTTTACGCACCTTTTGGCGTCAAGCCGCTGCTCGCAGGCAACACCGGCCCTTCCATGGCTGGTTGGTTCAAACGCGAAATCCCGGATCTCGCGGCCATCAAAGGGCTTAAGCTGCGCGTACAGGGCCTTGGCGCGGAACTCTGGCGCCGGCTCGGTGCGGTTCCCCTCTCGATCGCGCCTGGCGATCTCCTGATCTCACTCTCGAGCGGAACGATCGACGGCGCGGAGTTTCTCGCTCCCGTCAACGACCTGCCGCTCGGGCTCTACAAGCCGTCGCCCTACTATTACGCACCGGGGTTCAACAAGCCGAACGGTGCCGCCGAGGCACTGGTGCATCTCCCCGCCTGGGAGAAACTGCCGGGTGAATTCCGCGCCATGCTGGCCGCCGCCTGCCGGGAGGCGCATGCGCGCGGATTGACGGAAGCAGAAGCCGATAACTCCCGCGCGCTGACGACACTTGTCGGCGAGCATAAAGTGCAATTGCGTCGCCTTTCTCCGGAAATTCTTCGCGCAGCACGCGCGCAGGCCAGCGAGATCATCGAAGAACTCGGTGGCAAATCGCCGCTGGCCGGGCGAATTCTCGCCTCGCTCAGAAAGGCCGATGCCGATGGCGCCGTCTGGCGACGCGTGATGTCCGCAAGCGCGCTGGCACTGCATCCAGACTAGAACTGCTCCTTGGGACCAAGCGTGACCGTCAGACCGTCCAGCTGCGTCCGATCCCAGAGGATCTGGCAAGAAAGGCGCGAATTCGGCTTGTAGTTGACGAGGCCGTCGAGCTGGTATTCCTCGTCGCCGTTCGGATCCGCGAGGCGCGCGAGAAACGCCGGCTCAACATAGACATGACAGGTTCCGCAGGCCGCCGCGCCGCCGCAGGTAGCGGCGATATCCATGCCGAAATCGCGCATGATCTCCATCAGCCGGAAGCCGTTCATACCGGGCAGCCGATGCGCCTTTCCTGCCCGATCGACGACCGTGAAAAAACCATCAGCGAGGTCGTCATCGAATTCGGGTTCGGCGGCGGGCGACATCTGATCGTTCATCGGGCAGGCTCGGTGGATTCGGACAGGAGGGAATAGATGCGGATAATTGAATATCTTGTCACGGACCTTGCGCTGGGGCAAAGATCGTGTTCTGAGCAACGAACAATCGTTCGGTGGACGAAACAGGGCATTCGGTCAAGGTCAGATGCAGGACAAGGATAAGCCCCGGGAAATGGATGCCGGCGCGGTGGCACTTTCCGGCCAGTTGGGCAAGACGATCCAGCGGCTGCGCAAGGCCTACAACCTGTCGCTGTCGGAACTGGCGGAGCAATCGGGCGTCGCGAAATCGATCATCAGCCAGATCGAACGCAACGAGACCAATCCCACCCTCGCGACAATCTGGCGCCTCAGCCAGGCGCTCGACGTCTCGATCGAACGCTTCCTTGTCTCGTCCGACGATGAGCCTTTCATCGAGAAGTCCTCCAAGGTCGATACACCAATCCTCGTCTCGAACGACGGCAAGATGCGTCTCGCCATCATCGGCTGGCTGAAAACGGTCGAATGGCTGCAATGGTACGATGTCCATTCCGAGCCGGGCGGCACTCTGGATTCGGATGCGCATCAACGTGGCTCGATCGAGAATCTCTCCGTGATCAGCGGCGAGTTCGAGGTCGAGGTCGGCGGCGTGGTCGAGACAGCCAAGGCCGGTGAGACTTTGCGCTATCGTTGTGATCGGCAGCACGTCATCCGCTGCGTCGGCAAGGAGCCGGGTCACGCCACGATGGTCGTGATCCTCAAAGCCGCCGTGATGGAGTGACCGACGAGCTCAGAAAATCCGCCCGCCGGCCAGCATGATCCCGCCGAACACGACAGCGATCGCTGCGGCCAGCGTGAGGAAAGCCCGGAGCGTGATATTCGAAGGGATTCTCGCCTCGCGCTCATCTTCATAGTCGGCGGCCGGCTTGCGCCCCGTCACCATCGCCTTGATGAGCGGATCCTTGGCGAGGAAGCCATAGGCGGCGTTGGCGAGCACATGGATCGCCACCAAGACGATGAGATAGTTCAACCCGCGGACATGGAGCTTCGAAACCTTCTCGGTCATCTCGTCCGTGAGAAGGCGCTTCAAAGGTCCGGCGACGATTTCATTATGCTCGAGCGTGAAGAGCCCGAGCACCCCCTGCGCCAGCACCGTCGCCAGCAGCACCAGCACCATTAGCGTGCCGAGCGGATTATGACCGAGGAAGTGCCGCTTGTTGCCGGAAATGAAATCCCGCGCATAGCCCAGCACGAAAACGGGGCCATGCACGAAACGGGAGAACCGTGAGGTCGAAGAACCGACGAAGCCCCAAAACAGCCGAAACACGACCAGCACGAGGATCGCGTAGCCGTTCCAGCGATGCCAGATCAGCGTGGGATCGCCCATTTTCGCGCCGTAACGGTGGCTGAGCCACGCGCAAAGGATCGTCGCCACAAGCAGCCAATGAAAGGCGCGCGTCGGCCAATCCCAGACGCGCACCCCGGTTTTCATCATGTCTGCCATTCCGGTTCCGTTTCCGGTGTGGGGAGCAGCGGCAACTTACTTTGCGCGGAAGTCGTTGTGGCAACCGCCGCAATTGCCGAGTACCTTCGGCATTTCAGCCTTCATCGTCGCCTCATCCTTCACAGCCGTCAGCGCGGCGCCAGCTGCAGCTTCAAGCTTGGGAAAGATGGCGTCGAACTTGGCCTTGTTCTCCCAGATCGCCGGCAGCGCCTTGGTATCGCCGGTCTTGGAATCGGGCGGGAACAGCGTCGGCAGCACCTTCGCATTCGCCTGGATGGTCTTGAGGCCGGATTGCACCTTGGCCAGATCGAACGCCTCCTCGCCACGCATCATCTTGCCGATAGGACCGGCAGCGCCGCCCATTTCCTTGAACTTGGCCTTGCGCTGCTCGATGGCCGAGCTCTGAGCAAGAGCCACGCCGGCACCGAGGGCGAAAAGCGAGGCGAGGATAATCGTGCGACGCATCATGAGTTCCTTTTTCATCGATTCGACCCAGCTTCACGAGCATGGGTCCGGGTGTGCAAAATTGCGGTCAGCCAGCCCTTTGTCCACCCCCGGATCATTGCACCAATGCAAACAGGAATGCCGTTCACATTTGCGTGAGGCGCGATACTCAAATCTTTTCCCGCAAAATCCCCCAGATCGTCTGGGCATTCGCCGGCATGTCGACATGGCGGACGCCTTTCGCCCGGCGCAGGGCATCGACAATGGCGTTGACGACGGCCGGCGCTGCGCCGATCGTCCCCGCCTCGCCCGCGCCCTTGAGCCCCATCGCGTTGGTGGTCGAGGGCACGTTCCGGGTCTCGAAGGTGAAGCTCGGCATATCGTCCGCACGCGGCATGGCGTAATCGAGAAACGAGGCCGTCAGAATCTGCCCGTTCTCGTCCTGCACGTAGCGCTCGATCATCGCCTGCCCGATGCCCTGCGCCGCGCCGCCGTGAATCTGCCCCGCGAGCAGGATCGGGTTCAACGTGATGCCGAAATCATCGACGATGACAAAATTTACGATGCGCGTCTCCCCGGTCTCCGGATCGATCTCCACCTCGCAAACATGGGTGCCGTTGGGATAGGTCGCCTCCGGCGGGGAGAAGGCGGCCGTGGTCGAGAGCATGTCCTTCCTCGCGCCCGGCAGCGCGGCGATCTCGGCGAAGGTGATGCGCCGGTCAGTGCCGGCGATCCGGACGACACCACCGGATATCTCGAGATCGCCGACGCCCGCTTCGAGCTTCTCCGCCGCCAGTGTCTTGAGATTGGTCGCGAGCAGTTCGGCCGCCTTCATCACACCCGAACCACCGACCGGGATCGAGCGTGAGCCGCCGGTGCCGAGCCCCGTCGGTGTGTCATTGGTGTCGCCCTGCTTCACCCGGATCTTTTCGAGTGGCAGGTCGAGATGTTGCGAGACGAGCTGGGCATAAGCCGTCTCGTGTCCCTGCCCGTTCGATTGCGTGCCGATACGAACGGTTGCCGTGCCGTCTTTTTCGAGGCTGACATAGGCCGGTTCGGGCGAGCCACCACCGCAGGCCTCGATATAGACGCCGAGGCCGATTCCACGCAGCTTGCCCGCCTTCTTCGCACTGCGGACGCGGGTCGGAAACCCCTTCCAGTCCGCGATCTCCATCGCCCGGTCGAGATGGCCAGCGAACTCTCCGGTATCGTATACGCGGCCTGTAACGGTCTTGTACGGCATCTTGGCTGGCTTGATGAAGTTGAGCTTACGCAGCTTGATCCGGTCCATACCGATCTCGTCGGCGATATAATCGACGAAGCGTTCGAGCATATAGGCCGCTTCGGGGCGTCCGGCGCCGCGATAGGCATCGAAGGGCACGGAATTCGTGAATAGCCCGCGGACACGCGCATAACCGGCCTTGATATCGTAGACGCCGGTCAGCATCGTCGCGCCAAGCCAGGGGATATACGGCCCGTATTGCGAAAGATAGGCCCCCATGTTGGCATCAATCTCGACGCGCAGGGCAAGAAACTTGCCACGCTCGTCGAGCGCCATCTCGCAGCGGGTGAGATTGTCGCGCCCGTGTGCACAGGCGAAGAAATGCTCAGAACGATCCGACGCCCACCGGACAGGTCGGCCGAGCTTGCCGGCCGCGAAAACCGCCAGCGGATATTCGCGATACATGAAGGTCTTGGTGCCGAACCCTCCGCCGACATCCGGGGTCACAACGCGGAAATTCTCCGGATCGGTCTTGAAGATGAACTTCGCAAGCGTGTTCCGGAGGCCGTGGCTGCCCTGGCTGCCGACGACGATGTGAAATTTCCCGTTCTTCTTCGGCTCGGCGACGATAGACCGGGCCTCCATGTAGTTCGCGATCAGCCGATTGTTGACCAAATCGAGCGAAACGACGCGCGTCGCTCGGGCGAACACCGCATCAGTCTTCGCCTTGTCGCCCATCAAATGATCGAACGCGACATTGCCCTGTGCCGCTTCATGCACAACCGGCGCGCCCTTCTTCCGTGCATCCGCGATCTCGCTGACGACCGACATCGACGACCATTTCACGTCGATCGATTCCGCTGCATCGCGCGCCTGATGCAGCGTATCCGCAACGATAAAGGCGATCGCCTCC
>DAORNC010000059.1:7622-12256 GCA_035440785.1 Rhabdaerophilum sp. | reverse complement strand
GATCCTTCGGCAAGACAGGGTAGGAGGGGGTCTTGGGGGCCGAGCCGTCGGTGTTTTTCACCGGAGCCTGGCACGGCAGATCGCCAAGATGCGCGACGTCCTCATGCGTGATGATCGCCGCGACGCCGGGCATCGCCCGGGCTGCATCGAGCGAGCCCATCGTGAAGGTCGCGCTGGCATAGGGTGAGCGCAACACGAAAGCCTGCAATTCGCCCTTCGCATGGTAGTCGGTGGCGTAATGGCCGGAGCCGGTGATGAAACGGTGGTCCTCCACGCGCGTCAGCGCCTGGCCCATCCCGAACTTCATTGGACGCATTGTCTTGAGACCTGAAAGGTGTGGCGGAAACCGCTTCCGCGCCGTTCAGCCGAGATTACAAGCACGCGCCCGGCTGGCAAGCCTCCAGAACGACATCGACACGACTTTCGTTCGGCTCAGTCGCGCTCGACCGCCTCGCCGGCCATGATCCAGTCGCGGAAGCCTCCGGCGTAATGGGCATCGACGGCGATGCCCTGCGACCTGGCGACCATCGCCGCCTGTATCGATCGCACGCCCGCAACGCAGGACAACACGATTCGCTTGCCCTCGACCTCGGGAATATCCGACAGGTCGAGCTGGGACAGCGGGCGGGAGAGCGCGCCGGGAATGCGCCCCATCGCGAATTCATGCGGTTCGCGCACATCGACCAGAACGATGGTTCCAGCGGAAAGCCCTGCCTTGATCTCGTCACGCTCGAGAGAGGAAATCATGCTCTTTCTCCTTGAAGATCCGCCCCGCCCATGCAGCGCGCGGGCCAACCCTCATGCTGATGTAGCCAACTGAATAATCCGCCCCTCGCGCGCGAGGCAAGCGGCGGAGAACGCCGACCGCAATGCCTGCTCGCGGGTGCGCAGCGTTGCGTCATCATGCAGCGGATTGTGGTGAAATCCCGCCAGCCTGCGCACCCGGGCCGCGCGGGCGAGGCTCAGCGCACCCTCGATCGTGCCATGCCCCCAGCCGCGGCGGGTGAGGATTTCCTCGCTCGTGAACATCGTATCGTGCATCAGGAGATCCGCTTCCGCAGCCAGTGCCACGAGATCAGGCGAAGGAGCCTCGGTATCCTCGATGTCCGTGACGAACGCGATCGAGAGACCATCTTTCTCGACGCGATAGGCCATCGAGCCGCCCGGATGCTCGACGAGCACGCTCCGCGCGACCGCGCCGCCGAGAACGAAAGTCTCGCCCGGCGCATGGCGATTGTAGGATATCCGGCCTGCGAGATCCCCGGCTTCGTCCGGGAAATATGGCGCGGAAATCATCGGCCGGACGAGTTCCTCAAGCTTATGCTCGATCGGCAGGGCGCAATGCAGGGCGACCGTCGTGCCTGGATTGGCACAGGCACCGTGCAACAGGAACGGCAGGCCGACGAGATGATCGTGATGGAAATGGCTGATAAGAATCCGGACATGCCGCACCGGATTGGCGCGCAGATGATCGCCGAGCGCTGTCGCACCCGAACCGGCATCGAACACGATGAGATCGTCATCCGTTCGCGCAGAGACGCAGATCGTGTGGTGACCGAATTCAGAAAAGCCTACACCTGATGCCGGGTAGCTGCCTCTCACCCCCCAGAACCGAACTTCCATCCTCATTCCCCTCTCGTCGCGGTTGACCGAGGGTTCCGCAACTTGTCCGAATATATGGCAGGGACCCGAGCCCGATGCCATGTGTAAACCGAGCCGTCGCCGGCAAGAGGGGAGTATTGTGGTGGGAACAAGGCGCCCTGGCAGTGCCAAATCGCACAGCCGGATGCCGGGTCAATAGGCGTTCTTGGTATTGAACAACGAGAGCGGCGTCATCGCCAGGATGTAGAGGTCGAAAGGCAGCGACCAATGCTCGATGTAATAGAGATCGTGCTCGACACGCCGCTCGATCTTCTCCACCGTATCGGTCTCGCCGCGCCAGCCGTTGATCTGGGCCCAGCCCGTGATGCCCGGCTTCATGCGATGGCGCGCGTAGTAGCCGTCGACAACTTCCTGATAGAGCCTGTTGGCCGCCTTCGATTGGGTCGCGTGCGGTCGCGGACCGACCAGAGAGAGTTCGCCGCGCAGCACGTTGATAAGCTGGGGCAACTCGTCGATTGACGTCTTGCGGATGATGCGACCGACGCGCGTCACCCGCGGATCGCCCTTCGTCACCTGTTTCGCGCCGTGCTGGTCGGTGAGATCCGTGTACATCGAGCGGAATTTCAGGACGCCGATCAGTTCGTTGTTGAAGCCGTGGCGGGGCTGCCGGAAAAACACCGGCCCCTTGGATTCGAGCTTCACCGCAAGTGCGACCAGCACCATCAGCGGCGAGAGGGCGATGAGCGCGAGCGCGGCGACGACGCGGTCGAACACCGCCTTGACCGCCGAATTCCAGTCCGAAAGCGGCCGGTCGAACATCGCAAGGAACGGCACGTCGCCGATGTAGCTATAGGCGCGCTTCGACAGTTTGAGGCGCGATGAGTGCGCGGCGATGCGGACGTCGATCGGCAGTTCCCAGAGCTTCTTCATCAGATGGAGGATGCGCTCCTCCGCCGTCTGAGGCAGGGCAATGATCAGAAGGTCGACCGCGTTCTCCCGGCAGTAACGCTCAAGTTCGTCGAAAGCGCCGATCTTGCGGTAACGACCGACCGCATCCGGCGAACGTTCGCCGCCGCGATCGTCGAAAATCCCGAGAATTCGGATAGCCTTCTTGCCCGTCTTCTCAAGGCGCGCGACAAGATCCTCGCAAGCCTTGCCGCCGCCGACGATCACCGCCCGGCGCGCGAGCTCGCCTCTGGTCTCCGCACGGCTGATCGCCACGGAAACGAAAAGCCGGAACATGGTGAGGACCAGAAGCGCAGCACCGAGCCAGGCCAGAACCCAACCGCGATAGGGCATGATGTCGATGCCGGAGAGGAACAAGGCGCCCGTCACGGCAACGAAAGCGCCGAAAACAGCGCCGATCAACGTCCGCACCTGTCGGGCGAAAGCGCTGAGCGCCGGAATCGTATAGCCCCAGAGCCGCTGCGCGATGTAGACCGACAACCCCGACTGGCCGAGAATGAGAATCCCGGTCGCAAGTTCGCCGACATTGCGATCCGGCAGGAAGCAGAGCGCCGTCGCGATCCCGAAAAAGACCAGCGCGGAGACATCGAACAGCAGGACGAGGCCGAGAATTTTGGTCTTCGATGTCCGCCGCAGCCACCCGGAGATAGCCCCTTCGAACTTTCCTTCTCGTGAATCGAACTCCACGGCTTCGATCGACATCGCGCAAAACGCTCCGGAACACAAAAACTCGATTACCTTGCCCTCTACCATGCAAGGCTCGCCATTCCGTTAATTCAAATGCCCGGCTTTTCTGCCAATGCGCGGTTTACTTCCTGTTCGGGATAATTCCGGGCCGTTCCGCAATCGAAGAGATGCGCCGTCTTCGCTAACTCCCCATTAAGTATATGTCTTTGGACTTGAATATGTTGCACCGCAGCTACTGACAAATGTTATGAAACCGCTAATATTAAACTTCAGATTTTCATCCTTTCGGGAGCGTCAAGATGAAGAAGCTGCTCGCCGCGATTGCCGTGGCCGCATTCGCCGTGTCTGCCGCCAGCGCCGCTGATCTCGGCACGCGCAAGCCTCTCGCGCCGGTTGTGCCGATCATGACCGCTTATAACTGGACCGGATTCTACCTCGGCATCCAGGGCGGTTACGGCTTCGGCGACGGCATCCAGCATCGCCAGGGCGGCGCAAGCTCCGGCAGGTTTAATTATACCGGCGGCCTCGTCGGCGCCACGATCGGCTACAACCAACAGTTCGGCAATCTCGTTGCCGGTGTCGAGGCGGACTATGCCTGGGCGAAAGTCACAGGCAGCACGGCCGTTGGCTGCGCCGTGCCGGGCTGCAGAACCGAGCTTCGTTCGTTCGGCACGGTTCGCGGTCGCATCGGCTACGCGTTCGACCGGTTCATGCCCTATATCACCGGCGGCCTCGCCGTGGCGGACATTTATGGCCGCGCGGCTGGCTTCACCGGCTCGGATCTCCGCGCCGGCTGGACGATCGGTGCCGGTCTCGAAGCAGCCATCTGGCGCAATGTCAGCCTGAAGGGCGAATATCTCTATTACGATTTCGGTCGCAACACCTACAACTCGGTTGCGGTTCCGTCGATCTCGACCAACGCCAAGGGCCATATCCTGCGGGCGGGCCTCAACTACAGGTTCTGATTTCCCACCCCTGCGAAGCCAACGACACCCGGCCCCTGCGGCCGGGCTTTTCTTGTTGCGACGCAGGCCGCCGGAAATGACGGAAGACACTAGCCACCTGCCGTACCGTGCATAAACTCAGGAAAAACAACCTGAGGAATTGCATGCGCTCTCCCGTGCGGATCGCCGTTCTCGGCGCCGGCCTCATCGGCAGGCGGCACGTCGAACATATCGCCGCCTGCCCTGATGCTGTGCTGGCCGCCATCGCCGATCCATCACCCGCGGCCCGCGAACTCGCAGAGCGCTATCGGGCTCCGTGTTTTGCCGATATCCACGCCCTGATCGACGGCCCGAGACCGGACGGCATCATCGTCGCCACGCCGAATGCCTTGCATGTCGAGCATGCGCTGGCAGCCATCGAGGCCCGCCTTCCGG
>DAORNC010000059.1:7177-7580 GCA_035440785.1 Rhabdaerophilum sp. | reverse complement strand
GCTCGTGGCAGCGGCAGAAGCGGCGAGCGTTCCGCTCGCCGTTGGCCACCACCGACGGCACAACCCCATGATCCAGCACGCACGCAGGATCATCGCCGAAGGCCAGCTCGGTCGCATTGTCGCCGTCCATTCCTTCTTCTGGCTGATGAAGCCGGACGACTATTTCGATGTCCCGTGGCGGCGTGAGGCTGGCGCCGGCCCCGTCCTCATCAACCTCAGCCATGACATTGATCTGATGCGCTACCTCGGCGGTGAGGTCGCCGCCGTGCAGGCGATGGATTCCCACGAGGTGCGCGGCAACGCGGCCGAGGAAAGCTGTGTGATCACCTTGCGCTTCGAGAACGGCGCTCTCGGCACCATCACGCTTTCCGACACGGCCGTCGCACCGTGGAGCTGGGAACAT
>DAORNC010000059.1:3163-7167 GCA_035440785.1 Rhabdaerophilum sp. | reverse complement strand
ACCGGCGAGAATCCTGTATATCCGCAGACTGACCAGAGCTGCTATTTCATCGGCGGCACGGAGGGGTCCCTGACGGTGCCCAAGCTCGAACTCTGGCGCAACCCGGCGAAGCGCTCATGGTGGGAACCGTTCGAGGTCACCCGCCACGTCGCACCAAAAGCCGATCCCCTGCCGCTCCAGATCGCGCAATTCGTAAGGGTGATCCGTGGCGAGGAACAGCCGCTGGTACCGGGACGCGAAGGACTTGCCGCGATGCGCGTCATCGACGCGGTGAAGCGCGCCGCCCGGACCGGCGAAACAGTGAGGCTGTAATGATTTCCGGCAAGACAGCGCTGATCGCGCACATCGGCTATCCAACCTCGACCTTCAAGGCGCCGATGATCTACAACCCCTACTTCGAATACCGCAGCATCGACGCGGTCGTGGTGCCGATGGGGGTCAAGGCCGAGAATTACGAGGCCGTCTTCCGGTCGATCTTCTCGTTCACGAATATCCACGGCGCGTTGATCACCATGCCGCACAAGGTCTCAACGCTCGCGCTGCTCGACGGAGCTTCGGTCACGGCACGGATCGCGGGCGCGGTGAATGCCGTGCGTAGGGATACGGATGGAAGCCTCGTCGGTGATATGTTCGATGGCGAAGGCTTCGTGCGCGGCCTCGCCACCAAGGGTTTCAAGGTTGCCGGCGGCCGGGCGCTGATTGTCGGCGCAGGTGGGGTTGGTTCCGCGATTGCAGCGTCGCTGGCAGCCGCCGGTATGGCTGATTTCATGCTCTTCGATACCAACGACGCAACCGCGATCGCCCTCGCCGAAAGGCTTCGTGCTCATTACCCGAACCTTCGCGTCGCGACCGGCGACAAAGATCCCGCCGGTTGCGATCTCGTCGTCAACGCAACGCCGCTCGGCATGAACGCCGGCGACCCGATGCCGGTGGACGTGGCCCGACTCGACGCGCGGACCTTCGTCGGCGAAGTGGTGCTGAAGGACGAGAAAACCGCATTCCTGCAGGCGGCGGAAGCGTGCGGCTGTCAGGTGCAAATCGGTCTCGACATGTTGTTCGAGATGATTCCGGCCTATCTGGAATTCTTTGGGTTCGAGACGACGACAGCCGAAGAGCTGCGCCGTCTCGCCAGGATCCGCTATTGAATTCAGCGGTAGTAGGAAACAACGTTCGGCATCACGCGAACCTCATCGCGATGACGGCAAAGTTTGGTCTTCCGCAGATGGCCGGGTGCATATTCCGAAGCACCGTGATGGCCCGGTACGGACCCCCACTCCTGCATCAGATGACCGGACGAAGCCTTGCCGCCGCCGACAGGCCGCGCGGAGACAAAACCGGCGAAAGTGCCGCTCCGCCGCAGATGGTTGCAATGACCGTTTGACGCTTCATCATTCTTCTCCCGTGCGATGCACATTGCTGCCGGGATAACGTGCCAGCGCCAAAGTCGTTCCAAGGAGAATTTGGTGGGTGATCAAGGGCTCGAACCTTGGACCCGCTGATTAAGAGTCAGCTGCTCTACCAACTGAGCTAATCACCCACGGCCTTTTGAAAAGGCAACGCGCGGGAACCCCGCGCGATGGGCGTTCGATAGCGCATCGATTTTGGCTTGTCGAGCAAAAAATTCCAGAAAAATAACCGTCCGGTCACCGCCCCCAGAGCCAAGCCGCGCCGCGCACCCCGGAACTGTCACCATGCAGGGCGGGGCGGATCGGCGTCGTCATCCGGTCGGAGAAGACATAGCGTGTCATTTCACCGGGGAGCCGCTCATAAAGCGCTTCGATGTTGCTCATGCCGCCGCCGAGGACGATTACATCGGGGTCGAGGATGTTGAGAACATGGGCGAGCGAACGCGCCAGTCGGTCGAGGTAGCGCCCGAAGGTCGCGACCGCCGCCGCTTCCCCCGCTTCCATCGCCTCAATGATCGCTGGGCCGGGCACGTCGCGCCCGGTGACCCGCGCGTGATCCATGCGGAAGCCGGTGCCGGACACCCAGGTTTCAATGCAGCCCCTGCGTCCACAGAAGCAGGGCGCGCCTTCTTGCACTTCCTCCGCACTCGGCCAAGGAAGCGGATTGTGTCCCCATTCCCCGGCGATGCGCTGGCGACCATCCCAACTCTGACCATCGATGGCAATGCCCGCGCCGGTTCCTGTGCCGAGGATCGCCGCAAAGACGAGTCGCGCGCCAGCACCGGCGCCATCGACAGCTTCCGAGACCGCAAGACAATTTGCATCATTCGCGAGGCGCACCTCGCGCCCCAGCGCCGTTTGCAGATCGGTCTGAAACGGCTGACCGTTGATCTCGGTCGAATTTGCGTTCATCGCAAGCCCGGTGAAAGGGGAAATCGCGCCCGGCATGCCAATGCCCACGCTGTGCGGACCGGCGAGGCCGAGCCGCGCCAGGTCAGCCTCCGCCGCTGCGACGAGATCGCGGATCGCCTCGACGATCCCGCGATAGGCTCCGCGCGGTGTTGGGGTGCGGCGGCGCAGCAGCTCGGCGCCATCATCGCCAAGGGCGACAATCTCGATCTTCGTGCCGCCGAGATCGATTCCCAAACGCATCCCGCCATCCCTCGCTCGTTTTGAACGCATCATGGCTCCCCTCCCCAAAGTCAAGCCAGCGGGTGCCTTAAGCCTCTTCTAACCGCCTTTGTGACATCAAAGGTCATGCTGGAAACCGATCTTTACGCACCGGTCAAACGACTGCTTGAGCAGCAAGGCTATGTCGTCAAGGCGGAAATAGGTCGCTGCGACGTGATGGCCCTTCGTGAGAACGAGGCGCCGGTCATCGTCGAACTCAAGACCGGCCTGACGCTGAAACTGCTGCTTCAGGCGATTGATCGCCAGACACTGACCGATACCGTGTATCTCGCCGTGCCCGCCCCCTGTTTCGAACGCGAGCGACAGGCACTCAAACTCCTCCGGCGATTGGGGCTCGGACTGATCGTCGTCCGCGGAGACAGGGCTGCGGCAGAACTCGATCCGGCGCCTTACCGACCGCGCAAGAATCCCCGCCGCACCGCGCTGCTGCTGCGCGAGTTCGCGCGACGGCACGGTGACTCCAATTCTGGCGGCTCAACCCGGCGAACCTTGATGACCGCCTACCGGCAGGACGCCCTACGCTGTGCGGATCATATCGCGCGCGACGGAAAGGCCAAGGTTGCGGACATCCGCCAACGCGCAGGCGTCGAACGCGCCGCGTCGATCCTTCAGAACGACGTCTACGGATGGTTCTACCGGATCGAACGCGGCAGCTACGGCCTGACGGCGAAGGGAGAGGAAGCGCTCCGCACCTACGCGCCAGCACTGGCGGCGATGCGGAACGCGGCACCCGTAGCGAGTGCCGCGCTCTAGGCGGTTCGCTTATGCGGCGCCGTGATGGGCGTGAACACGGCTGTCCCCGGCCCGGCTCTTCGTCAGCTTGTTGAGCGCGACGATATAGGCTTTGGCGGAGGCGACCATCGTATCCGGATCCGCCGCACGGCCCGTGACGAGTTTGCCGCTTTCATCCGCGAGCCGCACAGAAACCTCGGCCTGCGCGTCCGTGCCCTCGGTCACGGCATGGACCTGATAGAGTTCCAGCTTGGCCTCGTGCGGGATCATCTCGTGGATCGCGTTGAAGGTCGCGTCCACCGGCCCGTTGCCGGTGGCCTGCCGGGTATGGTGCTGCCCATCGATATCGAGCGTCAGCACCGCCGACTGTGGCCCGTTCGTGCCGGCGACGACGAGCAGGTTCAGCACCTTCACGCGGTCCTGCGCCGTGGCGATGTTCTCATCGACCAGCGCCTCGATATCCTCGTCATAAATCACCTTCTTGCGGTCGGCGAGCGCCTTGAACCGCACGAAGGCATCTTCGAGCTGGTTGTCGGAAATCTCGTAACCGAGCTGCTTGAGCTTGTCGCGGAAGGCGTTGCGGCCCGAGTGCTTGCCCATGACAAGGCTGGTCTTGGTGACACCCACCGTTTCCGGCAGCATGATCTCGTAGGTCTGGTTGTTCTTGAGCATGCC
>DAORNC010000059.1:0-3083 GCA_035440785.1 Rhabdaerophilum sp. | reverse complement strand
GAGGTTGCGGCGGAGACGAGCTTCGAAGCACGGTTGAGCATCGTCGTCTCGATGCCGGTCGAGAAGGGGAAGGCGTCGTTGCGGGTCCGGATCGCCATCACCACCTCTTCGAGCGCCGCGTTGCCCGCGCGTTCGCCGATACCGTTGATCGTGCATTCCACCTGCCGCGCACCGCCCAGCAACCCCGCGACGGTATTGGCAACGGCGAGGCCGAGGTCGTTGTGGCAATGGACCGAGAAAATGGCCTGATCGGCGTTCGGCACGCGATTGCGCACCATCTCGAACATCGCGCGATATTCGTCCGGCGTCGAATAGCCGACCGTATCGGGCAAGTTAATCGTGGTCGCGCCGGCCTTGATCGCCGCTTCCACACAGCGGCAGAGAAAATCGTGGTCGGTCCGCGTTGCGTCTTCCGCCGACCATTCGACATCCGCGACGTGGTTGCGCGCCCGCGTCACCTGATCGATCACGAGCTGCAACACCGCGTCCGGCTCCTTCTGGAGCTTGTATTTCATATGCACCGGCGAGGTGGAGATGAAGGTGTGGATGCGCGGGCGCGCGGCATGCTTCACCGCCTCGCCTGCGCGATCGATATCCTTGAACGCAGCGCGGCTCAAACCGGCGACCACCGAATTCTTCACGCGCTTGGCGATGGCGGTGACCGCTTCGAAATCACCCTCCGAGGCAATCGGGAAGCCCGCCTCGATGATATCAACGCCCATCTCGTCGAGAAAATCGGCGATGGTGAGCTTTTCCTCGAAGGTCATCGTCGCGCCGGGGCACTGCTCGCCGTCGCGCAAGGTGGTATCGAAAATCAGGACGCGGTTCTTGTCGGCCTGAGAGAAATTGGGCGAAGCCATGATCTTGATCCTTCACGGGGAACCGGTTGCGGCGGATACGCCTTACGAACCGGCTTGAAAACTGAAAATCTGTCGGAGGTTACGTGGGTCGGTCCCCTGAGAGCCCAGGCACGCCCGGACGGCCCTCAGGGGCTGATAAGAAGGAGCGCGAGGGCAAGGCAAAGTGCGATCGCCATCGCAGCGTCGAAGCGCGCGATGAGCCGGATCGTCCAACCAGCATTTGCCAGAACCTGAGTCACGAGGGCTCGACTTTCAAATCACAACACGCGAACTCTACCGGAGCCCTCGGTCCAAGGCAAGATCGCTGCTCGGGCAATATCCTCCTTGCCGGATCGCCGGTTTCGGCATTCACTGGCATATCTGTGTCGTGGAGCCGCCGATGCCCCGCCTGAAAAACCTGCCCCTGGCCATTCTCTTCTTCGTTTTTTCCGCACCCTTCGCCCGGGCCGACGCGATCGACGGTAACTGGTGCGGCCCCAAGGGTCGGCGGATTTCCATCGAAGGTCCGTCTGGGGTCTATGCTGGCGGATTTCACCTCAAAGGACACTACACCCGGCACAGCTATTCGTTCGCGATCCCGCAGGGCGCGCCCGAGGGCGGCGCGGCAGTGGATATGGTGCTGCAGGGCGAGACCCGCACCAGCGTGCGCATCGACAACGGCCCCGCGGAGATCTGGCAACGTTGCGCGTCGGATATCAGTTGAACCTCGATGTCTTGAACAGGCCGGGCGCTCCGCCCTAGGATCATACTGGACATTTTCGAACGACAGGATTCGCCATGCGGAAAAGCGCCTTCATCCTCGTCTCGGTTCTCGGCCTTGCCGCTTGCCAGACGACCTCGCCTCCTCCTGCACCCGCCACGACGCCGGCACCGAAGCAAGAGCCGCGCGGCGTCTCCGTCACGCCGACGAACTTCAAGCTGCCGGAAGGATCGGGCTGTTCAGGCGATATTGCCCGGTTCCGCGCCATTCAGGCCAACGACCTCGAGACCGGCCACACAACGAAGACGGTCTACGATCAAATCGAGGCCGAGATGAAGAAGGCTGATGCACTCTGTGCCGCCGGCAATTCCGGCGCGGCAAGCGCGCATGTGCGCGCGACGAAGAGCCGCTTCGGCTACCCCTGATCGGTGAACATCGCCTTGAGATAGGCAACCTGAAACGGCGGCATCCGCACGGGATCAATATCATCGGCGCCACGGGCGATGTAGATATCGGCGAGTTCTTCCTCATGAAGCGATTTCATCCGGTCGAGCATCAGCGCGCGGGCCTCCGCCGCCGGCAGGTCAATCCGCACCGGGCGCATGAACGCGGCGCGTACGCCGTGCTCCACGCAGTGCCAAAGCTCTGAAACCTGAACCTCGCCCGGTCGAATTCCGGTTTCTTCGCCGAGTTCGCGCAGCACCGAGCCGGCAAGATCGATCGTGCCGTCGGGGAGGAGATCGCCGCGATCCGGCGTGCCGGCGGCAAAATAGATTTTCCCCGCGTTCGCTGTCCCCGCCCCCATTACGCCGAGCAGGTAGGCATTGTCGCGCGATTGCAGCGCCGCCATCGCGAAACCGTTGCGCATCGGCGGACCCGGATGACCGAGATCGCGCCAGGCGATGAAACTGGCGTAGTCCGTTTCGAGATATCGCCCTTGGTAGACGCCGTTCTCGACCGTCCAGCGATGCTGGAGAAACACCTTGCCGTTGAAGCTCGTCGGCTTGTCGGCGACAAACTTCGCCCAGTTGGCCTCGATATCCGCGCGCCGTTCCTCCACGAACGGCCACACCTTCGGATCGAACCGGCAATCGACCCCGCAGAGGGTCATCAAGACCGGTTCAGACATGCAGCACGCCCTCGCTCATCCGCACCACGGAACCGCCGATGCTGGCCGCGACGAGACGGCCGCCATGAATATCGAGATCGAGGGCGATCAGGCTCGGACGGCCCATCTCGAACCCCTGTTCGATTACGAGCTGGTGCATACCATCATCCGGCAGTTCCACGGTTGCGGCGAGTCCGGAGAAGGCCGCGACCGCGCCGCCTGTCGCCGGGTCTTCGCTCATCCCCGCCGAAGGCCAGAACATGCGTGCGTGTACGTGATGCGCCGGCTGCACGGTCTCGCGCGTATAGACGAAGACGCCCTCGCGCCCCGCCCGCGCGAACGCGGCGGACCATTGCGAGACATCGCAGCGGATGCGCCCGATCGTTTCGAGGTCCTTGACCGGCACCATCGAGAA